>NZ_JBFAJY010000006.1:0-214693 GCF_040655445.1 Streptomyces sp. NPDC050423
GGCACCGCCCCCTCTCGTCACGAGAAGACCTGCCCATTTCCGCACCAACCCACGTCCCCACAGGTCAGGGCTTCCCTCGAAACGAGCCGCACCCATTGAGGTTAGGCGTTGCCGAGGATGTGGTCGGCTGCGATCCAGCCTACGGCCATGGTGGGGGCGGCGGTGTTGCCGGAGACCTGGGTGGGCAGGACGGAGGCGTCAGCGATGCGCAGGCCCTCGACTCCGCGGACACGCAGCTGGGAATCTACAACGTCGTCGTTCTCGGGCCCCATTGCGGCCGACCCTACAGCGTGGTAGATACCGGCACCCGTGTCGATGGAATACTTGAGCACCTCATCGGCGGTTGATACGGCAGGGCCGGGATATTCCTCATCGAGGATGTAGTCCGCGATCGGGCCCTGGGCGAACACCGTGCGTGCAGTGTCCAGGATGGTGGACGTTGCCTTTCGGTCGCCCTCGTCCTCCAGGAATCGCGCATCGATAATCGGCAGGTTCTCGGGAAGCTTTCCCGACAGGTGGATCGAGCTACGGGTCTTGGGCCTGATCTGGTACCCCATGAACATGATTCCCGAATGTTTGGCCAGCTTCATGGTCGCACTGCTGGTGTCGAGGGCCATCGGTACGAAAAGCCCTTGGATGTCCGGGCGGTCGAGCGTCGGATCGGACTTGAACTGAGTCATCAGGTCGTAGCCGCCGGTCGAGATGGGACCCTTGTGGTTGAACAGGTACTTGAAGCCTTGCCAGCCCTGTTTCGGGATGGTGTTGAGCTCTTGGGTGGGACCGATTTGCCGCTTCAGCCGCACCTGGGTGGCCACGCCGCGTTGTTCGATGACGCGCTCGCCCACGTTGGGGCTCTCGGCGATCATGTCGATGCCGGCGCCATGAAGGATGTCGCCGCGCCCGATGCCGGATCGTTCAAGCAGCAGCGGCGTCTCGACCGTGCCGGCCGAGAGGATGACTTCCTTGCGCGCCTTGTAGTCATGTGTCCGGTCGCCGCTGCGGGCACGAACACCGACCACCCGTTTACCCTCGAACAACAGGTAACCCGCGCGTGTACGGGTCCGGATCGTCAGGTTGGGACGCTTACGTACGGGGCGGACGAAGGCGCTGTAGGCGCTGGTGCGCAGTCCGTTCTTGATCGTGGAGGGGGTGAAGCCGACGCGCTCGGTGTCGAGTGCGTTCATGTCATCGACACGATCCCACCCATGAGTCTGCGCTGAGCCGAGCATCGCGGTGACCACTTCGTCGTGATTCTCGACCACCGATACGCCCAGCGGCCCACCGGCTCCGCGCACCTTCGAGGGGCCGAGGTTGTGGTCCTCCATCGACCGGTATACCGGTAGGACCTGGTCCCAGCCCCAGCCCAGGTTGCCACGATCGGCCAGTCCGTCGAAGTCGGCCTTGGCGCCGCGGGTCCACATCATGCCGTTGACCGACGTCGAACCGCCCAGCACCTTGCCGCGGGCCCAATCCTCGGTCTGACCGCTCGGGCCGATCGGCTGCGTCTTGTAGTGGTAGCTGTAGCGGTTCCCCTTGAGCGTGAAGAAGAATCCCTTGGGGATGTAGATCATCGGGTTCTTGTCGCCGCCGCCGTACTCCAGCAGCAGAACTTGGTTCTTGGGATTATCCGACAACCGACTGGCCAAGACCGAGCCTGCCGCTCCGGCACCGACGACGATGTAGTCGTAGACCATTTTTTTTCACCCTTTGAGAATGTAGTTGAATTCAGCACCATCAGCATACACTAAAATGGGGACTACTCCACGTTTCGTTGCCAGAAAGCGAGCGACCCGCTAGGTTGACGTACATGACGACGATGAAGCGCAAGCCGAGGAAGGACCAGCAACGTAATCGCGAAGCACTTCTGTCCGCAGCACGAGAGGTGTTCGGGAGTCAGGGTCTCGACGCACCCTTGGACGTTATTGCCAAGCGTGCCGGCGTTGGGAACGCCACGCTCTATCGGCATTTTCCGACCCGCCAGACGCTCGTCGTTGAGATTCTTTCCTTCAATCTCCAGCGCAGCTCGTCCGCACTCACCAAGGCGCTGCAACGGCCGACCGGATGGGACGGGCTGGTGTACTACCTGTCATGGTTGTTCGCAGAGCAGCTCGACAATGCCGCCTACATGAGCGCGCTGCGAGCGGTCCCCGCAGGGCGGAACGTGGGCATAGACGTCGTACGGGATCAGACAGTCACCGGCGTCAACGAGCTCATCGCCCGCGCCAAATCCGAAGGGTCCATGAGAGCCGACCGCTGGATCGAAGACATCTTCCTCGCCCTGACCCTCAACGAAACACTCGCCGGCGCCAGCCACCAAGACCGGCGCAGCGCTTCCCAGCGGTTCCTCCAACTCACGCTCTCAGCCCTCGCGGCCGATCTCGCTCCCTGCGGAACAGCAGCCGATGAACCCGAAGCCGTCCTCGCCCTCCGCCACACGCTGGGCCACGAACTCGCCGGCCTGCCCAACCCCAGCTCTGACTGATGCCGCTCACCGAGGGCCATCCGTTCCGCCTTCTGCACATCGGGTTGGAGCTTCGAGTCGTGCCAGCGCGTTGGTGCTGGACGGTCTGGCCCGGATCCGTGACGCGCTGACCGCACTGCGGGCGGAGACGGTGGAGGATGTGGCGAAGCTGGCGGGGCAGGTCTTCGCGGAGCATGACTTCTTCATGCGGGCGAAGACGTGCTCGACCCGGGCCCGGACCTGCTTGTGGGACCGGTTGTGCTCCTCTTTCCAGTCCCGGCAGTTCGGTCTGGCCGCGCTCTCGGCGATGTGGCATGACGAGTCCGGTGCCCGGGTAGCCGCCGTCGGCGATCACGACGGCCTTGCCGACGGCGGCCTTGGCGCCGGACTCCTCCCAGGCCCTGCAGTCGTTGCGGTTCCCGGCGAGCGGTCGACCGACCACGACGACGCGCCGGGTGTCGGCGTCGATGACGACCTGGTGGTTGGTGGAGTATCGGTAGTTCTTCGACCGCTCGGCGATGGTGTGGTCCCGGGTGGGGACCAAGGTCCCTTCCACGATGAACACGGCGTCCTTGGCGAAACGCTGACGGGGCTGGAGCGCGAACATCGGCCCGAGGTGGTCGATGATCCGGTCCGCCGCCGACTGGGCTTGATCCGCTTTGACGGACATTCGAGATCTGGGGTTCAGCCCCGGGAGGATGTCCATCATGGAGAGCATGGGGAAGAAGAAGCCTCGCCGCCCTCGTCGTTCGTTCACGCCTGAGTTCAAGGCCGAGATCGTCGGACTGTGCAGACGAGGCGACCGCTCGGTCGGACAGGTTGCCAAAGACTTCGAACTGACCGAGACCGCGGTGCGGGACTGGGTGAAGCAGGCCGAGGTCGACGGGGGCGAGCGCAACGGGCTGACCAGCAGTGAGCGCGAGGAACTGGCCGCGTTGCGGCGGGAGAACCGCAGGCTGCGTGAGGATGTTGACGTCCTCAAGCGGGCCACAGCTTTCTTCGCGAAGGAGACCCGGTGACGGTGCACCCGTTCATCGAGGCGGAGAAGCAGGCAGGTCACAGCGTCAAACGGGCGTGTGAGCTGATGAAGGTCTCCCGGGCCGCCTTCTATGCCCATCGCTCCGATCTGCCCGGTCCTCGTGCGGTGAGGGATGCCGAGCTGACCGAGCAGATCACCGAGGTCCATGCGAAATCACGCGGAACCTACGGGGCCCCACGCGTGCATGCCGTGCTCAAGCGCGGGGGTGCCGGGTGCGGCCGTCGTCGTGTCGCACGTCTGATGCGGGCCGCCGGACTGCAAGGCCGGCACCGCCGACGACGGCACGTGACCACGATCCCCGATCCCCGGGCTGCCTTCCGTCCCGACCTCATCGCCCGGGACTTCCAGCCCGACCGCAACGGGCTCGATGCCCGCTGGTGCGGCGACATCACGTATGTCCCGACAGAGGAGGGGTGGCTCTATCTGGCCACGGTCATCGACATCGCCTCCCGGCGCGTAGTCGGCTGGGCAACCGCCGATCACCTGCGGACCGAGCTGGTTGCCGAGGCACTGACAGCTGCCTGCCGGCAGCGTCGCCCCACCCATCCGGTGATCTTCCATTCGGATCGTGGCTGTCAATACACCAGCCAGCAATTCGCCGCCCTGGCAGCCCAGTTCGGGGTCCGGCTGTCGGCCGGCCGCACCGGCCAGTGCTGGGACAACGCGCTCGCGGAGTCGTTCTTCTCGACCATCAAACGCGAACTGCTCGGCACCTCCGCCTGGCCCAGCAGGGCCGCCGCCCGCACCGCGATCTTCGATTTCATCGAAGGCTGGTACAACTTGCACCGACTGCACAGCAGCCTCGGCTACCTCAGCCCCGCCGAGTACGAGACGGCACTCGCAGTCTGACCACCACACCAATGGTGTCCGTCAAAGCGGAACAAGCTCAATCCGACCAAGGAACACACAACGCTCAGCACGAAGGCCGTGGGGATGAGTCTGTCGCATCACGTCGTCCGGCAGGATCCGATTGCGGGACTGTCACGCTTCCGGCTCTGGCCCGTAATCGGTGGTAACGAAGTGTGACTGCCGTCGTTGACATGGCATGCGTGATGTTAGCTCAGGCCCTCAGCCCCGCTGACACCCTGGGCCTGTTGGACCGGATGCTGGGCGAGCAATGAGCACTGCACGCGCGTGGTTCAAGTCCAGCTACAGCGGCGACGAGGGAGGCGCCTGCCTCGAAGTCGCCTACGAGTGGCGGAAGTCCAGCTACAGCGGCAGCGAGGGCGGCCAGTGCCTCGAAGTCGGCTACGCATGGCGGAAGTCCAGCCACAGCGCTGACGAGGGCGGCCAGTGCGTCGAAGTCGCCGCGCACCCCGCGGCCGTACACGTCCGCGACTCCAAACACCCCGAGGGCCCGGCCCTCGCCCTTCCGCCCGCCGCCTGGGCCGCCTTCACCGCACACGTGGGCCGCTGAGGCGCTGCACGACCAACGGGCCTGTTGTCAGAGGCGGCTGGCAGCATCGACGTATGGACGCCATCCGTAGGACCCCGCCTCGGCCGATCGATGTCACGGCGGTTTTCCCTCAGCTGGCCCCGCTGGCGCGCACAGCGATCCGTCTGCACCCCAGACCCGGGTCCCCGTCGCCGCGCGATAGTTCGGTCGGCGGGCCGCTGCTGTGGCCCGCCGACGAGCCGTGGCCGTACTGCGACGAGCGGCACGAGTGGTACGACGAGCAGGCGGGCGAGCAGCGCGTGGGTCCGAACGCCATGCTGCCGGTGGCCCAGCTGTACGTACGCGACGTACCCCTGCTGCGACCGCCCGGCCAGGCCGATCTGCTCCAGGTGCTGTGGTGTCCCTGCGAGCACCCGCCGGAGTACAAGCCCCCGACCGCGCTGGTCTGGCGCACCGCCGCCGAGGTGACCGGCATACTCGCCGCGCCGCCCGAGCCGTCCGTGCTGGAGTACGGCGACAACTACGTGCCGGAGCCGTGCCTGCTCACGCCGGAACAGGTCACCGAATACCCCAACGTGCTCGCTCTGGACCAGGAAACGCAGCGGCAGGTGGAGGACTGGAATACTTGGCAGGCGGCCGGCGTCGCGATGGACACCTCCTACGAGGACGGCCCGCACGAGTACTACCTGGACGCCCTGTCCGTCGCCCCCGGCTGGAAGGTCGGCGGCTGTCCCCCGTGGGGTCTCACCGATCCCGTCGCCCGCTTCTGCGCCGAGTGCGGCGCCGGGATGAGCCCGCTGCTGACCATCGCCTCGGACGAGTGGCTCCCCGATGGTCACAGCTGGATTCCCTACGAGGACCAGGCCCTCACCACGCTCGACGACCCCGGCACGGCGAACCCGCCCAAGGTCCAGGTCTCCAAGGGCAACCATCTTCAGCTCTACGTCTGCCCGGAGTCCCCGGACCACCCGCACACCGACCTGATCCAGTGAGCGCGCCGGCGGGGGCCCACCTCTTTCGGCAGCAGATCAAGTATCCCAACGCCGGGGTCTGCTCGTCACCCTGCGCCAGAATGATCTTTTGTGGCTATTTGCGCGCCTAGGGTTGCGAACGACGAGCACGACGCACCCCTTTGGACTCCAGGAGCAGGATGACACCCGAAGTCGCCGCAGTGGCACGGGAACTCGTGGACATGGCCGCGACCGACCACCTGGCCACCGTTCAGGCCAACAGCGACAACCACACGGAGCAGTTGGCGTGGCGTCGTATGACCGCCCAGCACGCGGACCGCCTCACCGAGATCATGGGCGAGTGCGGCTGGCCCACCGCGGAACTGGTCGGTGAGGACGCGGCGCGGGCCGCGTGGCTGATCGCGCAGCACGCCGACCGGCAGCTCGATGTGCAGCGCCGGGCGCTCCGGCTGATGGAGCAGGCGGTGGCAGCGGGCTCAGCAAGCGCGCGGGACCTGGCCTTCCTGCGCGATCGGACACGCGTGAACGAAGGAGGCGAGCAGATCTACGGCACGCAGATCGCCGGGGTGCGGGACGGTTCGCCGATCCCGTGGCCCTGCGAGGACCTCGAGCGCATGGACGAGCGGCGCGCGGAAGTGGGCATCCCTCCGTTCGACGAGTACGTCGCCCAGTTCCCGGTGGCCTGAGCCGAACGGCCGATGCGCCGGCACGAGGCCGACGGCACACCTGGCCGGCACCCGCTGCCGGACTCCGCTCGTGGAGCGGCTCGAACTGCACGGCGGCAAGCGGGTGCCCGCGCACAATCCGTACTGGGACACCTGGGGCGTGACGGTCCAGGACCCGGACGGATATCTCCTGGTGCTCTCCACCAGGAACTGGTCCAACTCCTAAGTTCTGGCCGGGTGGGGCCGCTCCACGCCCAGGGAAGGCGGGCCTCGTTTCCCAGGGCGAGCATCGGCCTTCGGGGGCGAGGAGCCGCCCCCGAAGGCGGGCCCCCTCCGTCAGGAGCCACCCGCCAGCATGACCACCGCGATGACGGTCAGGCCACCGAGCACGATCGGCCGGAAGCGTTCCGCCGGGACGCGCCGGAAGATGCGGTCACCCATGGCCCAGCCCAGCGGCAGGCCGAGTACACCTGCCGCTGTCAGGAGCAGCGCGGTGGTGGAGACGTGTCCCAGCGCGACGAATGTGGCGACCGCGACGACGTCCTGCCCGCAGAAGACGGCCTGCAACGTCGCCCGGTAGCGGCGCGGTTCGAGTTTCTGCAGCGCCAGCACCAGCGGAGGGCCGTTCATGCCGGTCGAGGTGAGGAGTCCACCGCTGAGGAAACCGGCTGTCCACGCCGTGACGTTTCCCTCGGGCAACCGCACACCGAACGACAGCAGCCCGACCAGCACCAGCAGTGCGCCACCGATGAGCAGCGAGAGAGTGTGCTCGTCGGAGAGGGCGAGCGCGATCAGGCCGAGCGGCATGCCGAGCACCCCGGCGAGCGTGAGGCGCCGGGCCTGCCCGGTATCCACGTGGAGGCGCTCGCGCCGCCAGGAGCCGGCGGTGAGGACGAGACTGACCGTGGTGGCCGCGACCACCGCGGTCACCGGGTCGACCACGAGCGTGAGGAGGGGGACGGCGACCAGGGCGGCGCCGAAGCCCGTCACGGCCTGGGCGAGCGCGGCCAGCAGGAAGACGCCGACCGCGGTGAAGGCGAGGGGCAGGAGGTCAGTCATCGGTCGCCGGAGCCGTTCGCTCCTCGTCGTCACGGACGACCCCGTGCAGGAAGCTTCGTACCCTCTGCTCGTGCAGCTGCCGCGGTGTGAGCTGGTTCGAGGACGGAGTCCTGACATCGAGATGCTGGGCCGGCCGTGCCGGGCTGAAAGCCTCCAGCCCCTCACTGTCGGTGATCGCGATGGCTCCCGCCACGGCGGCAGCTCGGCTGATCAAGGGTTTCGGCGGTCGAGCCATTGGTGCGCGGTCTCCTCTGCTCGGCGCCTGGCAGGCTCGTGCGATCTCGTAGTGGGCCCCGGGCCGGGGGCGGGTGCACGGTGTACGCGTGTGCAGGGTATCCCCGCCAATCGGTCGGCCCCGTAATCGCCTGCGATCACGCCCTGGCGAAGACGGCGTGACGAACGGCATGGCTAGTCGGATGTTCCCCCGACGAGGCCCTGGCGCCGCCACCGGCCGGGCATGTCGTCAGGGACGAGATGCCCGGCGTGCGGACACGGGAACGGCCTGTCAGCTGGTCCAGAGGACCGGGCTGTCGCTGTACGCGTCACCCTCGTCGAACGAGGCGGCCGTGATGGGTGTGGTCTTCGTGGCGCTGAGCGAGCAGGTCTCGTACGACGCGCCCTTGGTGGTGAAGTCGCGGGGTGCCGTTTCGTTGTCGCACTTGCCCGGGAGGTCGCCGATCAGGACGATGCCCGTGGCGCCGCCGTCCTCCAGCTCGCCGCGCAGCTTCAGCGACGCGTACGCCAGGTCGGTGCCGCCGACGTTCTCCACCTTCATTCGGATGTAATAGGGCGTCATGCCCTTCGCCTTCGCGCCGAATCCGGCCATGTCGGCCTCGGCGCCCTTCTCGATCGCCGTGACGGTCACGGCGATGGTGCCCTTCTTTTCGGTCCCGTACTCGAACGGCAGAACCGCTCTGTCGCCGATCTTGAGCTTCGTGCCCGGCGCGGTGTTGTCACCCTTGGCCGGCGCCGCACCGTCGTCGCCGGGGTCCGCGGACGGGCTCTTGCTGCCCGGGTCGGACGATGTCGGGGCGGACGCCGAGGGTGAGTCCTGTGCCGATGACGAGTCCTCGCCGTCATTGCAGGCCGTGAGCCCGAGCACCATGGTGGTGAGGGCGGCCGCGAAGATGATGCGTCCCTTGTGTGTCATTTCGACCTAACTGGCGGTGAGGGCTGCCCCGTACGACAGCCGGTGCGTTCAACAACGGGACGAGACGTCCGGTGCGCGGCCGGACGGACGTGCCGGAGCGGCGCGACGACGGCAGTCCGTCACCGTGGCGCGCCATGACGCATCTCAGACTGCGGGGGGAATGACACAGGCATGCCACAGGCCTGCGACGGGTGCGGCACGGCGACGCCCGGCCGCCCGACGCCCGCGGCAGTCGCGTCGGCGGACGCCCGCGCCGGCTGCGCGAGCGACGGGCGCCCGGCAGTTGTCGAACCGTCCTCAGTTGCCCAGGTCGCCCAGCTGATCGAAGCCCGGGATCTCCCGCGGGCTGCGCGTCCCCGGCCCGATGTACGTGGCCGAGGGCCGCACCAGGCGGCCCGTCCGCTTCTGCTCCAGGATGTGCGCCGACCAGCCCGCCGTACGGGCACACGTGAACATCGACGTGAACATGGGCGCCGGGACCTCCGCGAAGTCCAGCATGATCGCCGCCCAGAACTCCACGTTCGTCGCCAGCACCCGGTCCGGGCGGCGCGCGTGCAGCTCCTCCAGCGCGGCCTTCTCCAGGGCCCGCGCCACCTCGAAGCGCGGTGCGCCCAGCTCCTCGGCCGTGCGGCGCAGCACGCGGGCGCGGGGGTCCTCGGCGCGGTAGACGCGGTGGCCGAAGCCCATCAGCCGCTCGCCCTTGTCCAGGGCCTTCCTCACGTACGCGGTGGCGTCGCCGGTCCGCTCGATCTCCTCGATCATGCCGAGCACCCGGGACGGTGCGCCGCCGTGCAGCGGGCCCGACATGGCGCCCACCGCGCCGGAGAGCGCGGCGGCCACGTCGGCGCCGGTCGAAGCGATGACGCGGGCCGTGAACGTCGAGGCGTTCATGCCGTGCTCGGCGGCCGACGTCCAGTAGGCGTCCACGGCCTTCACGTGGCGGGGGTCCGGCTCGCCGCGCCAGCGGATCATGAACCGTTCGACGACGGACCCCGCCTTGTCGATCTCGCTCTGCGGGACCATCGGCACCCCCTGCCCGCGCGCCGACTGGGCGACGTACGAGAGCGCCATGACGGCCGCCCGCGCCAGGTCGTCGCGCGCGGTCTCCTCGTCGATGTCCAGCAGTGGTTTCAGCCCCCACACGGGGGCGAGCATCGCCAGCGCGGACTGCACGTCGACCCGGATGTCACCGGAGTGGACCGGGATCGGGAACGGCTCGGCCGGCGGCAGACCGGGGTTGAACGCCCCGTCGACCAGCAGCCCCCAGACATTGCCGAACGACACCTGGCCGACGAGATCCTCGATGTCGACCCCGCGGTACCGGAGCGAACCGCCTTCCTTGTCGGGTTCGGCGATCTCCGTTTCGAACGCGACGACTCCTTCGAGTCCGGGTACGAAGTCGGACATCAGGCGGCTCCCTCGGGTCGGCGGCTGCGGGCGGGACCCGAAGGGCCCGCCCCACGATATTGGCGGGTTCCGACGTGACCGGGAAGCGTGACATCCGGCACAGCTCCCCGCTCTCTCCCGGAACGGTTGATGACCCTCCTCGCCGGGCAGACTGGGCCGCTGCGGCAGGATGAGCGTGTGTCCACCGCAGATTCCTCCTTCGATTCCACCACCGATCCGGCCGCGATGCGCGAGCAGTACCGTTCCGAGAGCTTCGCCGAGGACAGCCTGGCCGCCGATCCCATGCAGCAGTTCGCCCGCTGGTTCCGGCAGGTCGCCGCAGGTGGGATGCTCCACGAGCCGAACGCCATGGTCGTGTCCACGGCGACGCCCGAGGGCGTGCCGTCCTCCCGCACAGTGCTGCTGAAGATGTACGACGAGCGCGGCTTCGTCTTCTTCACCAACTACGAGTCCCGCAAGGGCCGCGAGCTGGCCGCCAATCCGCAGGTGTCGCTGCTCTTCCCCTGGCACCCGCTGGCCCGCCAGGTCATCGTCACCGGCACCGCGGCCCGCGTGGGCCGCGAGGAGACGGCCGCCTACTTCCGCACCCGCCCGCACGGCTCCCAGCTCGGCGCCTGGGCGAGCGCGCAGTCCACGGTGATCGGCTCCCGTGCCGAGCTGGTCAGGCGTTACGAGGAGCTGGCGGCCCGCTACCCGGAGGGGGAGCAGATCCCGGCGCCCCCGCACTGGGGCGGCTTCCGGGTCGTTCCCGGCACGATCGAGTTCTGGCAGGGCCACGAGAACCGGCTGCATGACCGGCTGCGCTACGTACGGGAGACCGGGATCGGCACCGGGACCGGGAGCGGCGACGGCCATGGCGGCTGGCGCGTCGAGCGGCTGTGCCCGTAGGCCGTTTCCGCCTCCGGACACGCAGAAACCCGCAGGCTCTGGTCCCTCCTTGCGGAGGGGTCGGCCGGACTTACCGGCGAGCCTGCGGGTCGGTGACTGCTTGGGATTGGCCGGCGACCGGCCTGCACTGCAAAGAGCGCGACGACGGGCGTCAGCCCGCAGTCACCTCACGAGTCCGAAGAGAAATCACTTCCGGAGCACCTCCTTTCATGTGTACCCGCAGCCTAGGAACGTCCCCCCGGGCCGCACAACCGAATTATCCGTGCCATCGATTTCGGCGAAGTCGCTGTGTGCTGGGTCACGTTCGAGTTCAATGGTCTGACGTGCAGCAATGCCGGAGACGTCCCTCAGGGGGTACGGGATGAGTGCTTCCAGGAGCAGCGGAACCACTGACGCCCTCGGGCCCGAGGAAGGCCCGCAGGCCGGTCCCGGGGCGGTCCCGGGGTCGGAGCTGCTGGCGGCCCTGCTCGACGGAATGGACGCCGCGCTCTGCGCCTTCGACGCGGGCGGCACCGTCACCCACTGGAACCGCGAGGCCGAGCGGATCCTCGGCTGGTCCGCCGAGGAGGCCGTCGGACGGCCCGGTTTCGCCGGATGGGCCGTGCGGCGGGCGGACGCGGACGAGGTGCAGGGGCGGCTGATGGCCGTCATGGACGGGCCGGGGCGGCAGGTGCACGAGTTCGCGCTGCTGCGCAAGGACGGCGGGCGGGTGCTGGTGCGGACCCAGTCGGCCGGGGTGCGGGGCGCGGACGGGAAGCCGGCCGGGGTGTACTGCGCGTTCAGCGAGGTCCATGCGCAGATCGACCTGGAGCGGGCCATCGCGCTGAGCGAGGCGCTGTTCGAGGACGCGTCATGGGGTGTCGTCCTGGTCGACGTGGACCTGCGGCCGACCGTCGTCAACGCCCACGCCGCCCGCGCGCTGGGCGGTGGCCGGACGACGCTGCTGGGGCGGCCGCTGGGCGAGCTGATCGTGCAGGGCGTGGAGGACCTGGAGGGCGCGCTCCAGCACGTGCTGGCCGCGGGCGCCCCGCCCGGCCCCGCCGAACTGTGGGTGACGCTGCGGACGGCCGAGGGCGACCGCCGGCGCTGCTGGCGCAGCGGCTTCCTGCGGCTGGCCTCGCCGCTCGCGGAGGAGCCGGTGCCGCTGGGCGTCGGCTGGCTGTTCCAGGACGTCACGGAGGCGAAACTGGCCGCCCAGGACGCGGACCGGGTGCGCTTCCGGTCGAACCAGCTGCACCGGGCCTCGCGGTCGGCGGCCGAGTGCGAGGACCCCATGGAGGCGGCGACCACCTCGCTCGACTACGCGCTCGCGGGCTTCGCCGACCACGCGCTGGTCGACCTGGTGGCGGGGGAGCGGCTGGTCCGCGCGGCGCAGACGCCGTCCGATGCGCCGGGCCCGTGCCTGCCGGTGGCCGGCGGCGGCATCCCGCTGCGGTACGTACCGGGCCACCCCGCCCTGCAGGCGGTGGACCGCACGGGCTCGGTACGGGCCACGGCGGGGGCGGCACGGGCCGCCGGGGAGTGGGCGGCCGAGCGCCAGTGGCCGGCCGACTCGGTGCACGCCCTGTGCGCGGTGCTGCGGAGCCGGGGGCGGACGCTCGGCGTGGTGACGTTCCTGCGCTCGGCCAACCGCGCCGCCTTCGAGCGCCCGGACGCGGTGTACGCGGAGAGCATGGCGGACCGCGTCGCGGCCTCGGTGGACCTGCACCAGTCGCGGGGGGAGGGTCCCGGGGGTATCAGCCCGTCCGGCGGCTGAGGGGACGGAACCCTCGCGTCGGTGGCGGCCCCCGGTACCCGGTCAGGTCCTCAGTGCCGGTAGAAGATCCGGTCCGCGTACTGCGTCATCACGCGCCCGTTCCACTCGTGGCCGCCGTCGACGTTCCCCGACCGCAGCAGTGGCGGCTCCACGCCCCGCTCCAGCAGCTGTTCCGCCGCCGCCGCCATCATCGCCTGCATCACCGCACTGGTGACCACGGTCGACGCGGGCGCGAACGGTGCCTCGATGCCGTCGACGTTCAGCTCCGCGTCACCGATCGCGATCTTGCTGTCGAGGACGATGTCGCAGTGGTCCCGCAGGAAGCCGCCCGAGCTGTGCCGGGACCGGGTGCCGTCCGCGTACGCGACCGAGGTGACGCCGATGACCTTCACGCCCAGCGCACGCGCGTTCATCGCCATCTCCACCGGCAGCGCGTTGCGCCCGGACAGCGAGATGATCACGAGGAGGTCGCCCGCCCTCGCGGGGCTGGAGTCCAGGACCGCGCCCGCGAGGCCGTCGACCCGCTCCAGCGCCGAGCCCAGGGTCGCCGGCATGACGTCGACCCCGAGAGCGCCGGGGACGGCCAGGAGGTTCATCAGGGCGAGCCCGCCCGCGCGGTAGACGACGTCCTGGGCGGCGAGCGAGGAGTGCCCGGCGCCGAAGGCGAAGAGCCGTCCACCGGCCTCGACGGTGTCGGCGATCGCGGCACCGGCCGCCGCGATGTTGCCGGACTCCTCGTCGCGCACCCGCTCCAGAAGGCCGATCGCTGCGTCGAAGAACTGACCGGCCAGCTTGCTTTCGCTCATCTGAGGAGGGCCTTTCCGGCGGGATGGGGGTGACCAGGGGGCGTCCGTACCGCCGATCACGTTGCGGTCTGGACCAGTGACATGTCAATACCGCGAGGCTCGCTCCGGCCCACTCCGATGCACCGCATCGGACCGACGAGGCACGGTTGTCGGTGGTATGCGTCAGAATTGGGTCAGGGCCAGCGCACGATTGCATCGAGGGGCACGAAATGTCCGGACTGATCGACACAACGGAGATGTATCTCCGCACCATCCTCGAACTTGAAGAGGAAGGCGTGGTCCCCATGCGCGCCCGGATTGCGGAACGGCTGGACCAGAGCGGTCCGACGGTCAGCCAGACGGTGGCGCGCATGGAGCGCGACGGCCTGGTTCAGGTCGCGGGCGACCGGCATCTGGAGCTGACGGAGGAGGGGCGCCGGCTGGCGACCCGTGTGATGCGCAAGCACCGGCTCGCCGAGTGCCTGCTCGTCGACGTGATCGGCCTGGAGTGGGAACAGGTCCACGCCGAGGCATGTCGCTGGGAACACGTGATGAGTGAGGCCGTGGAGCGGCGGGTGCTGGAGCTGCTGCGCCACCCGACGGAGTCCCCGTACGGGAATCCGATCCCGGGCCTGGAGGAGCTGGGCGAGAAGGCCGAGGCCGATCCGTTCCTCGACGAGGGCATGGTGAGCCTCTCGGATCTCGACCCGGGCGCCGAGGGCAAGACCGTGGTGGTCCGGCGGATCGGTGAGCCGATCCAGACGGACGCCCAGCTGATGTACACGCTGCGGCGGGCGGGCGTGCAGCCCGGTTCCGTGGTCAGCGTGACGGAGTCGCCCGGCGGAGTGCTGGTCGGCAGCAGCGGGGAGGCGGCGGAGCTGAACTCCGAGGTGGCGTCGCACGTCTTCGTCGCCAAGCGCTGAGGCGTCGCCACGTACGGAAGCGGCGCCACGTACGGAAGCGGCGCCACGTACAGAAGCGGCGCCACGTACGGAAGCGGCGGCGCCATGTACTGATGCACCGCCGCGCGTGCATTCGCCGGCGAGCGCCGAGCGGCCGGTGTCCGTTTCACGCCTCCAGGCGGTGCCGGGCACCGGCCGCCGACGTCCGCTTCCCGTCTTTTCCGTCCGGAATTGCAGCGCTCGGACGGATCGCGTGCCAGGCTGTGGCTGAGGGATACCTGAGAGTGTCGGCCACCTGGCCGCGCGGTCGGGGAGGGGAGCAGGGTATGCGCCCGTCGTGCTGGCAGGTCCGGCATGCGCACCGGATGAGACACGCACCCACGCCCGCGCCCGGCCCCGGTCCCCATGAACGATGGATGGCCCCGGCGCCTCACGGCGCCGGGGCCTGTCCTCCCCTGTTCCGACCTGGAGCCCCGAGCTCTTCAGATCGGTCCCTGCGGGCCCTCATCCCCGAGTGGCCCGCCTCCCGGAGAAGATCTCCCCTCCGCGGCCGACGTCAATCCTTGGAAGCGGTCACTCGAACGAGCGGTGTTGTGTGGCGGAACCCGGTTTTCGAATAAGAGTTCGATACTCTGGCGGAACGCGACCACGTGGTGATCGAGGGACCAGAAGGGGGTGCCAGAACATATGGTGCGGCGCATCGATGTGACCGGAACCGACGGCGTACGCCTCGCGGCCTGGGAGTTCGCCGATCCGCCCAAGGAGCGCACGGAGAGCGAACGCGCCCCCGGCGTCCTCATGCTTCACGGCCTGATGGGCCGGGCCTCGCACTGGGCCTCCACCACCCGCTGGCTCGCCGAGCGGCACCGCGCGGTCGGCCTCGACCAGCGCGGCCACGGCCGCAGCGACAAGCCGGCCGACGGCTCGTACACGCGCGACGCGTACGTGGCCGACGCCGAGGCCGCGATCGAACAGCTCGACCTCGGCCCCGTGACCCTCGTCGGGCACGCCATGGGAGCGCTCACCGCCTGGCAGCTCGCCGCCAAGCGCCCCGACCTCGTCCGGGGGCTGGTCATCTGCGACATGCGGGCCTCCGCGCTCGGGGCGGCCTCGCAGCGGGAGTGGGAGGAGTGGTTCACGTCCTGGCCGGTGCCGTTCGCGACGCTGTCCGACGTACGGAAGTGGTTCGGTGAGGACGACCCGTGGGTGGAGCGGCCCAACCCGTCGCGCGGTGAGTTCTTCGCCGAGGTGATGGCCGAGCGCGCCGACGGCTGGCGGCCCGTCTTCTCCCGCCGGCAGATGCTCCAGTCCCGCGCCACCTGGGTCTTCGAGGCGCACTGGGAGGAGCTGGCCCAGGTCGGCTGCCCGACCCTGGTGCTGCGGGGCCTCGACGGCGAGCTGGGCCGGGCGGAGGCCCAGGAGATGGTCCGGGTGCTGCCGCGCGGGCAGTACGCCGAGGTGGCCGACGCCGGCCACCTCGTCCACTACGACCAGCCGGAGGGCTGGCGCGCCGCGGTCGAACCCTTCCTGGAGCAGTTGGCCGAGGACAACCGCGACGACCGGGAGCCGGTGTCCCCGTAAGAGCCGGTGTCCCCGTGGGGCCCGGAGCCTCGCCGCCCCGTCCACCGCCCCCGTCCGTCACCCCTTGCTGACCGCCGCCAGGATCTCCGGCAGCCGGTCCGCCGTCCGGGGCGCCGCCAACCGCAGTCCGGCCCAGGCGATCAGCGCCCCGTACGCACCACCCACCGGCAACAGCAGCCACAGCCAGCCCTCCGCACCGGCGAGATGCAGCCAGATCGTCGCACCGATCACCGGCGCGCACAGCAGCGCGGCCGAGACCATGCCGCCGAAGATCGAGATCCAGGCGAGCCCGGCCTGACCGGGGGCCACGTTCTTGAACGCGCCGTCCTGCGGGATCGAGTACGGGAAGTTCGCCGAGGCCATCGCGCCCGTGGCCAGCATCGCGCCCAGCAGTGCGAACGACAGCCCCATGACCCCCGGCAGCGTCCCCCAGTCCCCGAGCACCGCGCACGTCAGCACCGTCACCAGGACCGTGTAGGGGAGGGTGATCAGCAGCATCGCCAGTGCGCGCGCCCGCAGTTCCAGGTACGCGTCCCGGGTCGAGGAGATCGTCAGGGCCACCATCCAGAACGCGGAGGTGTCCTGCCCGAACTGGTTGTACATCTGGATGCCGAGCATCCCGGCGGCGAAGCAGGCGAAGTAGACCGAGCCGGTGCCCTGCATGGCGTTGAGCAGCGGCACGATCAGCCCGATCGCCAGCGCCGTCACCCACGCGGCCTTGGTCTTCGGGTCCCGTGCGATGTACCGCAGGCTGCGCTGCATCACCGTGCCGGTGCGCCCCTCCGGGAACAGTGCCCACAGGCCGGCGCCGCGCGAACCGGACTTGGCGCGGTTCGGCTCGGCGGCGGCGAGCGTCGAGCCGTCCGGTGCCGTCATCAGCTTCACCAGGCTGCGCTGCCACAGCCACACCAGCAGGGCCAGCGCTGCCACGGAGAGCAGCAGTTGAACGGCGGCCCGGCCGTACGAGCCCTGGGACGCGGACTGCACCGACCCGATCGCCGAAGCGGGCGGCAGCCAGCGCACCACGTCCGCGGCCGGGTCGAGCGCGGAGAGACCGCCGGCCCGGCCGAGCCGCTGCGCGCCGAAGTTGACGGCCTGGATGCCCACCGCGATCACCAGTCCGCTGAGTACCGCCAGATCGCGGCCCTTGCGTGAGGTCAGCAGCCGGCTGTTGGCCGTGGCGACGGCCCGCGTCAGCGCCACGCAGACCAGCAGGGTCAGCGGGGCGGCCACGACCGCGAACACCGCGGCCCCCGCACCGTGGGCCAGCGCGATCACCGAACCGGCCGTCAGGCAGAGCGTGAACAGCGGGCCGATTCCGACCAGCGAGGCCATCAGCAGCGCGACGATCAGAGGCCTCGGCCGCAGCGGCAGCATCACCAGCCTGCTCGGGTCGAGAGTCTCGTCCCCGGCGGCGAAGAACAGCGGCATCACGGCCCAGCCGAGCGCCAGCACCGCGGCCAGCAGCACGACGAGCGATTCCGCGTGGGCGTTGCCGCGCAGCGCGATCAGCCCGATCAGCTGGCCCGCGGCGATCAGCAGGGTCACGACGACGGACGCGATGTACGCGGCCCGCCGGCCGGCCGACTGCCGCAGCCCGTTGCGCAGCAGGGTGAGCTTGAGCCGTACGAAGACGGGGACCAGGGCCGTACCGTCCATGCCGCCCGTCCGGGGCCCGGATCCCGCCGGGGCGTCGAGCACGCTCATCGGGTGCCGCCCAGCCAGTCCAGGGCGTCACCGGTGTCGCGGCCGCCCGCGCCGACGAGCTCCAGGAAGGCGTCCTGGAGCGAGGGCGCGTCGCCGCGCACCTGCGCCAGGGTGCCCTGGGACCGGATGCGGCCGGCCGCCATGACGGCCACCCAGTCGCAGAGCGACTCGACGAGCTCCATCACATGGCTGGAGAAGACGACGGTCGCCCCGGAGCGGGTGTAGCGCTCCAGCACGCCGCGGATGGTCTGCGCCGACACCGGGTCGACGCCCTCGAACGGCTCGTCCAGGAAGAGCACTTCGGGATTGTGCAGCAGCGCCGCCGCCAGCCCGATCTTCTTCCGCATGCCGGTCGAGTAGTCGACGACCAGCTTGTGCTGGGCGCCCGCCAGGTCCAGTACGTCCAGGAGCTGGGTGGCCCGGCTGTCCGTCTCGGGCCCCGGCAGTCCCCGCAACCGGCCGGTGTAGCCGAGCAGTTCACGTCCCGAGAGGCGCTCGAAGAGCCGCAGGCCCTCGGGCAGGACGCCGATCCGGGACTTCACCTCCACCGGGTCGCGCCAGACATCCCGTCCGCCGACCTCGATCCGGCCCAGGTCGGGGCGGAGCAGCCCGGTGACCATGGACAGGGTGGTGGTCTTGCCCGCGCCGTTGGGACCCACCAGACCGATGAACTTGCCCGCGGGCAGCTCCAGATCGATTCCGGCCACCGCGGTCTGCTCGCCGAACCGTTTCCAGAGCCCCTCCACACGCACCGCGGGCGGCGTCACCCGCGGTGTGTCCGACTCGAAGGCCTGCTCTGCTCTGTCGGTCTGGTACCGGTCCGGCATCGTGCACGCCCTTCGAAGTCCCCGTCTGTGGGGGCCACCCTACGAAAGGCGGGTCCGCGCGTCGGCCGCTTCCCTGCCGCAGGCGTAGGCGAGCGGGCTGATGAGCTCCTCCACCTCGGGCAGCCAGCGGTTGGCGGTGGTGGGGCGGCGGGCCCACTGCACCACGCCACTGCCGCCGACCCGGGTCGGCGGTGCCGTCACGTAATGGCCCTCGCCCCGGCCGCGCAGGCCGATCGCGGCGGCGCTCCAGCCCAGCCGCCGCACCAGACCGTCCGCCTTGGCGGCGGCGCCCGGCAGGACGAAGAACTGCATCCGGCGGTCGGGGGTGCGGGTGACCGGCCCGAGCGGCAGGCTCAGCCGTTCCACCCGGGCCAGCGCCAGGAAGCCGGCCGACTCCGGTACGTCGATCGCGTCGAAGGCGCGTCCGGTCGGCAACAGGATGGCCGACCGGGGGTGTTGGGACCACATCCGGCGGGCCGCCGCGCCGCTGCCGGTGGCCAGGCCCGCCCAGTCGGCCCGGGTGGGATGGGCGCCTGGAGCGGCGCAGCGGGCCTCGCCGCACGAGCACCCCTCCGCCCCGTCGGCCGGCTCCAGCCAGGTGCCGGGGCACACGTCCCAGTGCCGCTCCTCCGTGTACCGCACGGCGGCGTCGAGCAGCGGCTCCGCACGCTGCTGGGGGACCTGCGCGGCTTCCTTGACTCCGATGGGCTCTTCCACGCACAGCACAACTCCCGCCACCACGTGGGGTTACGGGCGTGGCGTGCGCGGTTGGGGCCGCTTCGCTCCCGTCACGCGGGGCGCATCGAGGCATGGGCGGGGGCGCGCGGTAGGCGTCACGGCGAAGGAGGGGTAACCAGATACGGGAATTCCGGCACAGTTCGTCTCTCATCCTAGGGCGCTTGCTGTGACGAAAGATGCAAGACGCCGTGAAAGTGACCAACACGATGAATCGGTGCATTTCTCAGTCATATGTCGGGCAGTGATCCCGCAATGATCACTGCGGCCTCAGGGGGACAAACGATGGCAGCCAGGCCTCTCGTCGCACGCCAGCCGAACGAACGGCTCCAGGCGCTCATCCAGGAAGCCGGATGCTCCAACGCGGGCCTCGCCCGCCGCGTCAACATGGTCGGGGCCGAACGCGGGCTCGACCTCAGGTACGACAAGACCTCGGTCGCCCGCTGGCTGCGCGGACAGCAGCCGCGCGGCAGGGCACCGGGAATCATCGCCGAGGCGCTCGGCCGCAAGCTCGGCCGTACGGTCACGATCGACGAGATCGGGATGGCCAACGGCAAGAACCTCGCCTCCGGCGTGGGGCTGCAGTTCGCCCCGACGGTGATCGGGGCGATCGAGCAGGTCTGTGAGCTGTGGCGCAGCGATGTCGGCCGCCGCGACTTCCTCACGGGTTCGACGGTGGCCTCCTCGGCGCTGGTCGAGCCCAGCCGGGACTGGCTGATCAGCGGCGCGGACCCGCAGGTCGCGCGGGCGGCCGGGGCCCGGGTGGGGATGCCGGACGTGGAGGCGGTGCGGGCGATGACGGCCGCGCTGGTCGACCTCGACCACCGGTTCGGCAGCGGCCATGTGCGGCCGGTCCTGGTGCACTACCTGAACAGCGTGGTCTCCGGGCTGCTTTCGGGTGCGTACCGCGAAGCGACCGGGCGGCAGCTGTTCGCCGCGGTCGCCCGGCTCACCGAGCTCGCCGGGTACATGGCGATCGACACGGGTCAGCCGGGGCTGGCCCAGCGCTACTACATCCAGGCGCTGCGGCTGGCGCAGGCGGCGGGCGACCGCGCCTACGGCGGCTATGTGCTGGCCGCGTCGATGAGCCATCTCGCGGCCCAGCTCGGCAATCCGCGCGAGATCGCCCAACTGGCCAGGGCCGCGCAGGAGGGCGCGCGCGGACGGGTCACACCGAGGGCGGAGGCGATGTTCTACGCCGCGGAGGCGCGCGGCCACGCCCTCCTCGGCGACGCCGGCACCTGCCAGTCGGTGGCGGGCCTGGCGCAGGCGGCCCTGGAGCGCGCCGAACCGGACAGCGGTGACGATCCCGACTGGATCGCGCACTTCGACCACGCCTACCTGGCCGACGAACTGGCGCACTGCCACCGCGACCTCGGCCAGGCGGAGGCGGCCGCGCGCCGGGCGAAGGAGTCCCTGGACGGCCACCCGGAGTCCCGCGCCCGCCGCCGCGGCATCGGCCTCGCGCTGCTGGCCACGGCGCAGGTGCAGTTGCGCGACGTGGAGCAGGCCTGCCACACGGGGACGCGGGCGATGGAGCTGCTGGGGTCGGTGCGCTCCAGCCGGGGCGCGGAGTATCTGGAGGATCTGCAACAGCGGCTGGTGCCGTACGGGGACGAGCCCGCGGTACGGGAGTTCGGGGCCCGCCTGGAGCTCCAGGCCGCCTGAACCGCAGAGGTGCGGCCGGGGCCCTTTCCGGCCGCCCTTGTCGCGGGCCGGGGCGTTAACAGCGTCGTGGGGCCGCTGGGTGTTACAGCCGGTGTGAAGGGGAGGTGAGTGACCTCACGCGCTTGGCGAACGGCGGCAACCACCCGATAGCGTGAGCCGACGATTCCATAGGTACACACGTAGGAGTCCCGGTGACACAGAGCGGACAGGGCGACGAGCAGCAGCTCCCTGCTGTACGACCCGCGCACGAGGGTGTCGTGCTGCCCGCGGGTGGCGGCGAGCCCTGGACACCGGGGGGACCCGCGGACCAGCTGGCCCCGGCGGAAGGACAGCCGTGGGGCCAGCCCTGGGGGCCGCAGGCGCCTGGCCAGGCGCCGGGCCAGGCGCCGGGCCAGGCGCCGGGACAGGCACCGGGCCACGGCCAGTACGGGCAGGACCAGCAGGCGCCCGCGTACGGGCAGCAGCAGGGGCAGTACGACCAGGGGCAGTACGGCCAGGGCCAGTACGGGCAGGGCCAGCAGGCGCAGGCACCGTCGTACGGCCAGGATCCGCAGCAGGGTCAGCAGGGTCAGCAGGGTCAGCAGGGTCAGCAGGGTCAGCACGGGCACCAGGGACCGGCGTACGGCCAGTCGCCGCAGCAGCCGCTGCCGCTCCCGCCCGCCCAGCCGCAGGGCCCGTACGCCCAGCCGCTGCCGCCCGAGGCGGTGCCCGGCATGGGCATGGGCGGGGACTCGGACGCCACGCAGTTCATCGCGCCGGTGCCCTCGGGCCCCGCGCCGGGCGGGCCGCCGCCGGAGAGCCCCGCGGAGTCGACCCGGTACCTGGGCCGGGGCCAGCAGCAGGGGTACCAGCAGTCCCCGGCCGGTGGTCACGCCGCGCCGGGCGGCCAGGACTCCGACGCGACCCAGTTCATACCCCCGGTGCCCGGTGGCGCCCCCTACGGCATCAGGCCCGGGACGCCCGGTGAGCGGCCGCCGCCCGCCGAGTTCGACAACCTCTTCCGCAGCGACGAGCCCGCCGGCGCCACGCAGCAGATGCCCCGGTTCGACCCCGCGCAGCAGCTGCCCCCGCAGCACCAGGGCTCCCAGCAGCCCCCGCAGGCGTACCAGCAGCAGCCGCCCGCGTACCAGCAGCAGCCGCCCGCGTACGGCGGACCCGAGGACGGGCTGCCGCAGGAGGGGCGTGACGAGCGGCGCAAGCGGCCCGCGCACGTCCCGCTGATCGCCGCGGTCGTCGTCGGCTGTGCTGTGATCGGGCTCGGCGCCGGTGCGCTGCTGAGCGGTGGCGACGACGACAAGGACAGCAAGCAGCCGGTGGCCTCGGCGAGTTCACCCGCCGCCGAGCCGCCCGCCAAGGCCCCGGCCGACCCGGCGAAGCCGCAGGCCGAGGCGCTGGACAAGCTTCTCGCGGACAGCAACAACAGCCGGGCCGCGGTCATCAGCGCGGTGGAGAAGACCAAGACCTGCACCAACCTGGACCAGGCCGTGGCGGATCTGAAGGGCGCCGCCCAGCAGCGCCGCGACCTGGTCACCCGGCTCAAGGACCTGTCGGTCGACAAGCTGCCGGACAACGGCCGGCTGACCGCCTCGCTCACCAAGGCCTGGCAGGCGTCCGCGTCCGCCGACGACCACTACGCCGCCTGGGCCGAGCAGGCCAAGAGCAAGAAGGTCTGCAAGCACGGCACGGCCCGTTCGACCCCGCAGAAGGAGCAGGGCAACGTGCAGAGCGGCGAGGCGAGCAAGGCCAAGCGCGAGGCGTCCGGGCTGTGGAACACCATCGCGAAGAAGTACGGCCTGACCGAGCACGAGGCCACCGAGCTCTGAGCACGGCGGTGAGACGGGGCGGGCCGGGTCCGCCCACCCCGCCTCAGCCGGTCGCGCTCGCGTCCGAGAGGGTCTTCGTCACATCCACGAAGCCCTTCCGGTCGGCGACCAGTTTGCCGTCGCGGACGATCTGGAACGTCACCTTGCTGTTCACGATGCGCGGGTAGGAGTCCGAGCCGATCATGTCCTCGTAGCGCCAGCGGAGCTCGGGGGTGAGGCCGCCGGTGTCGACCCGGATGCCCTTGTTGAGGGCCTTGGTGACCTTCCGGGCGGTGATCTCCGGCTCGTGCAGGGACTCCACGACCGACTTCAGGGCGGTGTAGGCGATCCAGGTGGTCTGCACGCCCGTGTCGTCCGGGTCGATCCGGTTGTCGCCGAAGGCGTGCTCGCGGATCACCTGCCGCATCCGGTTCCAGCGGGCGTCGCCCGAGTCCGGGTACCAGCCGGTGACGTACGCCCCCTCGAACGGGCTGTCGCGGCCGCCGGTGCGGTCGATGAGCGGCTGGCCCACGCTGCCGAGCACCGAGGAGATCCTGACCGCCGCGTCCGGCGGCTCCAGCCGGCGGAAGGAGTCGAAGAAGGTCTCCGTGCGGTCGCCGAGCACGGCCGTCACGCACCCGCCGGCCGCACCCGCCCCGGTCAGGGCCCGGCCGGCCGCGTCGTCGTAGGAAGTGGCCGCCTCCGCCGCCCGGATGTCGACCGGCGCGGGCCGACGGGCCCCGGTGAGACCGGTGCTCAGGAGCCATGACTGCCCGTCGCCGCCCAGCGTGTCCGGCCGCACCAGCGCGACCCGGTCGCAACTGCGGGCCAGCTGCTTGGCGTTGCCCGCCAGCAGTGCGGACTGGCCGCCGGTCACGGGGTAGGACACATAGCTGCGGAACTCCTCCTCGGAGGCGCCGTACCCGCCGATGTACGGAATCCCGGCCACCTCCAGCGGCGCCGTGAACGCCCGCCCGTGGCGGCTGTACGAGCCGACGACCGCGACGGCCTTCTCCTCGACGGCCAGCCGGGCGCAGTTTCCCGCGCCGGTCGAGGTGTCCTGCTCGTCGCAGGTGAGCACCCTCAGCCTGTGCCCGTCGAGGCCGCCGGCGCCGTTCACCCAGCGGGCGTACGTCTGCGCCATCGCGGTCATTCCCGCCATGTCGGCCGCGTCCGGGCCGGAGGCGCCGCTGGGCGCCCAGGTGACGACGGTGACGGGCTCCCTGGAGTCCCCCGATGCCCCAGGGAGCGCACCGCAGCCGGTCGCCAGCAGGCCCCCTGCCGCCACAGCGCTGACGAGCAGCCTCGAAGGGCGGGAAGCGATGGGGCGTTGCCGTCCGGTCATGGGCACAGACGATTCCCGCCCCGGGGTAACGCCGCAGTGTGCCGCGTTCAACGCTCGGTGACATCCGGGTGAATTGCAGGGGGCCGCACAGGAGGCCGGAAAGGGAACGTACGATCGACAGCTGTGCAGCAAGGTTCCGAGAACACTTCCCGTCGCGGCCGTCGCTCCTCCACCATGGGCGGCATGCCGCTCAACGACATTCCGTGGTGGCGCTGGCGCAGCAACGTGCGCTCGGCGCTGCACATGCTCTCCGACCCCGTCTTCCATCACGAGTGCTGGCTGGCCGGCCGGGAGGGATACGGCGACGTCACCGACGCCGTGTACCGCCTGGTCGAGGACACCTGGCTCGACAACTGGTCCGCCGAGAAGTACGTCGGCACGGTCTTCCGGGACTCCGGTGAGGCCGCCCTCGTCGACGTCGCGGTGCTGCGGGTGCTGCGCATCATGCACCAGGTCGGCGCGGACGCCCCGGTGTCCGCCTATCTGGAGCACCACGGCTGGCCGGAGGCCGTCCGGGCCGCCCGCGAGGCCCATGTGCTGCTCGCCTCGAACGACGGCGAGGACCCCGATGTGCCGCCCCGTTCGCTGGACGTGCTCCGCATCATGACCAGAACGGCCTGAGATCCGGGCGGTGTGGCACCCTACGGGAATGACCGCGCCGCAGCCCGCCGATTCCGTTGCCTCCGCTGTCCCGGACGCCGCGTCCGAGCAGTATGTCCTCACGCTTTCCTGCCCGGACAAGAAGGGCATCGTGCACGCCGTGTCGAGCTATCTCTTCATGACCGGCTGCAACATCGAGGACAGCCAGCAGTTCGGGGACCACGACACGGGTCTGTTTTTCATGCGCGTCCACTTCTCGGCGGACAGCCCGGTGACGGCGGAGAAGCTGCGGGCGAGCTTCGCCGCGATCGGTGACTCCTTCCGGATGGACTGGCAGATCCACCGGTCCGCGGACCGGATGCGGATCGTGCTGATGGTCAGCAAGTTCGGCCACTGCCTGAACGACCTGCTGTTCCGCTCCCGGATCGGGGCGCTGCCGGTCGAGATCGCCGCGGTCGTCTCCAATCACACCGACTTCGCCGAGCTCGTCGCCTCGTACGACGTCCCCTTCCGGCACATCCCGGTGACCAGGGACAACAAGGCGGACGCGGAGGCGCGGCTGCTGGAGCTGGTCCGCGAGGAGGACGTGGAGCTGGTCGTGCTGGCCCGCTACATGCAGGTCCTCTCGGACGATCTGTGCAAGCAGCTGAGCGGCCGGATCATCAACATCCACCACTCGTTCCTGCCGAGCTTCAAGGGCGCCAAGCCGTACCACCAGGCGTACGCCCGTGGTGTGAAGCTGATCGGTGCGACGGCGCACTACGTGACGGCCGACCTCGACGAGGGGCCGATCATCGAGCAGGAGGTGGAGCGGGTGGGCCACGGCGTGACGCCGGACCAGCTGGTCGCCGTCGGGCGCGATGTCGAGTGCCAGGCGCTGGCACGCGCCGTGAAGTGGCACGCGGAGCGGCGCATCCTGCTGAACGGCCGCCGCACGGTCGTCTTCCCGTAGGCCGGGCCGTGTCGACGGCGGCCGGTCTCACAGCCTGCTGAGCGAGGCCGCCGCGAGGAGCACGTCCTGGATCGCCTCGCGGTCCCCGCGCTGGCCGGCCGCTGCCTCCACGGCCGGCACATGACCCGCCACCAACTGGCAGAACTCGGTGCCGTCCAGCGCGACCTGTGCCACCGCGTGGTCGGGGGAGCCGATCGCGGCCGGTGAATCCAGTGCGATGTACCAGTCACCACCGCCCAGGCCCTCGACCTCCAGATGGAGCGAGCGGCCCGGGGAACCGGCCGCCACCAGACGGCGGGCGGGACCGGCGAGCCCCGACCGTCGCCGTTCGGCCAGGGCGGCGGGCAGCATCCGGGCCGCCAGGTCGATCATCCGGTGGAGATGGGCCGCGGAGGGCGCCTCGTACGGATAGTCCACCGCCTCCGCGATGTCACCGCCGTGCACCCAGCACTCGAAGGCGCGGTCCAGCAGGGCGTCCTGCAACGGCAGCGCGAAGTCGCCGTAGGAGACGGAGAGGTCCGAGACACCGCGGCCCGCGAAGGACACGGTGCGGATGAGGGTGTGGCTCTGGTCGCGCCACGGCTCACGGACCGCGCGGGTCGGCGGCCGCCGGGCGGACGACCAGTAACTCTCGGTTCGCGCGGTGGGCGCGAGCGCCGGTCCTGAGCCCCGGCGCGGAATGCCCGGGACGCTGTCGGCGAGTGGGTCGTCGAGGCCGAGGGCGGTGCTGACCAGTCCGTCGACGGTCATGAGGTGGCCGATGACCCCGGCGACCGTCGTCCTGCGGTTGGCCGTGCGCTCGCCCTCGAACCACTTCAGCCGCACCGGGGCGTGCCACTCGGAGGCACCGATGTCGCGCAACAGCGCGTCGAGGCGGGCGGTCTCCGCGTCGTACGGGGCTACCCAGTCGGGCACCGGGATCTTGGCCGGCCGGCGGCTCAGGCAGTTGTCCAGCACCCGCGACCGGAGCAGCGGATCGAGGTCCAGGCTGGCGTCGGTGTGCAGCAGCCCGACCGCGTCACGCAGCCGCAGCGCCTCGTCCGCACAGGGCGCGCACTCCGTGAGGTGCGCCTCGACGGCCTCGGTCTCCTCGGCGGAGCAGGCGGCCAGCGCCCACGCACCGAGGAGCGCCTTCAGTACGCGGTGCGGGAGCACCAGGGACGGCGGACCTGGCGGACCCGGCGGGCCCGGTCGGTCGTCGGCCGGGTCCGGTTGCGGCCGTACGGATTCCGGCTGGGGCGTGGGTGGCGTTGCGTGCCCCAAGTCGAAGTCGTCCGCGGCTGCCCGCGGGCCCGGTATGCGTCGGGCGCCTCGCACCTCGTCGTCCTGACCGTTCCACTCGCGGTCGTCGCCGTCGAGCCCTTCCGCGTCGTCGCTCACAGCCGCCGCCCGTATCCGGGAGGTGAGGAACCCTCCAGCGGACGGGTGTGGGCGGTGGAGAGCAGTTGGAGCCCGAGCCGCAGCCGGCGCCGGGCCTCGTCCTCGGTGACGCCGAGGTCGGTCGCGGTCTGCCGGTAGTCCCGGCGCTGGATGTACGCGAGCTCCAGCGCGGCCCGCAGCGGTGCGGGCATGGACGCGACGATGTAGTCGGCACGGGCGGCCGCCGTGGCCCGGTGCACCCGTTCCTCCAGATCGGCCGGGTCCGCGCGGGCCCGGCCGTCCTCCGCGTCCTCGCACGTCCCGGCCGCGGCGGTGCTGCGCAGCCGCCGCACGGACTGGCGGTGGGTGAGCCGGGCCACCCAGGACCGCATCGAGCCCTGCTTGGGGTCGTAGGCGTCGGGGTGCTCCCACACGTACCCGAAGACCTCCCGGGTCACCACGTCCGCGGCGCTCTCGTCGTCGAGCATCCGGTGGGCCTGGCTGTGCACGAGCGAGGCGAACCGGTCGTAGAGCTCCCCGAGGGCGGCCGCCTCTCCGCGTGCCAGCCGCTGCTGCATCCTGCGGTCCCAGCGGGGTGGTGCGTTATTGGCCATGAGACCCCCAGCCCTGTGCCCGTCTCCTGTACGCCTCGTCACATCGAATGTAGTCGGCAGTACTGACAGGGCACGCACTTTGCGGCAAGTACGTCCGCGCGGACGCCCTGGATGGTAGGGAATGCAGCCCCCGCGACGCCGGAATCAGACCTGAAGTGATCATTTCTGCCTGAAACCCTTCTGTGCGTTCTTGGGGCGGCGGTGTTTCATGGGGGGTGCCCCGGGGCAGCCGCGAGGAGGAACGCAAACTTCCGGATCGCGAATTCCCCGGAATCCCCGGAACGAGAGGCCCAGTCGCGTGACAAAGCCATCCCCTCCTGGAAACCGCCCCCCGGCTGCCGCCGCTCATGCCCCCTGGTTCGCCCAGGAACGTTCCCGGAAGCCACTGAGCGTGGCCGAGAGCGAGCAGGGCGGGTGGACCGTGCTGCGCATGCGCGGTGAACTGGACCTGGTGACCTCACCGGCCGTCCGTCAGTCCGTCCACGACGCCGTCGCCGTCGGCCGCCACGATGTCGTGCTCGACCTCTCCGAGGTCTTCTTCTGCGACTCCAGCGGCGTCGGCGTGCTGATCGCCTCCCGCCGGCTGATGCGCTCCTGCGGCGGCCGGCTGCGGCTCATCCTGCCCGCCCGGGGCGCGGAGGACGGTTCCCACGTCAACCGGGTGCTCGCGGCGCTCGGCGTGCGCCGGCTGTTCGAGGTGTACCCCGACTGCGACTCGGCCGTCGACGACGCGGCCCAGCCGCTCTCGGCCTGAGACCGTCCGCGCGGCGGCCGTCCGGCGGGCGGTCGCCGCTGCCGTTCAGTACCGGGTTGTCACAGCGCTGACGCCGGTAAGTGACACGTGAACCCCGTGGGCGTCGTACGCTCCCCGCATGGACAGCGCAGAGTATGAGCGCAAGATCGCATTCCGCTTCGCCGCCTTCGACCAGGACGGCAACGGGTACATCGATCGCGCGGACTTCAACGCCGCCGCGGCCCGGCTGCTCGCCGAGTTCGCCACGACGGCCCGCTGCGACAAGGGCCAGGCGCTCTACAGCGGGGCCGAGGCGTTCTGGCAGGGCATGGCGGGCATCGCGGACGTGGACGGGGACCAGCGCGTCAACCGCGAGGAGTTCGTCGGCGGGGCGGTGAAACGGCTCCGGGACAGCCCCGAGCGGTTCGCGGAGATCGCCCGCCCCTTCCTGCGCGCGGCGCTCGCCGTGGCCGCCCAGGACAACGACGGTCCGGCCGCGGTGCCTGCCGTGGAGCGGGCACTGCGGGTGCTGGGCGCGAGCCCGGACGCGGCGGCGTTCGCCGCGCAGAGCCTGGACGTGGACGGGGACGGGTGGGTGGCGGAGGCGGACGCGGTGGCGGCGTTCGCCGTGTACTTCACGGTGATCGAGCCCGACGCGTAGCCCTTGGGCGGGCGGCCGCGTGTTGCTTGTCCCGGTCCGGGGCGCGGGTTCTTGTCCTCAATCGCCGGACGGGCTTGATTTTGTGCGGGTGCCCCCGCGGGGCACTTTCCGTGCGGGTGGGGGTCCGGTGCCCCTCGGGGGCGTCTCCTCGGACGACGAACGTGCGGCCGGAACGGACAGGCACCCGGGTATCCGTGCGTAGCCTTGGGCGGGCGGCCGCGTGTTGCTTGCCCCGGTCCGGGGCGCGGGTTCTTGTCCTCAATCGCCGGACGGGCTTGATTTTGTGCGGGTGCCCCGTGGGAGCGCCTGCCCGGTGGGTGGGGGTCCGGTGCCCCTCCGGGGCGTCTCCTCGGACGACGAACGTGCGGCCGGAACGAACAGGCACCCGGGTACCTGTTCGTCGTCCTGCGGGGACTCCCCTGCACGGCCCCGGACCCGGCCGCCTCGCGTCTGCGGCAGTCGTAGGGCCGGTGTGCGGACGCGTGTGATGCAGGGGTGGGGACGTGCAGGGGAGTCCCCGCAGGAAATGGCGTACGACCCGGGTCCCCCGCGGACCCGGGTGAACACGCCATTTCCGAGGAGACGCCCCGGAGGGGCACCACCCCCCACCCACCGGGCAGGCGCACCCGCGGGGGACCCGCACTCAAGCCCGTCCGGCGATTGAGGACGGAACCCCGCACCAAGGAACCCCGCACCAAGGACCGGCGTCACCGCGTCGTGAACCGTTCCCGCAGGCGGTACTTCAGTACCTTCCGGAGGGTCTCGTTGCGGGGGAGGGCGTCCACCACCTCCAGTTGTTCCGGGAGCTTGTGGACGGACAGGCCCTCGCCGCGCAGGTAGGCCGTCAGCTCGGGGAGGGTGAGCGCGGCGGCGTCCGGCGGCTGTTCGATCACCGCGCAGACGCGTTCGCCGCGCTCCTCGTCGGGGAGGCCTATCACCGCCGCGTCGCCAACGCCGGGGTGGCGGGCGAGGAGGTCCTCCACCTCCTTCGCCGAGATGTTCTCGCCCTTGCGGATGATGATGTCCTTCAGCCGGCCCGTGAGCACCAGGTGTCCGCTCGGCCCGACGTGGCCGACATCGCCCGTGAGCAGGAAACCCTCCGCGTCGAAGGGGCTGGGGGAGGCCAGGTAGCCCTTGCAGACGGCCTCGCCCCGCAGCCGTACTTCGCCGTCCGTGTCGTACGGCAGCGGCTTGCCGTCCTCGTCGGTGATCCGGATCTCCATGCCCTCGGGCGGCCGCCCCTCCGTCTCGGCGAGGTGTTCCACGGTGTCGTCCGGGGCCCCCATCGTGATCATGGGGACCTCGGTCATGCCGTAGCCGTGGGTGAGCTGGATGCCCATCTCGCGGACCACCGCGTGGTAGATCTCGGGGGGTTTCGGGGCGCCTCCGCCCGCCAGCAGGCGGAGCGTGGGGATCAGCGGGCGGGACGGGTCCTTGCGCTGCTCCGCCAGGAACATCGAGTAGAACGCGGTGGAGCCGCCCGCGACCGTCACCCCGTGACGCCGGTAGCCCGCCAGCGCGTCCGGCATCGCGAAGTGCTCGAACAGCACCGCCGGGAAGCCGTACAGCAGCAGCATGACCGAGTAGTCCGGGCCCGCGACATGGGCGAACGGGAAGGCCATCGAGCCGACGTCGGCCGCCGACAGGCGCAGCGCGTGGGCCAGGCAGGAGCCGGCCGCGATCAGGCTGCGGTCGGTGTGCAGGACGCCCTTCGGGTCGGAGGTGGTGCCCGAGGTCCAGTAGATCCAGCGCACCGACGTGCCCTCGGCGGGCGGTGGGGGCAGGGTCGCCGGATCGCCGTCCGGGAGGTTCTCGTACGCCTCGAAGACCTGCGGCGGGCGGTCGAGGTCCGCTGACAGGCGGCCGGCCATCGCCGTGTGGTCGAAGCCGCGCCAGGTGCCGGGCACGGCGAGGAACCCGGCCTTCGACTCGCGCAGTGCGAACCCCACCTCGCGGTCGCGGTAGAAGGGGATGAGGGGCGTCTGCACCGCCCCGATCCGGGCCAGCGCGAAGGACAGCAGCGCCGTCTCCAGCCGGGTCGGCAGCTGCCAGGCGACGACGGTTTCCGGGCGCACCCCCATGGCGTACAGCCCGGCAGCCACCCGCTCGCTGCGGTCCCTCAGCTCGCCGAAGGTGAGTGTGCGGTCGTCCTGGATCAGGAAGGGCCGGTCCGGCGTCAGGGCGGCCCGGCGTTCGATGAGCTCCCAGAAGGTGCCTGATGCGCCCAGGGCATGTGCGGTCTCGTTCACGGCGAACCCCTCACAGCTGACGGGTAGTCAGATCGTGCGGAGAGCGTAGAGCGCTGTGCCTTGTCGGTCCAGGGGTGCGGGGCTAGCCTGAGGGCGAAGTAAATCTGACGGATCATCAGAAAAGCGTGCGCCGAAGGGGACACCATGACGGAACTGCCTCGGATCGTCAGCGTCGACGACCATGTGATCGAGCCGCCGCACCTGTTCTCGACCTGGCTGCCGGCCAAGTACCGGGAGCGCGGTCCGCAGCCGCTGACCGCGGGCATCGGGGAGCTCGCGTACACCGGCGGCAAGTACGTCATCACGATGGATCCCGACGGCCCGCCCACCGACTGGTGGATCTACGAGGACCTCAAGTTCCCGTACAAGCGGAACATCGCCGCCGTGGGGTTCGACCGCGACGACATGACGCTGGAGGGGATCACCCGGGCGGAGATGCGGCGCGGCTGCTGGGACCCGGCCGAGCGGCTGAAGGACATGGACCTCAACCACGTCGAGGCGAGCCTCTGCTTCCCCACCTTCCCGCGGTTCTGCGGGCAGACCTTCGCGGAGGCACACGACAAGGAGGTCGCACTCGCGTGCGTCCGCGCCTACAACGACTGGATGGTGGAGGAGTGGTGCGGTGACAGCGGCGGCCGGCTGATCCCGCTCTGCATCATCCCGCTCTGGGACATCGGCCTGGCCGTCGCGGAGATCAGGCGGAACGCGGCGCGCGGGGTGCGGGCGGTGACCTTCTCGGAGATCCCGACCTATCTGGGGCTGCCGTCGATCCACACCGGCTACTGGGACCCGTTCTTCGCCGCCTGCCAGGAGACCGGCACGGTCGTGAACATGCACATCGGGTCCAGCTCGCAGATGCCCGCCGCGTCCCCCGACGCCCCGCCCGCCGTGCAGGCCTCGCTCTCCTTCAACAACGCCATGGCCTCGATGATGGACTTCCTGTTCAGCGGCGTGCTGGTGAAGTTCCCGACGCTCAAGCTCGCCTACAGCGAGGGCCAGATGGGCTGGATCCCGTACGCCCTGGAGCGCGCCGACGACGTCTGGGAGGAGCACCGGGCCTGGGGCGGGGTGCGCGATCTGATCCCCGAGCCGCCGTCGACGTACTACTACCGGCAGATGTTCTGCTGCTTCTTCCGTGACAAGCACGGCGTCGCCTCGCTCGATGTCGTCGGCCGGGACAACGCCACCTTCGAGACCGACTACCCGCACGTCGACTCGACCTTCCCGCACACGAAGGAGGTCGCCCTCGACCACGTCAGGGGACTGGACGACGAGACCGTCTACAAACTGATGCGCGGGAACGCGATCCGGATGCTCGGCCTGGACCTCGACAAGTAGGCGCGCGCGTCATGGACCTCGCGTACACGGAGGAAGAGGAAGCCTTCCGGGCCCGGCTGCGGGAGTGGCTGGCCTCGGTGCTCCCCGGCCTGCCCGGGAAGCCGGACCCCGGCGACTGGCCGGGACGGCGGGCGTACGACACCGGCTGGCAGCGGCTGCTGTACGACGCCGGCTACGCGGGCCTGCACTGGCCCGCCGACGCGGGGGGCCGGGGCGCCACCCCGACCCAGCACCTGATCTTCCTGGAGGAGACGGAGCGGGCCGGGGCGCCCTACGTCGGGGCGAACTTCGTCGGGCTGCTGCACGCCGGGCCCACCGTCGCCGCCGAGGGCACCGCCGCCCAGCGGGCCCGCTGGCTGCCGCCGGTGCTGCGCGGCGACGAGATCTGGTGCCAGGGGTTCAGCGAACCGGACGCGGGCTCGGACCTGGCCTCGCTGCGGACCCGTGCCGTGCGCGACGGCGACGACTACGTGGTCAGCGGGCAGAAGATCTGGACCTCGCACGCGGAGGTCGCGGACTGGTGCGAGCTGCTGGTGCGGACGGACCCGGCCGCGCCCAAGCACCGCGGGATCAGCTGGCTCGCGATGCGGATGGACGCCCCCGGTGTCACCGTCCGGCCGCTGCGCACGCTCGCCGGGTCGACGGAGTTCGCCGAGATGTTCCTGGACGAGGTGCGGGTGCCCGTCTCGCACCGCGTGGGCGAGGAGAACGACGGCTGGCGGGTCACCATGGTCACGCTCTCCTTCGAGCGCGGCACGGCCTTCGTCGGCGAGGTCGTCGCCTGCCGGCGCACCCTGGACGCCCTGGCGGCCGAGGCGCGGCGCGGCGGGCGGTGGGACGACGCGGTGCTGCGCCGGAGGCTGGGCAGGCTGAACGCCGAGTTCCGGGCGCTGTGGCGGCTCACCCAGTGGAACGTCAGCGAGGCGCAGAGCACCGGCGGCGTGCCCGGCACCGGCGGCTCGGTCTTCAAGCTGCGCTACTCGCACGCCCGCCAGGAGCTGTACGAGGCGGCGGCGGAGGTGCTCGGCGCGGGCGACGCCCTCGACCTGGACCGGGAGTGGGTGCTGGACCGGCTCTCCTCGCTCTCGTACACGATCGCGGCCGGTACCTCGCAGATCCAGCGGAACATCGTCGCCGAGCGGATTCTCGGCCTGCCGAAGGGGCGGTGAGCGGACAGTGGACTTCCGGCTCTCGGAGGACCAGCGGGCCCTGCGGACGGGGATACGGGAACTGCTCGCCGGCCGGTTCGGCAGGGACCGGATGCGGGCCGCGCTGGACGGCGGCGGGGGCGTCGGCCGTGAGCTCTGGCGGGAGCTCGGCGCGGCCGGTCTCTTCGCGCTGCGGCTGCCCGGGACGGCGGGCGGGGTCGGGCTCGGCCTGCCCGAATCCGTACTGATGTTCGATGAGGTCGGGCGGGTCCTGCTGCCGGGCCCCCTGGCCGCCACCCAGCTTGCGGCGGGCGCGGTGAAGGGGGCGGCGGAGGGCGAGGCCGTGGTGGCACTGGCGGAGGCCGGGCGGCCGGTGGGGCACCTCGCCGACGCCGACGCGCTGCTGGTCCTGGACGGGGACCGGGCGCGGGTGCTGACCGGCGGGGCGCTCCGGCAGGTCGTACGGGCGGCCCGGCCGGTGCGGTCGCTGGACCCGGGCACCCCCCTGTGGCGGGTGCCGGACCTGGCCGCGCACGACGGCGAACCGTTGCCGGACGGGGCGCGGCTGCGCCGCGAGGGCGCCCTGCTGACCGCCGCCGAACAGCTCGGCAGCGCCGCCCGCAGTCTGGAGTCGGCGGTTCAACACGCCGGTGAACGTGAACAGTTCGGAGCGCCGATCGGGGCCTTCCAGGCGGTCAAGCATCTGTGCGCCGGAATGCTGGTGCGCGCCGAGACGGCCCGTACCGCCGTCTACGCGGCCGCCGTGACGGCGGACCCGGTGGAGATCGCCGGGGCCAAACTGCTCGCCGACGAGGCGGCCGTCGGCAATGCCCGCGACTGCCTCCAGGTGCACGGCGGTATGGGCTTCACCTGGGAGGCGGACGTCCATCTGCACCTCAAGCGGGCCTGGCTGCGGTCCGGGCAGTGGCTGACGGCGGCGGACGCGGAGGAGGCGCTGGCCGCCGATCTGGCCTGAACCGGAGCGGATGGTTGGCCGGTGCACACAGGTGACGCGATGGACCCCTGAGGTTCACGCTGCGGAGTGACACAGCGCAGTCGGTATGCACCGATACCGGCTTGTGTCCGTTGCGTGATTCGTCACGGGGTGGAGTCGGCGCCGGGCTCGGGTACGCTCCGTTGGATGCGAGTGGTTCTGGAACCTGGCGATCCGGATGTGGCCTGTGCGGCTGCTCCGGTCCGCGAGAGGTGCCCTGCTCGTGGTCCACACAGAGGGGCCGGGCCTGCCGGGGAAGCGATTTCCGGGGTTTTCGTGGCCTCCGGGCGCCTCTGTTCGACTCTCCGCAACGTGCGTCGCACAGTATGCACCATGCGTACTCCTTCGCGCTGGAATATGCCCGAAGCGCTTGTTGCGGTGACTGTACGTCAACCATGCTGTCTCGTAAGGGAATCACGTTCCGTGACCCTGAGGAGGCGCGAGGCGATGTGTCCGCCGGTTCGGATGGTGTGAGCGGTGCAGGTGCTTCAGGTTCAGTTGGAGGTCGGGGCCGACCCCGCGGAGGTCGGGCGGGCCCGCAGATGGGCGCGTTCACGGCTGGTCGGGTCCGGGATACGGGACGACGAGCCGCTGGCCGAGACGCTCATTCTGCTGATCTCGGAGCTGGTCACCAACGCGGTCGTGCACACCGGCTGTCCGGCCGTGCTGCGCATGCTGTTCGGTTCGACGGGAGCGCCGGGCAACGCCGGGACCGTACGGGTCGAGGTGGCCGACGCCAGCTGCCGCCCGCCGCAGCAGCGGCACGCGGAGGGCGAGGACACCGGCGGCCGGGGCCTGGAGCTGGTCGACGGCCTGGCCGACCGCTGGGGCTGGCAGCCGGAGGGCGCCGGCAAGCGCATCTGGTGCGAGGTGGACCGGGGCATTCCGCTGATTCAGGTGCAGCTACAGCCCTGCGCCCAGGGAGCGGGCGCGCGCGGCGCCGCGCAGGGCCCGGTGCAGAGCCCCGTGCAGAGCCCCGTGCAGTGCGACACCGGCGGCTGTGACGCCGCCGGGCGCGAGGTGGGCACCGCGTACGAGGCGTCGCACGCGGTCACCCGTCGCGCGTAGGTCCGGGTCAGTCATGAGCGCCGTTTCCGTCGGTGCGGGGCACGGCCCTGCACCGGCCCGGTTCCGCGGCGGTTCGGCGCCTCAGAGGACCGCGACCGGGGCGACCGGTGTGCCGGTGGCGCCGACGAAGGGTTCCGGCATGGCGGAGAGCAGGAAGCCGTAGCGGCCCGACTCCGCACAGGCTGTGGACAACTTCTCCAGATTCCAGTTCTGGCCCTGCAGCATGCCCATCTCGACGAGGTCCAGCGCGTGCACCCCCAGCCACAGGTCCTCGATCTCCGGCGGGAAGATCTCGAAGGTCAGCGTGTCATTGGCGACCGCGGCCACGTCCCGGGCGCGGAACCACTCGGGCGTCCGGATCGAAAGGCCCGGTGACGGGTAGGCGTACCCGTTCTTGTCCCCGGCCAGATAGACCTGAACCTGCCCGGTCCGTACGAGCACGATGTCGCCGGCCCGCACCCGGACCCCGGCCAGCTCCTCGGCCGCGTCCAGGTCCTCGGGGGTGACGGCGTGGTCGCCGGGCAGCCGGTCCACCCCGTGGGCGCGGGCCACATCGAGCAGCACCCCGCGCGAGACGATGTGCGTGGCCTTGTCGATGCCGCTGAAGCGCGCGCCGCCGTGCGCGGTGATGGAGTCGGCCGGGCGGCCGTTGTAGATCTTCCCCGAGTGCGAGACATGGGTGAGGGCGTCCCAGTGGGTGGCGGTCTGGAGGCTCAGGACCGCGCTGTCGTCGCTGGTGGCGACGGTGCCGGGGCCGAACAGCTCCTGATTGATCTGGACCATGGTGTGCAGCGGATTGATCCGCCCCTGGATCAGCCCGCTCTGCACGCCGTCCTGCTGGAGAGGGAGCGCGAGCGGGATCCGCAGCCCGGTCCGGACGGTGGCCGCCGCCTCCCGCACGACCTCGTCGGTGATGAGGTTGAGCGTCCCGATCTCGTCGTCCGCGCCCCAGCGGCCCCAGTTGTTGACGCGCCTGGCGATGTCGTGGAACTCGTCCGGCAGTGACATGGAGCCTCCTGGGGCTTGTGCCGGTGGACCTGATGACCCATAGAATCTAACGGTCCGTCAGAAACCGCGGGAAGGGGCCGGACATGGGGAACTTCTTGGCAGGCAAAGTGGTGGCCGTCACGGGTGCCGGGCGTGGCATCGGGCGGGCCGTCGCGCTCGCCGCGGCGGCCGAGGGGGCAAGAGTCGTGGTCAATGACTACGGCGTCTCCATCGAGGGCGGCGAACCCGCCAGTGAGATAGCCGAGTCCGTCGTCAAGGAGATCGTGGCGGCGGGCGGTGAGGCGGTCGCGGTGGCGGACGACATCTCCACCATGGCCGGCGGGCAGCGGGTCGTGGACACCGCGCTGGCAAGGTTCGGGCGTATCGACGGGGTGGTGTGCGTGGCCGGCATCCTGCGCGAACGGATGCTGTTCAACATGTCCGAGGAGGAGTGGGACCCCGTGATCGCCACCCACCTCAAGGGCACGTTCACCGTCTTCCGGGCCGCGTCCGCGGTGATGCGCAAGCAGGAGGGCGCGGGCACGCTGATCGGCTTCACCAGCGGCAACCACCAGGGGAGCGTGGCGCAGGCGAACTACAGCGCGGCGAAGGGCGGGATCATCTCGCTGGTCCGCAGCGCGGCGCTGGGCCTGCACAAGTACGGCGTCACGGCGAACGCGGTCGCGCCGGTGGCGCGTACCCGGATGTCCGCCAACGTCCCCATGGAGCTCAAGGAGATCGGCGAGCCGGAGGACGTGGCGGCGCTCGTCGTCTACCTGCTCAGCGAGCGGGCGCGCGCGGAGAAGATCACCGGCCAGGTGTACACGATCGCGGGCCCCAAGATCGCGGTCTGGGCCCAGCCGAGGGAACTGCGCGCGGGGTACGCGGAGGGGGCGGCGTGGACCCCGGAACGCATCGCGGACTTCCTGCCGGGGACGGTGGGAACGGACCCGATGCCGATGCTGGCGCAGCTGGAGGCGATGGCGGAGGCGGCGCGGGCCGCGGCGGCGGGAGCGCGCCCGAACGCGTGAGGGGCTCCCGGTGCGCGTTCGCCTTCCGGCGGGGGATGCGTGTGGCCGGCCCCTGGGGTGGGGCGGATCCCGGCTTTCCGGGGCGGCTTAAGCCCCTCCGGCGATTGAGGAGCGGGGATTCGAGGGCGGAGCCCCGGTTGCCGGGCGCGCGGGCGCGTTACCGGGGCGCTGCCCCGGACCCCGGTCCTCAATCGCCGGACGGGCTGGGCTGCAAAACGCAGCGGAACATCATCGCCGAGCGCGTGCTCGGCCTACCGAGGGAGCCGAGATGAGAGGCGTCGTCTTCGACGGCAAGCGGACCGAGGTCGTCGACGATCTGGAGATACGTGATCCGGGTCCCGGCGAGGTGCTGGTCGGGGTGGCCGCGGCAGGCCTCTGCCACAGTGATCTGTCGGTGATCGACGGGACGATTCCGTTCCCGCTGCCGGTGGTGCTCGGGCACGAGGGCGCCGGCGTGGTGGAGGCGGTCGGCGCGGGCGTGAGCCATGTGGCGCCCGGCGACCACGTGTCGCTGTCCACGCTGGCCAGCTGCGGCGCGTGCGCGCAGTGCGACCGGGGCCGGCCGACGATGTGCCGCAAGGCGATCGGGATGCCGGGGCAGCCGTTCTCGCGGGGCGGGAAGCCGCTGTACCAGTTCGCGTCCAACTCGGCGTTCGCCGAACGGACCCTGGTCAAGGCCGTGCAGGCGGTCAAGATACCCGCTGACCTGCCCCTCACCTCGGCGGCCCTGATCGGCTGCGGGGTGCTGACGGGAGTCGGAGCCGTACTGAACCGGGCCAGGGTCGACCGCGGCGAGAGCGTCGTCGTGATCGGCACCGGCGGCATCGGGCTCAACGTGATCCAGGGGGCGCGGATCGCCGGTGCGCTGACGATCGTCGCGGTCGACTCCAACCCGGAGAAGGAGGCGGTGGCCCGGCAGTTCGGCGCCACCCACTTCCTGACCTCCGCCGAGGGCGTCCGGGAGATCCTGCCGAGCGGCGCCGACCACGCCTTCGAGTGCGTGGGCCGCACCGAGCTGATCCGTACCGCGATCGACCTGCTGGACCGGCACGGCCAGGCGATCCTGCTGGGTGTGCCGGCGGCGACCGCCGAGGCGTCGTTCCTGGTCTCGTCGATGTACCTGGACAAGTCGATCCTGGGCTGCCGCTACGGCTCCTCGCGCCCGCAGCGGGACATCGCGCTGTACGCGGATCTGTACCGGGAGGGCCGGCTGCTGCTGGACGAACTCGTCACCGAGACCTACCCGGTGGAGGACTTCGCCAAGGCGGCGGACGACGCGCACCACGGACGGGTGGCCCGGGGGGTGCTGGTGTTCTGACGCGGACGAGCCGGCTGAAAGGCCACCCGGCAGCCTCTCAGCAGCGGTCGCCCGCCGTCGCCCGGAACGTCCGGCGGTACATCGTCGGCGACACCCCCAGTGCCGCCTGGAGGTGCTGCCGCAGCGAGGTGGGCGTGCCGAAGCCGGCGTCGCGGGCGGCCTGGTCGATCGACAGGTCGGTGGACTCCAGTAGCCGGCGGGCCCGTTCCACCCGCTGCTGGGTCAGCCACTGGACGGGGCTGATCCCGACCTCCTCACGGAAGCGGCGGGTGAACGTCCGTACGCTCATCGACTCCTGCTGCGCCATGTCGCGCAGCAGGATCGGCCGTTCCAGCCGCCCGAGCGCCCAGGCCCGTGCGGTGGTCGTGCCGGCGATCTGGGTGTCGGGGACCGGGCGCTGGATGTACTGCGCCTGGCCGCCGTCGCGGTGCGGCGGTACGACGGTGCGCCGGGCGACGTCGTTGGCGACGGCGGTGCCGTGGTCGCGGCGCACGATGTGCAGGCAGAGGTCGATGCCGGCGGCGACCCCGGCGGACGTCAGGACGTCCCCGTCGTCGATGAACAGGACGTCGGGGTCGACCCGGACCGCCGGGAACAGTTTCTGGAAGTGTTCGGCGGACGACCAGTGGGTGGTGGCGGGGCGGCCGTCGAGATATCCGGCGGCGGCGAGCACGTAGCCGCCGGTGCAGATGGAGACCATCCGGGTGCCGGGCCTGATGTACGCGAGCGCGGCGGCGAGTTCGTCGGTCAGCCGGCCCTCGGTGTGGACGGGGCCGAGTTCGTGGCTGGCGGGGATCACCACCGTGTCGGCGGTGGCGAGGGCCTCCGGGCCGTGCTCGACCGTGATCGTGAAGTCCGCGTCGGTGTGGACCGGGCCGGGCGGGCGGATGGAACAGGTGACGACTTCGTAGAGTTTGTGGCCCGGGTTGAACGGCTCGATTCCGAAGGAGCGGCCGAATATCCTTTGTGGGATGCCCAGTTCGAAGGGGAGCAGTCCATCGAGGGCGAGGACGACGACTCGGTGTGGCACGGCGGACTCCCTTCACCACTAGCTGGTATAGACCATAAGCTGATACATGTCATCGGTGTGAAGGAAAAGTCAGCAGACCACGCATGCATTCCCGCCGTGGACAGCGAGAGCGCTTTGCGTGATTCGCCCCCCTTGGTTCCGTTGGCCGGGCTGTCGTCCCTGCCGCCCGAACCGCCCCTGCCGCCCTTGCCCCTCGGGCCCGAACGGCTCTGGAACCGCAACTTCCGGCTCTTCTTCGTCGCCCGCACCGCGGCGCTCTTCGGTGACGGGATGATCCCGGTGGCGCTCACCGCGGGCCTGTTGGGGGCGGGGCGCCCGCACTCCTCGGTGGGGTACGCGCTGGCGGCCTGGATGGGGCCGCTGGCGCTGTTCGTGCTCTTCGGGGGCGTGCTGGCGGACCGGTTCACCCCGCGCCGGATGATGATCATCGCCGATGCGCTGCGGCTGATCGGCGCCTCCGCGCTCGCGGTCTCCTTCGCGGTCGGCAACCCGCCGCTGTGGGCGGTGTACTCGCTGAGCGCGGTGGCCGGTGTGGGAGCGGCGCTCTTCCAGCCGGGCGTCGCCTCGACCGTGCCGCGGGTGGCCTCGGACGTGCAGCGCGCCAACGCGGTGCTCCGCGTCTCCGAGGCGCTGATGACCATGGCCGGCCCGGCGTTCGCGGGCGTGCTCGTCGGGCTGGCGAGCGCCGGCGCGGTCTACGCCGCGAACGCCTCGACGTTCCTGGTCTCCGGCATCTGCCTGTTCCTGCTGCGGCTGGCCCCGGCCCCGTCGGACGAGGCGCAGCGCGGCACGTTCGTCGCGGAACTGGTGGATGGCTGGCACGAGTTCCGGGCGCGCAGCTGGCTGTGGGGCGTGATAGCGATCTGGACGGTGTACGGCTTCAGCGTGCTCGGCCCGATGCTGCCGCTGACCGCCGTCGAGGTCACCGAGGCCCACGGCTCGGGGACGTACGGCGCGATGATGGCGGTGAACGGCGCGGGCAGCGTCGTCGGCGGCCTGCTCGCCCTGCGGCTGCGTCCGCGCCGCCCGCTGGCGGCGGGGGCCGTGGCGCTGACCGGGGTGTGCGTGAACCTGTTGGTGCTGGGGCTCGGGATGCCCGTGTTCGCGCTGGGGATGGGTCAGTTCATCGCGGGTGCGGCGTTCGCGTTCTGGCTGGTGATGTGGTCGACGACCGTCCAGACGCAGGTGCCGCCGGAGGCGCTGAACCGGCTGCACGCGTACGACGTGGCCGGATCGCTGCTGATGCTGGCGGCGGGCCGGGCGCTGGCGGGACCGGTCGCCGACCGGGTGGGCGCACCGGAGGTGCTGCTGGCCGGGGCGGTGATCAACATACTGGCGGTGGGCGTGCTGCTGGCGGCCAGGCCGATCAGGCGGCTGGAGCGGATCGGATGAGGGTGCGCGGACGGGGTGCGTACCGGTACCGGTCCGTCGCGCTGTGCGCGGCCGTGGTGACGGTCGCGGCCGGGCTCGGCGTCCGTACCGTCGCGGACGGCGCACTCGCCAAGTACGCCGGGGACGCGCTCTACACGGTCCTGATCTGCGCCCTCGTCGCGCTGTGCGCCCCCCGCGCCCGGCCGCTCACCGTGGCCGGGACGGGGCTGGCGCTCAGCTGGGCGGTCGAGCTGAGCCAGCTGACCGGGGTGCCCGCGGAGCTGTCCCGGCACAGTGCGGTGGCGCGGCTGGTGCTGGGCTCGACGTTCAACGCGCCCGATCTGCTCTGGTACGCGGTGGGCGCGGCGGCGGCCTGGGGCGCCTGGCGCTTGGTGTGGCCCGATTCCTGCGAACAGTGTCCCTCCGGCCACTCGTGAGGAGGGTCGCGCCGCCGGGATGCTGAGTGACGTGACCCAGACAACCGAAAGTGCCGCTCGGGATGCCCGTCGGCGGATCTCCCCCGAGGTCCGGCGCCGGCCGCGTATCCACCGCGCGTGGATCGTCGCCGCCGTCACCTTCGTGACGATCATCGGCGGCGCGGCCTTCAACTCCCTCCCCGGGCTGCTCATCGACCCCCTGAACACGGAGTTCGGCTGGTCGCGCGGGGAGATCGGCCTCGCGGTCTCCATCGACATGGCGCTGTACGGGCTCACCGCGCCGTTCGCGGCGGCGCTGATGGACCGGTTCGGCATCCGCCGGGTCGTGGTCGTCGCGCTCAGCGCGGTCGCCGCCGGTGCGCTGGCCAGTGTCTGGATGACGGCCGCCTGGCAGCTGATGATGTATTGGGGGCTGCTCGTCGGCCTCGGCACCGGCTCGATGGCGATGGCCTTCTCCGCGACGGTCACCAACCGCTGGTTCGTCGCCCGGCGGGGCCTGGTCACCGGCATCCTCACCGCGGCCGGCGCCTCCGGCCAGCTGGTCTTCCTCCCGCTCTGCGCGTGGATCGTCGACAAGCACGGCTGGCGCCCGGCGTCGGTGACCGTCGCGCTCGCGGCCCTGGCCGTCGTCCCGTTCGTCTGGCTCCTGATGCGCGACCACCCGGCCGACGTGGGCGTGGCACCGTACGGCGGGGAGTACGTGGCGAAGCCCGCGCCCGCCCGGGGTGCGGCGAGCCGGACCGTACGCGTGCTGTTCGACGCGGCCCGCACCGGACCGTTCTGGCTGCTGGCCGGCACCTTCGCGATATGCGGCGCCTCGACCAACGGCCTGATCCGCACCCACTTCGTGCCCTCGGCGCACGACCACCACATGCCCATCACCGCCGCGGCCTCGCTGCTGGCCGTCATCGGGATCTTCGACATCATCGGCACGATCTTCTCGGGCTGGCTCACCGACCGCTTCGACGCCCGCCGGCTGCTGGCCGTCTACTACGCGCTGCGCGGGATCTCGCTGCTGTTCCTGCCGATGCTGCTGGCGCCGGCCGTGCACCCGCCGATGGTCTTCTTCATCGTGTTCTACGGACTGGACTGGGTCGCCACGGTCCCGCCGACCCTGGCCCTGTGCCGGGAGCGGTACGGCGAGGACAGCGCGATCGTCTTCGGCTGGGTCCTGGCCTCCCACCAGGTGGGCGCGGCACTGGTGGCGTTCCTCGGCGGGGTGGCGCGGGACCACTTCGGCTCGTACGACCTGGTCTGGTACGCGGCCGGGGCGCTGTGCGCGGTGGCGGCGCTGATGGCGCTGGTGATCCGGCGGTCGCCGGGAACGGACCGGCGCGGCAGCCGCTGAGCGGAGGCCCGGCCCCGCTCAGCGGCTGAACCGCCCGAACGCCCCCTGGTGGAAGAGCAGCGGCCCGTCCCCGGTCCCGTCCTCGTCCGCCGCCCCCAGCGCCTCCACCCGGCCGACCACGATCAGGTGGTCGCCGCCGGTGTGGACGGCCTGGATGCGGCAGTCGACCCAGGCGGGCACGGAGTCCAGCAGCGGCGACCCGGTCGCGGGGGCGGGGGTGTGGGCCACCCCGGCGAACTTGTCGGCCCCGCTGACCGCGAAGGACCGGCACAGCGCGCCCTGTTCCGCCCCCAGGATGTTGACGCAGAAGGCCCCGGCGCGGGCGATGCGCGGCCAGGTCGTCGACGTACGGGCGACCATGAACGTGACCAGTGGCGGGTCCAGCGAGAGCGAGGCGAACGACTGGCACGCGAAGCCCGCCGGACCGGCTGTGCCGTCGGTGGCGTTCGGATCGTGCGCGGTGACGATGGTGACGCCGCTGGCGAAGTGCCCGAGCACCCGGCGGAACTCGCCCGGATCGACGGGCAGCCGCTCGTCGTCCGCGACGGCCCGAAGAGCGGGGCGCGGCAGCGGATCGACCGGCGCCGGAGCGGCGGCCGTCGCGGCGCCGACGGACCTGAGGTAGCGGACGGCGGTCGCGGCCATTCCTGCGTGTCCCATCACCCTTCGATTAGACCTGACGTCATGTCAGATGGGAAGGGGTGAGGGACCGGTTCCCCGCCTAGTCACGGGCCGGCCGTGCCCGCGGCCGTGCGCGGCCGGAGGCGCGGCCCGACACTGCCGAGAGCCGGATCCCCGGCGCTCCGGCGCTCGGCGTCGCGACGACACCTGGTTCCTCAATGGCTACGCTGAGTCGTCAGGGATTCGGTGGAGCGGGAGGAGGCGCGAGAGGACCGGTGCGCCCGACTACGGCCAGGGCATTGACTCCGAACGTGCCCTGAAGTTCGCCGTGCAGCGGATCCGCGGGGACCGTGCGCAGATCATCGAGGGGATCATCGAGCACGTGTCACCGACCTGGGACCACGAACGTGCCGCCCGAGTGGTTCGCCGGCAGATCGAGGAACGTGTCGACGAGCTGGGGTGCGTCGAAGGCTCCGGGAACCCGGACCTGCCCGGGTCCTCCAATTGGTACGTCCCTGACATCGCAGTGGTCCCCGAGGCGCTCGCCAAAGGGGGCGGTGCTCTGCTCCCCGACCGGACACTCCTCGTTGTGGAGGTCACGTCGGAGGCGGACGCGGAAACCGACCGGGTCGTGAAGCGCCGCCGGTACGCGGAGTACCGAGCGCCGCTGTACCTCCTCGTCGACCGGATCGAGGGCAGCGTGACCCTGTGCTCCGAGCCGGGCCACTTGGGCTGCACCCGGGTGGACGGCCCGCACCCGTTCGGTGCGGTCCTGCGCCTTCCGGACCCGTTCGGTCTGGACCTGGACACCAGCGGGCTGTCACCCGCGTAAAGGGGCGCGCCGCACCCCGGCCGGGTACGTCCTAGATCCCCCGGTACTTCGGGGCCCGTCGCTCCACGAAGCCCGCCACGCCCTCGTTGGCGTCCCGCGTCGTCATGTTGATCTCCTGCGCCATGGCCTCGGCGGCGAACGCCGTGGACCGGTCGGCGTCCAGCGAGGTGTTGACCAACTGCTTGGTGAGGGCGATCGAACGGGTGGGCCCCTCCGCCAGCCGCTGGGCCCACGCCCGCGCCGTCGCCGCCAGCTCCTCGTCCGGAACGGTCCGGTTGACGAGCCCCAGGCGCTCCGCGTCCCGGGCCGGGAGGGAGTCGCCGAAGAACATCAGCTCCTTGGCGCGCTGCGGCCCGATCAGCCGGGGCAGCAGGTACGCGCCACCGCCGTCCGGTACGAGGCCGCGGCGCACGAACACCTCGATGAACTTCGCCGACTCGGCGGCCAGCACCAGGTCGCAGGCGAACGCGAGATGGGCGCCGATGCCGGCCGCGGTGCCGTTGACGGCCGCGATGACGGGCTTCTCGCAGTCCAGGACCGCGGCGATCAGGCGCTGCGCGCCGAGCCGGATCGTCCGGGCGACGTCGCCGGGCACCCGGTCGCCGGTGGCCGGGGCGCCCCGCAGGTCGGCTCCGGCGCAGAAGCCGCGGCCGGTGGCGGTCAGGACGACAGCCCGGACCCCGGGGTCGGCCGAGGCCTCGGCGAGCAGTGCGATGACGCGTTCGCGCTGGTCCCAGGTGACGGCGTTCATCGCCTCCGGGCGGTTGAGGGTGATCCACGAGACGCCGTTGTCAGTGGCGTGGAGTATCAATGATTCAGGCGATCCGGACGGGTCGTGGTGGCCGGTCCGGTCGGCGGTGTCTTCGGGGGAGGACGGCATGAGGCAGCTCCTGGGCGGGTGGTGGGCTCGATGGCGGATGCGGCGGCGGGGCAGGTCAGCGGCAGACGGCGAGTGCGTCCAGCGCCACCGCGCCCTGTCCGCGTCCCAGCACCATCAGCGGGTTGATGTCCAGTTCGCAGAGGTCGTCGCCCAGTTCCAGCGCCATCCGCTGTACCCGCAGCACCACTTCGACGAGCGCGTCCACGTCCACCGGCGCACCGCCGCGCACCCCTTCCAGCAGGGCCCGGCCGCGCAGCTCGCCGAGCATCGCCCGCGCCTGGTCCTCGCCGAACGGCGGCACCCGCACCGCCGCGTCGTGCAGCACCTCGACCAGTACGCCGCCGAGCCCGACGGTCACGGTCGGGCCGAACAGGGCGTCCTGCGTGACGCCGACCATCATCTCGACGCCGCGCTCGACCATCTGGCAGACCAGGATTCCGTCCAGCTCGATGCCCTCGTAGCGCGCGATGTCGGTCAGTTCGCGATAGGTGTCCCGCACCTGGCTGGCGGAGGTGAGGCCGACCTTGACCAGGCCCAGTTCGGTTTTGTGGGCCAGCCGTGCGCCGGACGCCTTCATGACGACGGGGTAGCCGACCAGTCCCGCCGCCCGGACGGCCGCCGCGGCGCTGGTCACCAACTGCTCGCGGGGCACCCGGATTCCGTACGCCCGCAGCAGCTGCTTCGCCGCGTGCTCGCTCAGCTGGTGGCCCGGACGCATCAGTGCCTGCGCCTTGCGGAACGAGGGCGACGGCGTGCGCGGCGCCTCGTCGAAGGGGGAGCGGTAGGAGGCGGCGAACCGGTGGTGGTCCAGATAGGCCTTCACCGCCGTGATGCAGTTGCCGAACGTACGGAAGGTGGCGACGCGGGACGAGCCGAGCAGCGTCGTGCGGTACGCGTCCTCGGTGCCGACCGGCGAACCCCACACCACGCACACCAGCTTGTCCGTGGCCTCCGCCGCGTCCACCAGGTCCTGCGCGAGTTTGTCGCTCATGGGAGGGAAGGGGCCGGTGATCGGACAGATCAGCACCCCGACCCCGGGGTCCGCGAGAATCGCGTCGATGATCTTCCGGCCGCGCCAGTCCCCGACCGGGTGACCGCCGTTGTCGACCGGGTTCGCCACGTTCAGGTAGCCGGGTATCCAGGTGTGCAGCTCGGCCTGCTTCTCCTCGGACAGGACCGGGATCTCCAGGCCCGCCGCGGTCGCCAGGTCCGAGAAGTGCGCGCCCGTGCCGCCCGAGATCGAATAGACGACGACCCCGTCGGCCAGCGGCTTGCGCGCCCGTGCCAGGAGTGCCGCGGTGTCCTGGAGTTCGTCGAGGCCGTCCACCCGGATCACGCCGAACTGCCGCATCGCCGCGTCGACGACCTGGTCGGCGCCGGTCAGCTTGCCGGTGTGTGACGCGGCCATCCTGGCCCCCGTCTCCGTCCGCCCGACCTTGACCGCCACCACCGGGACCCCGGCCCGTGCCGCCCGGTCGGCGGCGAGCAGGAAGGAGCGCCCGTCCTTGAGCCCCTCCACGTAGCAGGCGATGGCCCCGACCTCGGGGCGCTGGGAGAAGTACGCGATGAAGTCGGCGGTCTCCAGGTCCGCCTCGTTGCCCGTGGGAGCCCAGTGCGAGAGCCGCACGCCCAGCTCCTGAAGGGTGTAGACGGGGCGCCCCTGGTGGCCGGACTGGGTGATCAGCGCGATCGCCGGCCCGTCCAGGTCGTCCCGGAACTCCTCGAAGGCGTTGAGGTTGGTGTTCGGCCCGAGCAGCCGCAGCCCCGACCGCTCCACCGCGGCGGCCAGCCGGGCCTGTGCGGCGGCGCCCTCCGCCCCGGTCTCCGCGAAACCGGAGGCGAAGGCGACGGCGAACTTCACCTTGGCGTGCGCGAGTTCCTCGATCACCGGGAGCGGGTCGCCGACCAGCAGCACCGCCAGGTCCACCTGCTCGGGCAGCTCGGCGACGGAAGGAGCACAGGCCCGCCCGAAGACGGACTCCCGCGTGGGGTGCACGGGATACAGCCGTGCCCCGACCCGCTCGGCCCAGGCGATCAGCTGCCGGGTGATCCCGGTATTGGGCCGGCCGTCGGTGTCGGAGGCGCCGATGACGGCCACGGACTCGGGCCGGAAGAACCGGTCCAGATCCGGTACGGCCGCGTGCAGCGGACGGCCGCTGACATCGAGATCGCCTTCCGCGGCGGCGGCCGTCATGCTGTGGACGGCGGCGTGCGGCTCCTCGCCACAGGCCACCACCCTGGCTCGGAAGTCGGTGGTGAGGGTGCCGTGAGTCGATCCAAGCATCGTTCCGCCCACTCCTGCTCGAAGGTCCTCGGCGCTCGTGCTGACCGGTCGGCGTCATAAGCTGACGCAGTGTCAGGTTACTGAACTGACGGCCCGTCAGGAATGGGTGTGCAGGCAAAGGCTGAGAGTGGCCTTTCCGGAGCGGGGTCGCCGCAGCCCCCGCGGAGACGTCCGGCGGGGGCTGAAGGTGGAGGTCGAAGGAGAGGCCGATGGTGGTGGCGAGGGTGGGCGAGCGGTGGTGGATCAGCGGGCGCGGGCGAGCTTCCTGGCGATCTTCTCCGCGTCCAGGGCCAGTTCGCGGAGCATGCCGCTGATCGGGTTGGTGAACCCGGTGAAGTACAGCCCGGGTGCCTGCTTCGGTGTGCGGCCGCCGTGCACCACCGGCCGGCCCCGGGCGTCCAGCACCCCGAGGTGGCCGACCAGCCCCTCCAGGGAGCGCAGATAGCCGGTGGCCGCGATGACCGCGTCCGGGGTGATCCGGGTCCCGTCGGCCAGCACCACCGCGTCCTCGTCGAACGACTCGACGGCCGCCACCGGCACCACCCGGCCGCCCTTGACCGCGTCGATCAGCCCGACGTCCTGGACCGGGATGGCCCCGTCCTTGACCCGTGAGTACAGGCCGGTGTCCGGGCGGGGGAGCCCCTGTTCGGCGAGGTCGGGCATGGAGACGCGGGTCAGCAGGCCCCCGGCCCGGTCGACGAGCGCGACCGGCAGCCGGCGCACCAGGATCCCGGTGCCCTGGGCGGGCCAGCCCGCCGTGGAGCGGCGCAGGATGTGCGGGACGGTGCGCACCGCGAGCCGCACCCGTGACGCCCCGCCCTCCACCAGGTCGACGGCGATCTCCGCCCCCGTGTTGCCGACGCCCACGACGAGGACGTCCTTGCCCGCGTAGGGGGCCGGGTCGCGGTAGTCGGCGGCGTGCACCAGTTCGCCGGTGAAGGTGTCGCGCCCGGACCAGTCGGGGATGCGCGGGGTGTGGTTGAAGCCGGTGGCCACGACCACGGCCCGGCCGGTCAGCTCACGGCCGCCGGTCGCGGTCAGCCGCCACCCGGTGCCGTCCGGCGCCCGGTCGATGCGGGAGACCTCGACGCCCGTCACCACTTCCAGCTCGTGGTGCTCGGCGTACTTCTCCAGGTAGCGCACCACGTTGTCGCGGGACACCCAGCGGCCGAACCGGCGGGGCATGGGCAGCCCGGGGAGGGCGGACCAGCGCCGGGTGGTGTGCAGGTGCAGCCGGTCGTAGTGGCGCCGCCAGGATGCGCCGACGTCCGCGGACTTCTCCAGTACGACGGCCCGTTGCCCCTGTGCGCGCAGGGCCGCCGCAGCGGCGAGCCCGCCCGGACCGCCGCCGATGACGTACACGGGGCGGCCCTCGGTGAGGTCCGTGGGGGCCGGAATGGGGCTACCGGGGGCAGATGTGCTGTCGGGCATGGTTTGGAGCGTAATCGCGCGTCCTCTTGATGGGTCTCGGTCAAGACCGGAATCGATTGCGAATTGATCACGGGTGCGCACTCACGCGCATCCTCTTGCGCGGCCCGCCGCTATCAGGTGAACTGACGTACGTGAACTGACGCACCGTCAGATCACGTGAAGCGGGAGGGCCCATGCGGACGATCTGGCTCGACGGAGCCGAGTGGCTCGCTGTTCTCCGGATAGGCCTCGGCCTGTGGTGGCTGGAGAGCTGGCGGCACAAGGACAAGAAGGGCTGGTTCGAGCGCGGCACCGGCATCGCCTGGGCGGCGGGCGTGGCGGAGAAGCACCGCTGGCCGATGGTGCGCGGCGGCTTCGGGAAGATCGTCGCGCCGCGCCCGAAGGCGATGGCGTACGTCGTCGTCTACGCGGAACTCGCCCTGGGCCTGGGCCTGGTCACCGGCCTCCTGACCCCGGTCGCCCTGGTCGCGGGGCTCCTGCTCAACCTGCTCTATCTGGTGCTGATGATCCACGACTGGGCCGAGCAGGGGCAGAACGCGATGATGGCGCTGAGCTCCCTCGTCGCCCTGTTCGCCATGTCCTGGCAGACCTGGTCCCTCGACCACGCGATCGGACTCTTCCTGTGACGGCGACCCCACCGGCCCCCCGGACGCCCACCGCTCCGGCCCCCCGCTACGACCTGCCGGAGCCGGACGCCTCCACCCGCCCCTACTGGGACGCCGCCGCCGAGGGGCATCTGCTGCTGCGCCGCTGCCGGGCCTGCGACCGGGCGCACCACTACCCGCGCGAGTTCTGCCCGCACTGCTGGAGCGAGGACGCCGTCTGGGAGCGGGCGAGCGGCCGGGCCACGCTCTACACCTGGTCCGTCGTCCACCGCAACGACCTGCCGCCGTTCGGCACCCGTGTGCCGTATGTCGCGGCCGTCGTCGACCTGGCGGAGGGGCCGCGGATGATGACGGAGGTCGTGGAGTGCGAGGAGTCCGCGCTCGCCATCGGGATGGAGCTGCGGGTGACGTTCCGGGAGGAGGAGGGGTGCGAGGCGGTGGCGGTGTTCAGGCCCTGAGGCCAGGGGCGGGGCAGGAGCGCTCGCCTCAGCACGGGAGACCCATCGCAGCGCCCAGGCACGCGCGTTGTGCCGCCTGCTCCTGCACTCGTGCTGCCGGCGGGCTTCCTCGTGCTCCTGGCGGGCCTTCTCGCGCCCGGAGCACGCCGCGCAGCCGGGATTTTCCTCCCGCATGGCGGGAGAAAAATCCCGGCTGCGTTGGCTGGTTGTGCAAGCGTTTCACGCCCAGGAGCAGATCCGGTGCGTGCCCTTCGGCTGGTTCGGGCCGGCTTTAACCAGGCATGGTGAACGTCAGGTACCACTGCTGGTAGGGGTTGCTCGAACCGTACGGGTTCAGGTAGGCGTTGCCCTTGGCGTCCGCGTCCACGGCGTTGCCTCCGGCGCTGATGAGCCGGGCTTTCGCGTCGATGAACTCTTCGTTCCAGTAGTCGTTGTCGTCAATGCCGCACGGCGCGGTCGTCAGTACCTTCGAGAAGGCGTTCGTCGGCTTCAGGCATCTGCCGGAACCCGTGTTCTTGAGCTGGATCCTGCCGTTGATGCGGGTGTACGACCAGTGTTGGTAATGGTCTGTGCTCTTGCAGCCGGTGGTGGTGACGTGCGTGAAGGGACCGGTGCTGTTGAGGCAGCGCCCGGTCTGGGCGTTCTGGAGCCGGTAGGTGCCGCTGTTGGGGCCGCCGGCGGCGTGGGCGGGCGTGGTCATGCCGGTGACCAGGAGTGCAGTCGCTCCTGCGGTGGCTGCGAGGCTTCCGATGCCCTTGCGAACGTTCATGGGGATGCTCTCCTTGGAAAAGCTGAGCTGACGCTGTCGCGATGAGGACGGTGTGCGTGGTTCTGCACCGCAAGGTGTCGGTGCGTGCCGGCTGAGGGCGCGTGTCAGTTCACCAAGGCGGGGTTCCACTGCTGGTAGGGGTTGTCCGCACCGTATTCGTGCAGGTAGACGTTGCCCTTGGCGTTGGAGTCGAGTGCCAGGTTGCCGCTGTAGTTGTCGAGCATGCGGAATTTTCCGCCGGCAATGGTTTCCTTCCACGTGTCAGTGCACTTCGCGTTGGTTTCGAGGACGGTCGGGTTGAAGAGGGGGTCTTTCTTGGCCAGGCACCGGCGGGTGGCTACGTTCCGGAGTACGACCTGGCCGCCGCTTTCCGCGCGTTCCCATTGCTGGTAGGGGTTAGTTGAGCCGCACCCCTTGGTGTAGATATTGCCCTTGCTGTCGGAGTCGAGGCAGAGTCCGGTCTGCACGTTCCGGTACTGGAAGGTGGCAATGGTTCCGGCGGCCTTGGCGGCCTTGGCGGCATTTTCGGTGGCATGGGCGGCCGGGGCCGTGCCCATGGTGAGCAGGATGCCTGCTCCTGCAGCGGTCAGGACTCCGGTTATTTTCGCACGCATGCGCATAGGACCTCTTCTCCGAATGATGCGGAATTTTTCATGCCCTGCGGTTCCCGGTGCTGCGCTCGGAGGCCGAACGCGATGAATCGTGAGCGAATTGCGCCGGGTGATGTGCTCGCGGTGAATCCGAACGGGAATTCTGGCAGCTGTCTGCCCCGAAGGGGAAGACCTTATGTTTTTCTAGTGCCCGGAAAAGGCATCCAGAAGGGCCGCCCGGATACGGGCTTGCTCACGCAGGGGGGGGCCTGTCCGTCCGGGCCGGGGGGTGCTGGCTGAAACGACATGGTGAACGCGCCACCATCCGGCGCCAACAGCACTGCCCGGGAAGCCTTCTGGCATCCCGGGCAGTCTCCACAGGCACACGGTTCACATCCACACCTCTCCGCCGAGCCACTGCCCGCCGGTCCAGGTCTGATCCTGCGAGGGAGGTTGATGATGACCAGCGCCGCTAACGCTCTGCTAATGAAATACTAACGCAGGGTGAGATTCGGTCAGATTCGATCAAAGCACCGGCCGGAATGAGCCATTCCTTGGTGGACATCTCTCCGACTGATCAGGCTGGCCGGATAGTTTCCGCCATCAGCCACGTCCGATCTCACGAGGGTGGTCATGTCGATGAACAAGAAGGTTCTGGGTGCTCTTGCCGCAGCCCTGTTGCTCGGTTCGGCCTCTCCGGCCGGCGCCGCGGAAAGGCCGGATCTCATGACCTTGGGGCAGGGAACCATGACGCTCGGAATTATCTATGAACACAACGACTATTCCGGGGCGATACTTGAATTCCGCGGAAACTCGTGCGCCGCGTACTTCGAGCTGCCGGCCATATGGAAGGAGATAACTTCTTCCGTCAAAAGCATGAGTTGCAGAATGGGCATCCAGGACAAGTACAACAACTACCTGAGAGTGGGATGGGAGCCTCGGCTCGGCGAGTTCAACGACAGGGCCACCAAAGTCCAGTTCACCCAGTCCTGAGGGTAAGCACCGCAGTCATCGGCAGTGGACGGGAACCCCAGCTCTGCGAGTGGAACGACAAGACCGTTGTCGTCCGGTTCACCTGGCCCCTTTCGTGTCAGCTTCGGCGCCACCCCCGCAGTGGCAGCTCGGTGATCACCTCGTCAACCCTGGCTGCGACGTATTCAGCTGAGGCGTGTGTGTGCAGACCGAGAATTGCGTAGCCGGTCCCGCATCCCAGGATTCCGATCGACCACTGGGGCGGGAGGCGGGCGATGATGCGCAGGCACGCCAGCTCGGGGGCGGCTTCGGGCGGCCCGGCGATGCGGACCCGGTGTTCCACGGCCGCGTCTCCTTCGGATCGCGGGCCCTGCGGCCCTGGGGTGGACACAGCGTGGGCCGGTTCCCGTGAGGTGGCCGGCCCGTGCTGCGTAAGAGGCGAAGTTCCAGAAGGACTCAGGAGATCGAATGGGGCGGCCGAGCTCAGCCGAACGTCACGGTGTTGCCGCTGCGGGTGTACCAGCCGCCGAAGCCCCAGTTGAGCCAGCCGCCGTCGCCCCGGTTGACGATCGTGCCCGACTTGAAGGCGAGGACCCGGTAGGTGGCACTGCCCTGGGTGACACGGGCGTTGGCGACCAGCCCGTAAAGCTCCAGGGAGTAGTCGAGCTTGTCATTGATGACCATGACGCTGTAGCCCGGGTACGCCTTCAGGGTCTCGTTCACCTGCCGCTGTACGAACTCGGGCCGCTGCTTCTCCAGAATGAGGTCGCTCAGCACGTTCCCGATGCATTCTCCGATGCGCCCCATCGCATCGACGAAGATCTCCGTCCGGTATCCGCCGGCCATCATCTCGGCCTGCTGAGAAACGGCCCCAGCCTGTGCGGGCGCCGGATTGGTGGCGGCCTGGGCGGTGGCGGGCAGCAGCAGGCCGGCGGCGGTGACGGCGCCGATGACGGTGAGGGCCGCGCGCTTCAGGTTCTTCGACATGGTGTGCTCCTTTGAGGATGTTCCGGGCACAGCGATGCCCGGTGAAGGTGGGTGGAGGGGTGGATCAGGAAGTGGCGGGAGACCTGCCGAGACGTGCTGTCCGGACGAGTCGGCCCGAGCGGGAGGTGAGAGCCGGTCCGGCCGCGGTCACCCCGGCCCGCTCATCCCCAGTCGTTGGTCAGCGGACCGACGACGGGGACGGGCGTGGGCTCCGGAGCGGGCTCGGGCGCCTCGGTCTGACCGGTGGCGGCTGCGGCCGGGCGGGCCGCGTCCACGCTGTCGGCCTGGGCGACCCCTGCGCCGCCGAACACCAGGAGTGCGGTGACGGTACCGAGCGCGAGACGGGATCCGATGCGGTTCACGGGTTACCTCCTGGGTTGGCGGTGGCGCTGGACGGGGGCGTTCTGCTCGGGCCCTCCCGCCGTTTTCGTTCCGGCGGGCCGCCCTCACAAGAAGAATGTTGCCCGCCGGGAAGGGCCTTCGGTGGGGGCCGACCGTGCAGCAAACGGCCCGGTTCCCGTGCACTTTCCTGCACGACCCCGCCACCGACACCAGACGGTTCGCAGCCCTCGTACGCAGGTCGCCCCACCGGTGTGCTTCGGCGGGGGTGGCGATGAAGACCGGCGAAGCACCCAACTCCCTTGGCTTCCTGTGTGTTTCGGAGCAGGAGGAACAGCTCTACCTCGCGCTGCTGAGAGACCGTGACGACGCCACCGGCCACGACCCGGCCACACTCACCCGCGTCCTGGAACTGGGCATCGTGGTGCGCACGACGTCCGGTGGCCTGCGGGCGCTCTCGCCCAAACGGACCCTCGAAAGGCTGATTGAGTATCAGGTCGGCCAGCTCAAGGACGGCCTTCAGGAGACCGCCCGGCTCAACAAAGTGGCCGAGCACCTGAGCGCGGACGGCACTCCTGCGGTTGCGCCGGGCCCGCTCAATCCCGTGGTCCAACAGATCGAGGGCATGGAAGCCGTACGCAGCGTCATCGACGAAGTGACCTTCTTCGCGCACACCGAGAACCTGACGACCAACCCGGTCGGGGTGCTCTCCGCAGAATCGATCGAGATATCGCGTCCGATCGACCTGCGAATCCTGCGCCGCGGGGTGCGGATGCGGACGCTGATGGCATCGGCCTGCCTGCAGGACGAGAAGACCATCGCGTACTTGAGGGAACTCGCCACCCGCGGCGCCGAGATCCGTATCTCCTCACACCCTCTCGAACGGATGATCATCTGCGACCGGGCCGTGGCCCTGACCCCGCTCGACCCCGACAACACGGCCCGCGGGGCACTGCTGACACGAGAACCAGGCCTGGTGAGCACCGTGGTCTCACTCTTCGAACGGATGTGGGCGGCAGCCCAGGAACTGCCCGAGGAAGCCCTGCCCTCCCTCACCGAGACCGAACGGCGAATTCTCGAAACCCTCTATCTCGTCGACAAGGACGAGACAGGAGCGCGCCAGCTCAACATGGCACTGCGCACCTACCGCAAATACGTAGCCCGCCTCATGGACAGACTCGACGCCGACAACCGCTTCCAGGCCGCACTCCGCGCCCGCGAACGCGGCTGGATCTGACTGAGCCTCGATCCTGGAGAACTCCTATTTTCCCAGGTCAGAGTGCATCTCCACTTTCATGTCCGGGCACTGGACGAACCATCGTCCGGTGGATCGAGGCTCAGGGCCTGTGGCTGCGGGGACCCGGGCGCCGGGCGGCGTGGGTGCGGTGTCAGGCTGGAGGTTTCCTGATCCGTACGGCCGCGAGGGACGCACCCGATGAACACCGGCAGCTACTACGAGCGCATCGACGCACACCGCTACAAGCCCACCGCCCACGCGAGCGGCGCGTGGAGCACGGACGAAGTGCACTTCAGCCCGCTCGGCGGCCTCGTCGTCCACGCCATCGACCGGCACCTCGCCGACCGGCCGGGAGACGGACTCCTGCTCTCCCGGATCAGCTTCGACATCCTCGGCCGGCTCGCCCTCGACGAGTGCGAGATCCGGGTCGAGACGATCCGCCCCGGCCGCACCATCGAACTGGTCGAAGCCGTCGCCCTCATCGCCGACCGCCCCGTCGTACGCGCCAGGGCCTGGTGCCTCGCCGCCGGCGACACCGCCGCCGTCGCCGGGGGCGCCGCCGACCGGCTCACGGCCCCCGAGGTGCTCGCGCCCTGGGCCATGGCCGAGGTCTGGCCCGGCGGCTACATCGCGTCCATCGACGTCCGCCCCCTCGCGCCGCCCCAGCCGGGCCGCACGACCGCCTGGATCTCCTCGCCGCTCGACCTCGTCGCGGGTGAGCCCGTCAGCACGCTCGCGTCCTACCTCGCGCTCGTCGACACGGCCAACGGCATCGCCGTACGCCAGCAGCCCACCGCCTGGACGTTCCCCAACGTCGACCTGACCATTCACCTGCACCGGCAGCCCGAAGGCCGCTGGACCGGGCTCGACACCACGGTCGTCTTCGGTCCGACGGGCCAGGGCATCACCAGCACCGTCCTGCACGACATCAACGGACCCGTCGGCCAGGCCCAGCAGATCCTCACCGTCCGGCCCTCGTAGTACCGTCCGGCCCGCCCGCTCCTCAGCGCGCCTGGTCCTTGCGCTGCCTGCGGCGCTCCAGGAGGTTGGGGTGGCGGATGATCACGCCGCCCATGCCGCACGTGCCCGTGAGCCGGATCAGCGGCGAGCCCGGCAGCCGCTGGTCGGATGTCTTGTCCTTGAGGCCGCCGAGCGAGGGATTCAGCCCGTCGGTGTTTGCCTGCCAGCCGACCGGGATCACGATCCGCACCCCGGCCATCTGCGCGTTCACCTCCACCTCGATCTCACGCAGCGTGCACTCCGCCCGTGTGAAGTCGAGGCGTACGCCGCCCATGCCGCCCTGGGCGTGAATCCGCGGCGGCACCTTCCAGCGGCCGGTCCGCTCCGCGCCGTGCATGCCGCCCCGCAGGACCAGCGGCTCGCCCGAGTCGAACACGGCCGGCCCGAGGTCATCGGTGAGCGGCACGAGTTCGCCGCGGGTCTTGGCCACGAGAGCCTGACCCAGCCGGGTGTCCAGCTCTTCGAGGTCGATCCGGCCCTCGGCCGCCGCCTCCCGCAACTGGTCCACGACCGCCTCGCGGTCGGCGTCGGAGGCACGCATACGGCCGGCGGATCGCGAGGGCTCTGCAGTCATGCACCTGATGATACGGACGCCCTCGCACCCGGCGGCAGCGCTCGCCCCGGCCGGTTCACTCCTCGGGTACGAGCTGCGCCGTCACCACTCCGTACAGCAACTCCGCGTCCACGAAGTCCCCGTCGTCCGGCGCCCCGCACCGCCAGCTCAGCGGATACGTGTTGCCGTGCGCCGCCGGAATCCCCACGTACTGGTCACGGGCGGCCGGGCCGAAGCACTTCGCGCCGGGCGGCCAGCCGAAGCCCTGGCTCGCACCGGGCGCCAGCAGGAAGTACGTCCACCGCGCCCCCGCGATCTCCCGCACGACGGGCCCCGGATCGCCGTCGGTGAGGGTCGCCAGATGGTGCAGCACCGCCTCGCCCCGTACGCCGCGCAGCCGGATCGCGTCGAAGTGAATGCCGGACAGATGGAGTTGGAGCCCCGAGGCGGGTACCCATTCGGGGAGATTCTTCTGCGTCATGACTACGAGCATTCCGTTGGTTGCGTAGCGTGACCAGCAGGACACGGTCCACATCAAGGTGATGTGGGAAGGGTGGTGGTGGCTGTGGGGACGAGTGGCGAGACCACGCACGGGCGGCGACTGGTGGGGGAGTTGATCCGCATCCACCGGGTGCGGGCAGGATTAACGCAGAAGGAGGCGGCGGAGAAGCTGCTGATCTCGGAGTCGCTGATGGGCGCGGTCGAGCGAGCGGAGCGCATTCCTTCGCGTGACCTGCTGGTTGACGCGGATCGGGTGTTCGGGGCGGGAGGGGCGCTGAAGGCGTGCTGCGAACTGGTGGACGAGGAGAAGTACTCGCCGAAGTTCCTGGACTGGGCGAAGCTGGAGCGGTCCGCGCGGGTCATCAGCGCCTACGAGACGATGCTGATCCCCGGCCTGCTCCAGACGGAGGCGTACGCGTACGCGGTGTACCGGTCGCGTGTACCGGCGTACCCGGAGATTGAGATCATCCGACACGTCGAAGCGAGGCTGGAGCGGCAGGCGGTGCTGTCGCTCCCGTCGCCGTCGCGTTTCGGCTACGTCATCGAGGAATCGGTCCTGGACCGCACCCTCGGCGGGCCCGAGGTGCTGAAGGAGCAGCTACGTCACGTACTCGACTGTATTGAGCGGTTCAAACACCTGACGGTGCAGGTGATGCCGTCGGCTCAGCACACACACGCTGGGTTGATGGGGCCCATGCAGTTGATGTCCACGGCGGAAGGTCGCACTCTGTTGTACGTGGAGGGGCAGGGCGGCGATAGGTTGATCTCCAAGCCGGAGCAGGTGAGCGACCAGTTCGATCTCTTCGGCATCCTGCGGGCGCAGGCGCTCAATCCCTGGAAGTCCGCGGAGATCATCGAGACGAAGGTGAGACAACTGTGAGCCACGGACCACGACTGACCTGGTTCAAGTCCAGTTACAGCGGCAACGAGGGCGGAGCCTGCATCGAAGTCGCCTACGCCTGGCACAAGTCCAGCTACAGCAACAACGAGGGCGGAGCCTGCGTAGAGGTCGCCGCCTGCCCGCACACCGTCCACGTCCGCGACTCCAAGGTCACCGACGGGCCGGCCTTCGCGGTCGCCCCCGCCGCCTGGACCGCGTTCCTGGGGCACGCGGCGAACAGCTGATCACAGCCCCGGCGCCCCCCACACCGGGAACCACCGGGCCAGGTCCTTCTCCACGCGGAGGTCGTCCCCGAGGGCGGCCCGGACCTGGAGTTCGAGTTCGTTGTCGCGCTTCTCGCCGCCCGGCACCGGGGCGAAGGGGTAGAAGGTGCCGCGCTTGTAGAGGTAGACCAGCGCGAGGGGCCGTTCCCGCTCGTCCCGGAAGCTGATCAGCGAACAGAGGAGCTGCGGGCCGAAGCCGCCGTCCTGGAGCAGCGTGTTCACCGCGTGCAGGTCGTTGACGAGCGAGGCGGTGTCCTCGGCGGGCTGCCGGGCGAGCAGCCAGGTGTAGCCGTAGGAGTCCCGGCTGAACTCCACCGGGATTCCGCCGCTCGCGGTGTCCGCGTCCAGCAGCTCCCGTACGTCCTGCTGGATACGGGCGAAGGTGCCGCCCTCCACGCCCGCGAAGCACACCGAGCCGAGGCCGGTCGGTACGAAGCCCGTCGCCGCCTGGAGGGTGAGGGCGGCGGACGGGACGGCGAAGAGCTGGTCGAGGTCGGGGCGGACCGGTTTGCTGCGGCCCAGGATGGTGTCGAGCAGGCCCATGGACGCTCCTTACGGGCGGGCGAGGTCGGCGGAGATACGGGCCAGCTGGTCCAGGCGCTGTTCCAGCGTCGGGTGCGAGGAGAGCAGCCGGCCGAGGCTCTGCTTGGAGGAGAAGGCCGGGACGAAGTAGAAGGCGTTGTACGGCTCCGCCTTCCGCAGGTCCTCCGTCGGGATCCGGGCCATCTGGCCGCTCACCTTGGTGAGGGCGGAGGCGAGGGCCGAGGGGCGGCCGGTGAGCAGTGCGGCGGTGCGGTCGGCGGACAGCTCGCGGTAGCGCGACAGCAACCGGGTCAGCAGGAAGCTCAGGGCATAGACCACCGCGCTGACCAGCGGAATCAGCATGATCGCGATGCCGATGGGGTCGTTGCTCCGGCTGGAACGGGAAAGTCCGCCCCACAGGGCGACACGGGTGATGATGCCGGCGAGTACGCCGAGGAACGAGGCGATCGTCATGACGGCGACGTCACGGTGTGCGACGTGCGACATCTCGTGGGCGAGCACGCCCTCCAGCTCCTCGGGCTCCAGTCTGCGCAGCAGACCGGTGGTCGCGCAGACGAGGGCGGTCTTCTCGGAGCGGCCGGTGGCGAAGGCGTTCGGCACGTCGCTCTGGGCGATGGCCACCCGCGGTTTGGGCATGTCGGCAAGGGCGCAGATCCGGTCGATGGCGCCGTGCAGTTCCGGCGCCTGCTCCGGGGTGACCTCGCGGGCGCCCATGCTGAAGGCCGCGATGCGGTCGCTGAACCAGAACTGGGCGATGAACATGCCACCGACGATGATCAGGATGATCGGCCAGGCGCCGCGCAGCACGGCGAGCAGGACGCCGACCAGTACCACGTACAGCAGACCGATCAGGAACATGGTGGAGACCATGCGTGTGGTCAGGCCGCGGTCCGGGGCGTACCGGCTACGGGTTCGGGTCATGGGTGACCTCCAGTCCTCATCTGCTTCCCATAGTGCTCCTCGGCGGTTGAAAGCGGATAAGGGCGACCGGTAAACAGACGGGTAAATGGACCGGTGAGGCCACCGGTGAGGCCACTGGTAGGGCGGCCGGTAAGCGGGGAGTGCGGTTCCGGCCGTCGTTCGATGGGCGGATAGGGGGGATTTGGCCGAACAACGCCTAGCCCATCTAGGTGCCTGGGGCATCTAGTGGGGTTGATCGGCAGGACTCCCCCATCTCTTTGCGAGGTCCTCCATGGCAGAGACCGAGACCGTCACCTTTCCGCAGAACCGCACCTGCCCCTACCACCCGCCGACGGGATATCCGAGTGAGAGCCGGGGGCAGCAGTCGGTGACCCCCGTCCGTATCTACACCGGCCGGACGGTGTGGCTGGTGACCGGTCACGCCGAGGCGCGGTCGCTCCTGGCGGACCCCAGGCTGTCGTCCGACCGCGAGCACCCCGAGTTCCCGCTGTTCGCCAAGCGGCAGGCCGAGATCGCCCAGCGGCGCGTGGAACTGATCGGCGTCGACGATCCGGAGCACAACGTTCAGCGCCGGATGCTGATCCCGAGCTTCACGGTCAGGCGGACGGCGGCCCTGCGGCCGCAGATCCGGGCGACCGTGGACACCCTGCTGGACGCGATGGTCGAGCAGGGTCCGCCGGCCGACCTGGTCAACGCCTTCGCGCTGCCGGTGCCCTCCATGGTCATCTGCGCGCTGCTCGGGGTGCCCTACGGGGACCACGAGTTCTTCGAGGCGCAGTCGCGCAAGCTGCTCCGCGGCCCCGAGGCCTCCGATGTCGAAGCCGCGCGGGACGCCCTCGACGAGTACTTCCGGGTACTGATCGAGCGCAAGCGGCGCGATCCCGGCGAAGGACTGCTGGACGAGCTGATCGTCAAGCAGCTGGAGACCGGGGCGGTGGACGTCGAGGAGCTGGTGCGGCTGGCCGAGATCCTGCTCGTGGCGGGCCACGAGACGACCGCGAACATGATCTCGCTCGGCACCTTCACCCTTCTCCAGCACCCGGAACAGCTGGCCCTGCTGCGCGCCGCGGGTTCCGGTACCGATGATGAGCCCGGCCCTGGGATGCCTGCCGCGGTGGAGGAGCTGCTGCGCTTCCTGTCCATCGCGGACGGGCTGTCGCGGGTGGCCGTCGAGGACATCGAGGTGGGCGGGGTGACCGTCCGGGCGGGGGACGGCGTCCTGCTGTCCACGTCGGTGAGCAACCGGGACGAGTCCGTGTACCCGTCGCCCGATGAGCTGGACCTCGGCCGCAACGCGCGCAATCACGTGGCGTTCGGGTTCGGTATCCACCAGTGCCTGGGCCAGAACCTGGCGCGGGCCGAACTGGAGATCGCGCTGCCCGCCCTCTTCGAGCGTCTTCCCGGCCTGCGGCTGGCGGTGCCCGCCGAGGACGTTCCGTTCAAACCGGGGGACACGATCCAGGGGCTCCTGGAACTGCCCGTGACGTGGTGACCGAAATCCGACCGGAAGGCCCTGCTGGGATGCAGATCAAGATCGATATCGACCGGGACGTGTGCATCGGCGCGGGGCAGTGCGCGCTCGCCGCGCCGAAGGTGTTCACCCAGGACGACGACGGGTTCAGTGAGCTGCTGCCCGAACCGGGAGACGCGCTCGCCGGCCCCCTGGTCGGTGAGGCGGCCCGCGTCTGTCCCGTGCAGGCGATCACGGTGAACTGAGCGGCCGGGCGGGTGCCCCGCCCAGCGCGACGCGGGGCAGCCGCCGGCCCGTCTGCCGGCTCACCCGTCTGCCCGCCCGTCTGCCCGGCCGTCCGCTCGCCCGTCTGCCCGGCCGTCCGCCGGTCAGGGCCAGAGCAGCTCCCGCTGCCAGGCCCCGGCGGTCTCCGAGGTTTCTGCGGCCCCGGCCTCCGCCGCCCCGGCCTCCCGGTGGTAGCGCAGCCGGATGTGCCGGCGCCGCGCGTCGCCCTGGAAGAACTCGACCTCGTACGGCTCGACCACGTACCGCGTCCAGCTCGCCACCTCCGCCTCCGGCTCCTCCCGCGCCCGGTCCCAGGCGGCGTCGGAGGCGCGGTCCAGCTCCGCGGACGAGCCCAGCACCTTGCTCTGCCGCCCCACCAGCGCCGAGGCCAGCGCCCCGGTGGAACGGGCGCGCAGATCGGCCCGGCTCTCGGCGGCGGAACACGCGGTGACCGGTCCCCGCACCCGTACCTGCCGCCCCTGCGCGGGCCAGTAGAAGCCCAGCGCGGCATGGAGGCGACCGGCGAGCTGGCGGCCCTTCGCGCTGGTGGCGTGCGTGGCGAAGTGCCAGCCGCGCTCGTCCGCGTCGTGCAGCATCAGGGTGCGCACATCGGGCCGGCCCTCCGCGTCGGCCGTGGCCAGGGTCATGGTGTGCGGCTCCACCTGCCCGGCGGCCACCGCCTCGGCGAACCAGGAGTGGAAGAGGGGGAGCGGGGCCGGGGGTGCGGCGGCGGGGTCGAAGACGGGCAGCTCGATGTCCCACACACGCTGGGCGTGGAGCAGATCACGGAAGGCGTGCTGCGCGGTGGAGGCGGATGCGTCGGTCATGCGGCCATTGGACCTCATGGACCGGCCGGCACCGAGAATGATGTGGCACGAGGAGTCACGCGGGGCCACGCTGAAGCCATGAAGACCCTTACCCTGCGCGAGCTCCGGAACCGGTCCGCGGATGTCATGGACGCTGTGGCGGACGGCGAGATCTTCCGCATCACCCGTAACGGGACAGAGGTCGCGGAACTCCGGCCGCTCGCGCGCACGCGGAGGCTGAGCGCGGAGGAGCTGGTGCGCCGGCACCGGAGGCTTCCCCGCGTGGACGGTGCGCTGACGCGTCGCGAAGCGGACGAGTTCTTCGGTGACGATGACCGGGCCGGGGACGACGATCCGTGGGAACGTGCGCGTGGCTGAGCGCCACCGTGCGCGCGGCGTGGACGGAGAAGCCGGCTCACCGTCGTCGCCGTGTGATCCGGCGAGGCCCGGGGTCCGGGATCCCTGCTCCTGACCACCCCACCCCGCCCCCTCACCCCCGCCCCAGCACCACCGTCCCCTCACCCCGCCCCCGCCCCCTCACCCCCGCCCCAGCACCACCGTCCCCGACGAGCAGAACCAGCCGCCCGTCCCCGACGCCACCGCCAGCTCCGGCAGCCGCCCGCCCGCCTTGCGGACCTGGCGGGCCCCCGCCTCGCCGCGCAGCTGGCGTACCGCCTCCACCAGCAGGAACAGGCCGCGCATTCCGGGGTGGCAGGCGGAGAGGCCGCCGCCGTCGGTGTTCACCGGGAGCTCGCCGGTCAGACCGGTGCGGCCCTTCTCGACGTACGCGCCGCCCTCGCCCTTCGCGCAGAAGCCCAGGTCCTCCAGCGTCACCAGGGTCATATAGGTGAACGCGTCATAGATCTCGGCCAGATCGATGTCGGCGGGCCGCACCCCCGCCCGCTCGAAGGCCAGCCGGCCCGACACGGCGGCGGGGGAGACCGTGAAGTCGTCCCACTCCGACATCGCGGAGTGCGAGACGTGCTCGCCGGTGCCGAGAATCCAGACCGGGTCCTTCGCCGTGTCCGGTACGTACTCCTCGGCCGCCAGCAGCACCGCGCAGCCGCCGTCGCTGCGGATGCAGCAGTGCAGCTTGGTGAACGGGTCGGCGATCATCGGGCCCGACAGCACCTCGTCCACGGTGACCGGATCGCGGAACATCGCGTCCGGGTTGGCCGCCGCGTTGGCGCGGGCCTGCACCGCCACCTCCGCGAGCTGCTCCAGGGTGGTGCCGTACTCGTGCATGTGGCGGCGCGCGGCCATCGCGTACTTGGCGATCAGCGAGTGCCCGTACGGCACCTCGAACTGGAGCGGGCCGCGGGCGCCGAAGGAGAGGTTGGACGTGCGGCGGCCCGCCTTGATGTCCGCGCGTGCCGTCGATCCGTACACCAGTAGTACGGCGTTGGCGCGGCCCGCCGCGATGGCGTCCGCCGCATGGGCCGCCATCACCTCCCAGGTCGAGCCGCCCACCGAGGTGGAGTCCACCCAGGTGGGTTTCAGCCCCAGGTACTCCGCGACCTCGACCGGGGCGAGCGTGCCGAGCCCGGCGGAGGCGAATCCGTCGACGACCGACCGGTCGAGACCCGAGTCGGCGAGCGCCCGGCGGGCGGCCTGGGCGTGCAGGGCGTACGGCGTGGCGGTGTCGACACGTCCGCAGTCGGCGAGGGATATGCCGACGACAGCGACCTTGCGGTGGGAAGAAGGCATGAATCTGACGGTACATCAGATCGGGATCGGGTGAATCGGCTTGCGGTATCGGGATCTTGCGGGCCGTCGCGGTGCGCGGCTCTGGGAATCTCGCCGCATCCGACCTAGCATGACGACCCGTCAGATCAGAGGCCGTCGGCCTCTGAGGGGAAGGAGTCCGACGATGGATGCCGCCTTCACCGCGGAACAGGACGAGATCCGCCGCACCTTGCGCGAACTGCTGGCCGGACACAGCGGCCCCGACGACGTCAGGAGCGCGACGGGCACGCGGGACGGGTACGACGCCGGGCTGTGGCGCCGGCTCGCCCAGGACCTCGGGCTGCCCGGAATCGCCCTCCCGCAGGAGTACGGGGGCGCCGGCCGCGGACCCGCCGAGCTCGCCGTCGTCTGCGAGGAGGCGGGCCGCGCGCTGCTGCCGTCCCCGCTGCTCGCCACCGCCGTACTCGCCGCGCCCCTGATCGCCGCCCTCGGCACCGAGGAGCAGCGCACCGCCCTGCTGCCGGCCGTCGCGGCGGGCGAGCTCACCGCGGCGCTGGCCGTCCCCGGCGGCTCGCTCGCCACCGCACTCGGCCTCACCGTCGACCTGACCGGCGGAAGCTGGGCGGGCGGCGGCCGGGCGGGCGGCGTCCAGGCCCGGCCGGCCGGTGACGGCGGGGGATGGCGGCTGTACGGAGAGGCCGACCAGGTGCTGGACGGGCACAGCGCCGGACTGCTCCTGGTCGCCGCGCACACGGGCGGCTTCCCGCGCAGCCGCACCCTGCTGTTCCTGGTCCGGACGGACGGGCCGCAGGCGCCCGCCGGGCTCGTCCGCACCCGGCAGACCGCACTCGACGAGACCCGGCCGCTCGCCCGCGTCCAGCTGCGTGACACCGAGGCCGAACTCCTCGGCGCCGATGACACGGTGGATGCCTCGGCAGCCCTCGCCGTGGGCGGCCGGGCCGTGGCCGCCGCACTCGCCGCCGAGGCAGTGGGGGCGGCGGCGAGCGCGCTGGAGCGGACGGTCGCCCACGTCGGGGAGCGCGAGCGGTTCGGCCGTGCGGCCGGCTCCTTCCGGACCGTGCAGCACCGCCTCGCGGATCTGTACGTACGGGTGCAGTCGGCCCGTTCCGCGGCGTACTACGCGGCCCGGGACCCGGAGGCCGGCGGGCTCGCCCTCGCCCAGGCGCTGGAGGTCCTGCACATCACCACCGCCGAGGCCGTGCAACTGCACGGAGGTGTCGGCTTCACCCGGGAGCACGAGGCGCGCCTGTACTTCAAGCGGGCCGCCGCCGATGAACTGCTCCTCGGCCCGGTGCACCGGCTCCGCGACCACGCGGCCGAGCGGGCGGGGCTCTTCGGCCCCGGTCCGGGCGCGCAGGGATCCGTCGAGCAGGGACCCGTCGAGCAGGGACCGGCCGATCGGGTGGCGGTCTGATGGCGCCCGGCGTCCGCCTCGTCCAGAAGGTCTCCTCGACCCGGGCCTTCGCCCGGATCGCACCCCATCTCGTACCGGCCATGGACCGCACGGTCCACCGGCTCACCCGCGGCCGGGTGCTGCTCAGCGCGCAGATGCTGCCGGGGGTCGTGCTGACGGTGCCGGGGGCACGGAGCGGGCAGCTCAGGACCACCCCGCTGGCCTGCATGCCGGAGCACGGCGACGGTGGCGGTGGCGGTCAGGGCAAGGGCGACCCGGGCAGCTGGATTCTGGTCGGCAGCAACTTCGGCCGTACGGGGCATCCGGCCTGGACGTCGAACCTGCTGGCGCATCCGGAGGCGGCCGTCATCAGCTGGAAGGGCCGTGACATCCCGGTACGGGCCAGTCTGCTGGCGGGCGCCGAGCGGGCGGCGGTGTGGGAGACGGCGCTGAGGTTCTGGCCGCCCTACGCGGCGTACCAGGCGCGGATCGACCGCGAGATCCGGCTGTTCCGGCTGGAGCGGCGCGACGATTCGGGGTGAGGGCGCGCGGGCTCAGGGCTGTGTCCGCACGGTTGTGTCCGGATGCGCCGACGCGCGGATGTGTCCGGAACGCCGACGCGCGGATGTGTCCGGATACACCGACGGCGGACCACATGCGTGGTCCGCCGTCGGTGAGACAGGACCTGGGGCGCCCGGGATCACCGCGCGTCACCCAGTACGGGGAATCCGGCGCGGGCGCTACTTCGTCGGCTTCTTGCCGGTGATGCCCAGATGCACCAACAGCGCGAGGTTCGGACGGAGTTCGGCCTGCTTCACGCCCCAGGTGGTGAAGCCCTTCTGGTGCGAGGCGACCGCGGCCAGCATCGCGACCAGGGAACCGGCCATCGCCGCGGGGCTGATGTCCTTGTCCACCTTGCCCTTGGCCTGGAGCTCCTTCACCGATTCCGTGAGGGAGTTGGTGACGGAGTTGAGGATCTTCATACGGATCTTGTAGAACCGCTTGTCGCCCTCGGCCGCGCCGAGGTCGACCACGCGCAGGATCGCGTCGTTGCGCCGCCAGAAGTCGAGGAATCCCTCGACGAGTTCTTCGGCGGTCTGCCAGCCCGACTTGCCGACCCAGGAGCGCCCGGCGACCAGTTCGGTCAGTCCGGCGCCCTCCTTGGCCATCTCTTCGGCGATCTCGAGGACGGCGCCCTCGACGTCGGGGAAGTACTGATAGAAGGTCGCGGGTGAAGTCCCCGCCTTCCGGGCGACGTCGATGACTTTGACGTCCCGGTACGGCGAGGAGCTGAGCATCTCGCTGAGGCAGTCGAGCAGCTTCTGCCGCGTCGCCTGTCCGCGTCGACCGGCCACGCGGCCGTCGACGGTACGTACTTGTCCTGTCATGCCGTCAGCTTACCGACGGGTGATCGGAGCGCGATTCGGCCGACTGCAAATGGGGAGGGCGGCAGGCGCGGTGGGGGGAGTGCGGGGATTTCCGATGATGTGTCCCCCGACTCCGCATGCCTTTCCGTACGCCGTTGCCCACAGTCTGATTAATGTTATCAACAGCCTGTGGATAACTTCCGTGGATAACTTTCTGTGACGATGGCATTCGAGGGGTTGATATCGAATATATGTTCGTATTGGAGGGGCTGAGGCGCGCGCCGGGCGCCTCGCGGTTACGTTGGCTGTGACGAGCGTCACCGCGACGGAAGGATCCGGGCCCATGGCCGCATTCGCGCAGTCCGCGCCGTGCTGGGTGGATGTGCAGCTGCCCGACCTCGCGGCGGGCAGGCGCTTCTACGGTGAGCTCTTCGGCTGGACCTTCCGGGCGGGCGACGGGCCCTTCGCCGACGCCCTCAGTGACGGGGCCCTGGTCGCCGCGCTCGCCGCCAAGCAGGACGGCCGGATGCCGACCGCCTGGGGCGTCTACTTCGCGACCGACGACATCACCGCCTCCGTCGCCCGTGTCCGGGAGGCGGGCGGGCAGGTGATCACCGAACCGGTCCGGGCCGGCCGGTCGGGGGTGCTCGCCCAGGCCGCCGACCCCGGCGGCGCGGTCTTCGGGCTGTGGCAGGCGGGTGAACGCAAGGGCTTCCAGAAGCAGAACGAGCCGGGCTCCTTCTGCTGGACCGAGGTCTACACCCGGCAGAAGGAACGCGTCGACCCCTTCTACGAGCAGGTCTTCGGCTTCCGCTCCGTCGATCCGGACGAGGCCGGCACCGGCGCTCCGGGCACGGACGAGGCCGGTGTCGACTTCCGTATGTGGTCACCGGCCGGCACGGAACCCGGGCCGGACACCGCGATCGGCGGGCGCAGCGTCATCACCGACGCGTTCCCCGCCATGATGCCGAGCCATTTCCTCACCTACTTCGCCGTGGCGGACTGCGACGCGACGGCCGCGACCGTCCTGCGGCTCGGCGGCCGGGTCTCCGCACCGCCCTTCGACATCCCGTACGGGCGGATGTCGGTACTCCAGGACGACCAGGGCGCCGTCTTCGCCGTACTTCAGCCACCGGTGTCCTGATAAGGCCCGGAGTGATCCATGACACCCGCTTCTGCCCCCGGGTTCGCAACCGGCGCCTCGGCCAGGAACAATCGGGGTGCGCACCGTCGGGTGGTGCCCAGTGGTGAGACGCTGCACAGGGCGGTTTTTCGCGGGCCTCTGTCGACTGAGGTCCGTACGGGGAGGGTGGCAGGTAAGTGATGGAGCAGCTGACGCAGCACGACCCGAGGCGGATCGGCCCGTTCGAGGTGCTGGGACGGCTCGGGGCCGGCGGCATGGGGCTGGTCTATCTCGCCCGCTCGGCGTCGGGCCGGCGGGTGGCGATCAAGACGGTACGTACGGAACTGGCCGAGGACCAGCTGTTCCGGGTCCGCTTCACGCGTGAGGTGGAGGCCGCCCGCGCGGTCAGCGGTTTCTACACCGCGGCCGTGGTGGACGCCGACCCGCGTGCCGCCGTGCCCTGGCTCGCCACCGCCTATGTGCCCGCGCCCTCACTCGAGGAAATAGTGAATGAGTGCGGGCCGATGCCGACCCAGGCGGTGCGCTGGCTGGCCGCGGGCATCGCGGAGGCCCTCCAGTCGATCCACGGCGCGAAGCTCGTCCACCGCGACATGAAGCCGTCGAACGTGCTCGTCGTGGAGGACGGCCCCCGGGTCATCGACTTCGGGATCGCGTCCGGCGTCTCCAACACCCGGCTCACCATGACGAACGTCGCCGTGGGCACGCCCGCGTACATGTCGCCCGAGCAGGCGCGGGACTCGCGCAGCGTCACGGGCGCCAGCGACATCTTCTCGCTCGGCTCGACGCTCGTCTTCGCCGCGACGGGCCATGCGCCGTTCCACGGGGCCAACCCGGTCGAGACGGTCTTCATGCTGCTGCGCGAGGGCCCCGACGTCACCGGTCTGCCCGACGATCTGCGGTCGCTGATCGAGTCGTGCATGCAGATGGACGCCTCGCGCCGGCCCACCCCGGCCGAGCTCCAGTCCCAGCTCGCCCCGCACCTCTTCGCCTCCGGCGGCGACGACAGCGGTACGGCGTCGGCCTGGCTGCCGGCCTCCGCCACCGAGATGATCGAGCTGCGCCGCGGCGGCGGACGCGTGGTCGCCGCAACCCCTCCGGCCCCTGCCCCGGCCCCCGTACCCGTGCCGCCGCCCCCCGCCAGGACGCCGGGCGCCGACTGGGACACCGCCTGGCGCAGCGGCGCCGACCTGCGCCCCCAGCCTGCCTCGCCCACCTCGCCGCTGGAGGCCCCCGACGGGGGCGGACCGGTGCGGCTGTCCGGTGCGCAGGTGCCGATCGGCCCCGGTCCGCGGGCCCAGGACGTCCATGCCTCGGCCGCCGCCGAGGAGGCTCCGGCGACCGGCTGGGTGCGCCCGCCCGCCGGGGTGAACGGCGCGGTCCCGGCCGCCCCCGTGCCCGCTCCGGCGCACGCGCCGGACAACGCGGCCTCCGGTCCGGAACGCTGGCGGCCCTGGCGGTTCCGGATGTCGAACGACGTGTGGGGGACCCCTGTCGTCGTCGGCGGCCTGCTGTACGTCACCTCCTTCGAGGTCCACGCGCTGGACACCGGCAACGGGCGGCGCCAGTTCAAGACCCGTGACGTGGCCTGGGCGATGGCCGTGGACGGGGGCCGCATCCACGCCTCCGACGGCCCGTCGCTCTACGCCCTGGACGCGGTCACCGGCGCCGAGCGGTGGCGGCTGCGGACCGACGCGTGGGTGTACTCGCTCAAGGCCGACCGCGGCACGGTCGTCACCGGAACCCGGGGCGGCGGCGTCCAGGCGTGGGAGGCGTCCACCGGGGAGAAGCTCTGGGAGACCACCGGCGCGCAGACGGACTTCGAGACGGCGGAGGCCGGGCCGGCCGTCCACGACGGCACGGTCTACCTCTGGCAGGACGCCCGGCTGCGGGCCGTCGACGCCCGTACGGGCGTCGAGCGCTGGTCCTACCCGGTCGGCGACGCGGCCTCCTGCGGCGGGGTGCCGCTCCGGGTGACCCCGGCGCCGGACGGCCACGCGTACGTCTGCGCGGGAACCCGGGTCCTCGCGCTGGACATCGCCTCCGGCCGGGTGCGCTGGCACTTCGAGTCACCGGCGGTCTTCCTCTCGCCGCCCGCGTTCGCGCCCGGCCCGGCGGTCACCGGCGGCGGGGTGTACCTCGCGGACTACCTCGGCACGGTGTACGCGCTGGACGCCTCGACCGGCAAGGACCGCTGGCGCATCGCCACGGAGTCCCGCCAGTCGACCGAACCGGTGCTGGTGGCGACGGGGAACGTCCATGTCGGCAGCGGCAGCGCGCTGTACACGCTGGACGCGGTCACCGGCACCCCGAAGTGGCGGTTCGCGGCGGGCGGCGAGGTGGTGGGCGCACCGGTCGTCGCCGACGGGCGGGTCCACTTCGGCTCGGCCGACCACGTCCTCTACACCCTGGACGCGGCGGGCGGCCAGCTCCGCTGGAAGCTCGCCACGGGCGGCGAGATCACGGGTTCGCCGGTGGCGCAGGGCGGGGTGGTGTATGCGTGCAGCAAGGACCGCTGCGTGTACGCCCTGGACGCGCTGAAGGGCACCGGCACGGGCAACAGGCCCCGCGCGTAGCCGGACACGGGCCGCTTCAAGCGGGTTGCGCCCGGTCGCGGCCCTGTCCTCAGTCGCCGGACGGGCTTGAAAGGCCCAGGTGAGGGTCAGGGCTGTGGGGGACGGTCGTCCGGGGGACGACGGTCGTCCGGGGGACCCACGTACGGATCGGCCTCCGGCTCCGGCCAGGGGCCCGTCTCCATCGACGGGCCCGGCTCCCGTGTGGGCGGCCAGGTGTCGGGATTCTCGGACCCCGGCGCGTTGTACGGCCGGCTCCGGTCCGCCCGCGCCCCGAGCCGCGTACCACCGCGCCCCGACATCAGCGCCGCCCCCAGCAGCAGCAGCACCCCGCCGCCCGCCGCGAACGCCACGCCCGGCTGCAGCCCGGAACCGTCGCCCGAGACCGTCAGCTCTCCGGCCGCCTGGCCCTGACGGACCATCCACAGCACCGTGAACCCGAGGACCACCACGCCCGCGAGGACGACCAGCAGCCGGGACCGCAGCAGCACGCCGACGATCGTCACGACCGCGGCGAAGAGAAAGGGCAGCAGGATCGAACCGAACACGCCGGGGTGCGCCCCGGTGATGCCGGTGAAGAGGTCGCCGATCCGGTAATGCCGCCCGAGGCGGCCGTCGTACCAGTCACGGAAGGGGCTCAGCACGGCGGCCGCCGCTCCTGCGAGAGCGACGATCGAGCCGAGGACGTTACGGATCATCTCGGCCTCCAGCGGGTGTGCGGGGCGCTCCCGGGCCGGTGACGCCGATCAGCGCCGCTCTCGCCTCGACGCTACGCCGGGCGCATGCCCCTCGCCACCAGACGGCGGCGCGCAGACGATGACAAGATCGTGACAGGAGCATGACCGGGACGGCGATCGAAACCGGCCATGCTGTGCGCTACGGTGTCGCGCGGCTGTCCGCCGGCAGTGCCGAACACCGCACAGCCGAGCCACAACACAAGGGGGGCTGCATCGATGATGCGGCAGCACATGAAACTGACAGTGGTCCTGACCGCGGTGGTGCTCGCGCTCACCGGCTTCTCCAGCTCCGGCCACGGCCACGGCAGCAAGAGCAGGAAATCCGGCGGCAGCAGTAGTGGCGGCGGGTGCTCCAACTCCAAGAAGAGCAACGGCACCTACCACGACACCGACTACAACGATGACGACTACGGCTCGTCGGGCAGCTCGTCCAGCGGCTCCACCTACGGCACGGCCACCCCCGCCGCCACCGCGACGGACGCGCCCCGGGCGTACGTCTTCCGCTGCGCGACGCCCCGCAAGGGCAAGCGCAAGGCCGTCACCGCCTCCACCGTGCGGCTCAGCGCGAGCGCGGCCGGCAGCCACACCTACGAGGTCGACGTGACGTTCCTCGACTCGCGCGGCAACACCGTCGACACGGGTGAGGCGAGCGTGGCCGCGGACGGCGGCGAGACGAAGACCGTCTCCGTCCGGATGGACAGCCCGAGCAAGGTCTCCCGGGTGAAGAAGTGCTCGGTCACCGCCGAGCTCACCTACTGACCGGCAGCGAAGCCGGCACCGGCGGCGAAGCAGGTACCGGCAGTGGCTCCGTACTCACCGCAGCCGGTACCCGCCGCCACCGGCCCCCCTGCCCCGCCCCTCGAACAGCTCCGCCTGCCGTTCCGGCGTCAGGTTGCCGAGCGCGATCAGGTGCGGGGCATGGGCCAGTGCCTGCGTCCGCGCCGCCTCCTTCGCGGACCAGACGGCCCGTACCGTCCCCTGCACCGCCGCCGTCGGGTACGAGGCGATGACCGCCGCCGCCCGCAGCGCCGCCAGGACCGCGCCACCGGGCTCGGTGACCTCGCTGACCAGCCCGGTCTCGTACGCGCGCCGGGCCGTGACCCGTTCGGCCGTCCCCATCAGGGACATCCGGGCGACCTCACCGAACGGCATCCGCTGCGCCATCGAGATCGCCTCGTAGGCGCTGACCATGCCGTACGTGGTGTGCGGGTCGAAGAACGTCGCGTCCTCGGACGCGATGACGAACTCGGACTCGCCCAGCAGGTAGAACGCCCCACCGCAGGCCATCCCCTCCACGGCAGCGATCACCGGCTTCCACAGGTCGTTCGCCTTCGGCCCGATCGCGATCAGCGGATCGTCGATCGTGTACGGGGACGAGGGCTGCGGGACGTCCACGCCCCGGTCGATCCCGGTGCAGAACGCCCGCCCGCCGGCCCCCGTCACGACGACGGCCCGCACGTCGTCGTCGTACCGGAACGCCCGCCAGGCGGCCTTCAGTTCGGCGGCCGTCGCGAGGTCGATCGCGTTGTGCTTCCCGGGCCGGTCCAGGGTGAGCAGCGCGACCCCGGTCTCCTTGTCCGTCTCCGTGCGCAGCGCCATCGCCGTCACCGCTCCAGCAGCCAGCGGACCAGGGTCACTTCGGGGGAGACGGGGCAGAAGACCGCCCTCACCGCCGCCCCGATCCGCAGCCGCGACGGATCGACCGAGTTCAGCGGCGCGTCCGGCCCGGTCACCACGTTGCCGACCAGCCGGATCTCCGGGGCGTCGGCCAGTTCGACCACCACCGCGTTGTACGGGGCCTGCGCCGCGTAGGCGGGCAGCAGCGGTGGATGCGGCAGCACGTACGACCAGATGCGCCCGCGCCCGCTCATCGCCCGCCACCCGCTCTCGAACGACTGGCAGTGCGGGCAGCACGGCCGGGGCGGGAAGCGGAGCCGGCCGCAGTCCGGGACGGCGCACGCCTGGACGCGCAGTTCACCACGGGCCGCGTACTCCCAGAAGGGCGCGCCGTCCTCGTCCACGGCGGGCAGCAGCAGTCCATCCATCTCGGTCAGCTCCTCAGCAGTACGGCGGATGTGGGCACGCCCTCCCCGGCGGTGACCAGGCAGGTCGAGGCGTCCGGGACCTGGGCGGTGGAGATGCCGCGCAACTGCTTCACGCCCTCGGTGATGAGGTTGAAGCCGTGCACGTACCCCTCGCTGAGCCCGCCGCCGCCGGTGTTGACCGGCAGCCGGCCCCCGCTCTCCAGCGCACCGCCCTCGGTGAACGCGGCGCCCTCGCCGCGCCCGCAGAACCCGTACCCCTCCAGGGAGAGCGGAATGAGCGGGGTGAACGCGTCGTAGATCTGGGCGACATCGACGTCGTCCGGCCCGAAGTCCGCCTGCTTCCACAGCTGTCGGGCGGCGGCCCAGGCCGGACCGGTGAGCGGGTCGTCGTTCCAGTAGTTGACCATTCCGTGGTGCTGGGCGGGCAGGCCCTGGGCGACGGAATGGAGGTAGACGGGCTTCTGCCGGCAGTCGCGGGCCCGTTCGGCGGAGACGACGACGCAGGCCAGCGCGCCGTCCGTCTCCAGGCAGTTGTCGAAGAGGCAGAGCGGCTCGCTGATCCAGCGCGAGGTCATATACATGTCGCGGGTCAGCGGCCGTTCGTACATCACCGCGGCGGGGTTCTGGTTGGCCCGGTTGCGGCAGGCCAGTGCCACGTTGAAGAGGTGGTCGCGGGTCGCCCCGTACTCGTGCATGTACCGCCGGGCCAGCATCCCGATCTCGTCGGCGGGCCGCAGCAGCCCGTACGGCCGGGTCCACTGGGCGGGGGTGGGCAGTTGCACCGCGGTGTTCTTCCACGGCCGGGGCCCCGAGCCCCGCTTCCGCGACCGCCAGGCGACCCCCACACTCGCCTGCCCGGTCGCCACGGCGGCGGCGAGGTGCGCGAGCGTCGCGCAGGAGCCGCCACCGCCGTAGCCGACCTTGCTGAAGAAGGTGACATCGCCGGCCCCGATGGCCTTGGCGACCTCGACCTCGTCGGTCTCCTCCATCGTGTACGAGGCGAACGCGTCCACCTCCGACGCGGCGATGCCCGCGTCGTCGAGCGCCGCGACGATGGCCCGGCAGGCCAGGGTCTTCTCCGACTCGGGCAGATGTTTCGCGAACCGCGTCTGCCCTATGCCGGCTATCGCTGCCTTGTCCTTGAGCGTCGTCACCGCCACCTCCGAAGCCGTCATGACTGCTGACAGCGGAGGAGGCTACAGCTAATCTGACGGATAGTCAGCTACTGCGGTCCGCGAGGCCGGACGGTCGAAGACGGGAGGGCACGAGATGCGCGGCGACGAGGAATGGTCCACCGTCCCGAACCTGGTACGGGAGGCGGCGCGGCGGTACGGCGACCGCGAGGCGGTGGTCGAGGGGCGCACCAGGATCACGTACACGGAACTCGGCGAACGCGTGGAGCGGGCCGCCGCCGCGTGCATGGCCTCGGGGGTGGAGCCGGGGGACCGGGTGGCGGTCTGGGCGCCCAACACCCTGGACTGGATCGTCTCCGCGCTGGGCGCGGTGACGGCCGGCGCGGTCCTGGTCCCGCTCAACACCCGCTTCAAGGGCACGGAGGCGGCGTACGTACTGGAGCAGAGCCGGGCGAAGCTCCTCTTCGTCACGGGCACCTTCCTCGGTACGTCGTACGTGGCGTCCCTGCGCCGCGCCGACATCGAACTCCCGCACCTGGAAACGGTGGTGGTCCTCGCGGACACGGCCCCCGCCGACTACGTCACCTGGAAGGACTTCCTGGCCGCCGGGGAGCGGATCGCTCCCGAGCGGGTACGCGAACGGGCGGACGCGGTCGCTCCGTCCGCCCCCTCCGACATCATCTACACCTCGGGCACCACGGGACGCCCCAAGGGTGCGGTCATCAGCCACACCCAGACCCTGCGCTGCTACGAGATATGGAGCGAGCTGGCCGGTCTGCGCGAGGGCGACCGCTACTTGATCGTGAACCCGTTCTTCCACACCTTCGGCTACAAGGCGGGCGTCATCGCGTGCCTGATGCGCGGCGCGACGATGATCCCGCAGCCGGTCTTCAACGTGGACACGGTCCTCGCCAACATCGCCGCGGAGCGCATCTCGGTCCTCCCCGGCCCGCCCACCCTCCACCAGTCGCTCCTGGACCACCCGGCCCGCTCCAGCCACGACCTCTCGGCACTCCGCCTGGTCGTGACCGGCGCGGCGGTGGTCCCGCTCCGGCTGGTGGAGCGCCTGCGCACCGAACTCGGCATCGCCACGGTCCTGACCGCCTACGGCCTCTCCGAGGCGAGCGGCATCGTCTCGATGTGCCGCCGCGGCGACCCGGCGGAGGTCATCGCCTCCACCTCCGGCCGGGCGATCCCCGGCACGGAGATCCGGGTCCTGGCGGCCCCCGGCACCCCCGGCGAGGTCCTGGTCCGCGGCTTCAACGTGATGCGGGGCTACTTCGAGGACCCGGAGACCACGGCCGCCACGATCACCTCGGACGGCTGGCTGCACACCGGCGACGTGGGCGTCCTCGACGAGGACGGCAGCCTGCGGATCACGGACCGGATCAAGGACATGTTCATCGTCGGCGGCTTCAACGCCTACCCCGCGGAGATCGAACAGCTCCTGGGCCTGCACCCGGACGTGGCGGACGTCGCGGTCATCGGCATCCCCGACCCCCGCCTCGGCGAGGTCGGCAAGGCGTACGCGGTGCGCCGGCCGGGTGCGACGGTGACCGCCGACGACCTGATCGCCTGGTCGCGGCGCGAGATGGCGAACTACAAGGTGCCCAGGGGGGTGGAGTTCGTGGCGGAGCTGCCGCGCAACGCGAGCGGCAAGGTGGTGAAGGGGGAGCTGCGGGGGCGGGGGCAGGGGAGTGGTGGAGCCTGACCGGTCAGATCTTCTCCGCCGCCAGGCGGTGATGGCCGGCGGTGAGCAGCCGGATGTCCTCCACGTCGGACGTCAGGACCGTCACGCGGCCCGGGTGCGCCAGTGCGGTCGCACAGAGCATCGCGTCGATGGCGTACTTGTGACCGTGCAGTCCGGCGTTCCGGAGCAGCGTTGCGGCGGAGTGCGCGATCGACTGGCTGACCGGTTCGACCCGCAGACGCGAGAGTGTCCAGTCGAGCGCGGCGCGGTTGATCCGTGGATGGATCACCTCGACGAGCACGACGGCCGAGGTGATGACGGGAAGGTCCGCATCGCGGGCCGCCTCCAGCCACTCCTGGACCTCCCGGCCCCGTAGGACCGCTTGCGCCAGGCCTTCGCTGTCGAGGATCAGGGCACCGCTCACGCGGCCGTACCCGGCTCGGGTGTGCTGCTGCCGGTGAGCTTGGTGCGCTTGTCGCTCACCGCACGCGGATCGGCCGGCCCGTTGGCCTCCTCGAAGGCGGCGAGGAGCTCATCGAGGTTGTCGCGTTCGATCTGGCGCTGTGCCGCTTTCTCCAGGTACGCGGAGACGCCCCGCTTGCCGACCCGCTCGCGGATCGCGTGGAGCGTTCCGGCGGTGAGGGTCACGGAGATCCCGCTGCTGGGGCCGTCGCCGAGTGGGAAGTCGGAGCTCTCATCCATGCAGCAACTATAGCATTCGAAGTGCTATAACGTCGGTTTCGGTGGATGTGCCCAGCTGATGCGGGGCATGGTGACAGGCATGGCAACCAAGAGGTGCACGGTCACGCTGCCGGAGGAGATCCGCAGCGCGGTGGGGCCGGGGGCGTTCAGCGCGTATGTCACCCGCGCCCTGGAGGGTCAGCGGGAGCGTGACCGGCCGGCGGAGCTGGTGGAGCGGCTGGAAGGCGGCCCCCGGGTGACTCGGGCCCTCTGCGTGCTCAGGTCGCGCTGACCGTCCGGACGCGGACATGCAGCGACCGCGACGGCTCCCCCTCCGCGCCGCCGCGGCCGCTCCCCCGTCGAGATAGGTCGTCAGTTCTTCGGCTCCGAAGTGGCGTGCATGTCGTCGGTCGTGGCTTCGGCGCCAGTTGCGTGCATGTCAAGCGGCTTGACCGTGCCGCCGGTCGCATGCATGTCCTGGGTCTTGATCTTGCCCGCGTCCTCGCCGGTGGCGTGCATGTCCTGAGGCTTGATCTCCAGGTCCTTCTTCGCGTCAGCCATGATGGTCTGCTTTCCTTGGCTCTATGTGATGGGTCGGCGAGGCCCGCCCGGCTGTTCCCCCGTGGACTGCCGGGCGGGCCTCTCAGGGCCGTTCACATTAGTGCTCGGCCTTGGCGTCAATCCGTCTGCCCCCCGACGCGGCGGGTTGACATCCATGAGCGTGCCCGGCCTCGATAAACGAATGATGAACGCCCGCCGGTGCGTTGCTACATTGCCGCTGCCGAGGCGGCGGACGCCAGCAGTGCGCGCACCTCGGCGGCCTCCTGGGAGCCGAGCCGGTCGTAGATGGCCAGCGCCTCGTGCCAGCACACCTGTGCCCGCCCGAACTGGCCGATGCTGTCCAGGGCGCGGCCGAGCACCGTGAGTACGTTGCCCCTCCGCCACTCACCGCCGATGCCCCGCAGGGCGGTCAGGGCCTGTTCGGCCTTGGCCGCGGCGTCCGCCGAACTGCCGGACGCGAGGTCGACCTCGGAGAGGCGGAAGAGCGTCATCCCCTCCCACAGCCGCTGGCGGCTGTCCCGGAAGATGCCCAGCGCCTCCAGGAGGGCTTCCGCGGCAGTGCCGAACTGACCGCTCTGGGTCAGCGCCATGCCCAGTGCGTAGCGCCCGTTCGCACTGCGCAGGGCGTGCCCCATGCTGTCGTAGATGTCCGTGCCCTGCCGGGCCAGTGAGACCGCGCTCTCCGTGCGCTCCGTGGCGAGATGGATGCGCGAGAGATTGCACAGGGCGCTGGCCTCGCCCGGCCGGTCCTCGATCTGACGGAACCGTTCGATGGCCAGGGTGAGGTACTTCTCGCCGTCGTCGTGGCGGCTCTGGTAGAGCGCCATGATCCCGAGCGCGTTCGGTGCCCAGCAGCCGGGCAGCGGGTCGATCACGGTCTCGACGAGCCGCATCACCTGCTCCGCCTCGTCCTTGGCCTGGTCGAAGCGGCCCGATGTGTGGTGGACGTCCGCAAGCGTCATCAGGGCCCGCACCTCGGTGCGTTCGTCGCCAACCGCACGGGCGGCGTCCAGTACGGCGAGGGCCCTGGTCTCGTACTGCTTCGAGTTGGCACCGGACTCGCCCAGGTCGAGGGCGCACCAGAGGAGGTCGACGGCTCGGGGCAGCGTGTTCGGGGCGCACGACTGCCGTACGCAGGAGAGCAGCGGGCCGGCCTCGGCGTAGAGCCAGTCACGCGCCGAGTTCCTGTTCCCGAACGACAGCCCCGCGTGCTCCGTGGGCTCCAGGTGGTCCACCAGCCGGTCTCCCGGCCGCTCCAGCGCGTACACCCCCGCCGCCGTGGCCAGATAGAAGTCCAGCAGCCGCGACAGCGCCAACTCACGTTCCACCGGCGGCTGCTCGTCCCGCTCCGCGCAGGAACGCGCGTAGAGGCGCACCAGGTCGTGGTAGCGGTAGCGGCCCGGGGCCGCCGACTCCAGCAGGGACGTGTCGACCAGGGCCTCCAGGAGGTCCTCCGCCGTGTGCGGGTCCAGGTTCAGCAGGGCGGCCGCGGCGGCGAGGGAGATGTCGGGGCCGTCCGCGAGGCCCAGGAGGCGGAAGGCGCGGGCCTGGGCGGGTTCCAGCTGGCCGTAGCCGAGTTCGAAGGTCGCCTTCACCGCGAGGTCGCCCGCCTGGAGCTCGTCCAGGCGGCGGCGTTCGTCCGCGAGCTTGGCGGCCAGCACCGAAACCGTCCAGGTGCGGCGGGAGGCCAGGCGGGAGGCGGCGATGCGGATGGCGAGGGGCAGGAAGCCACAGGCGGCGACGACGTCGAGGGACGCCTTGCGCTCGGAGTTGATGCGCTCCTCGCCCACGATGCGGGTGAAGAGCTGGAGCGCCTCCTCGGGCGACATCACGTCCAGGTCGACCAGGTGCGCGCCCGCCAGGTCGACCATCCGGACCCGGCTGGTGACCAGCGCCGCGCAGCCCGTCGTGCCGGGGAGCAGGGGGCGGATCTGGGCCGCGTCGTGGGCGTTGTCCAGGAGGATCAGGATGCGGCGGCCGTCGAGCGTGGAGCGGTAGAGCGCGGCGCGTTCGTCGAGGGAGTCGGGGATCGCCGAGTCCGGTGTGCCCAGGGCGCGCAGGAACGCGCCGAGCACCGTCTCCGGTTCGGCGGCGCGGGAGCCCGCGCCCTGGAGGTCTACGTACAGCTGGCCGTCCGGGAAGTGCTTGCGGCCCTGGTGGGCGACGTGCACGGCGAGGGTCGTCTTGCCGACGCCGCCGATTCCGGCCAGCGCGGAGACGGCCATGACGGAGCCCTCGGCGGTGGCGAGGCGCTCGCCCAGCTCCCGGACGAAGGAGGCGCGGCCGGTGAAGTCCGGGACGGTGGCAGGGAGCTGAGCCGGGCGGACCGGGGCGGCGGCCGGGGTGGGATCGTCGGCCGGGCGGGCCAGTTCCTCGTCGGCCCGCAGGATGCGCTGCTGGAGCTGGGCGAGTTCGGGGCGCGGGTCGACGCCCAGTTCCTCGGCGAGCAGCCGGCGGGTGTCGGCGTACACCGCGAGGGCCTCGGCCTGGCGGCCGCTGCGGTACAGGGCGACCATCAGGAGCTCGCGCAGCCGCTCGCGCAGCGGGTGCGCGGCGGTGAGCGCGGTCAGTTCGGAGACCGCCTCCGCGTGGCAGCCGACCTCCAGGTCCAGGTCCAGGCGGGTCTCGGTGAGCTGGAGGCGCCACTCCTCCAGCCGGGTGCGCTGGTTCTCGGCGTACGGTCCCGGCACGGAGGCGAGCGCCTCGCCGTCCCACAGGGCGAGCGCCTTGTTCAGGAGCGCCCTGGCCCGGGAGCGGTCGCCCGCGGCGCGGGCCTTGTCGGCGCCGGCGGCCAGTTCCTCGGCCACGGTCACATCGACGGCGTCGGGTCCGGTCCGCATCGCGTACCCGCCGGAATCACTCGCCAGGGTCTGCGGGCCCAGGATCTTGCGGAGCCGGGAGGCGTACGTACGCACGGCGGCCAGCGCCTGCGAGGGCGGCTCGTCGCCCCAGATGGCGTCGATGAGTTCGGCGGCCGTGGCGGTGTGCCCGCGCCGCAGCAGGAGGGCCGTCAACAGGGCGCGCTGCTGCGGCGATCCGGAGGGCAGCATCTCGCCGCCCCGCCGGGCCCGTACCGGGCCGAGCACGGAGAAGCGCAGGTCCGTGTCGTCCGCCGGCCGTCGCTCCGGGGCTCGCTGTTCCGGAACGCGCACCCGTGGTCCGTCGTCACGGCCCATTGCCGCCTCCTGTCCTGCTCGCCGCCACTGCCCAGTGCCGCTCCGCACATGTCGGGACACCGCCGAGGAGATCCGGATTGCTCCATACCGTTGGTATCGCCGTCAACAGTCTGCCTTGTGAAGGGGGGGCACGTCAGCAGTGGGTGACTCTCTGCACGAGCCCTCGACAACGATTGTGGAACGGAGCCTCGCACAGATAGCTGACGGTTCGTCAGATCAACGCTACCGTGGGAGGCATGGAGACCTTCCCGAAGATCATCTCGGTGGACGACCACACGGTGGAGCCCCCTCATGTCTGGCGGGACCGGCTCCCGTCCAAGTACGCGGACTCCGGTCCGCGCATCATCCGGGCGCCCCTCAAGGAAATGACGTTCATGGGCGGAAAGTTCGCGCCCGTGATGGGTGCGAAGGGCGACGACGGACCGGTCGGCGACTGGTGGGTGTACGAGGACCTGCACCGCCCGCTCACCCGGCTCGACACCTCCGTCGGCTACGACAGGGACGAGATCAGGCTCGAAGTCATCACTTACGAGCAGATGCGCCCCGGTTCGTTCTCGGTGCCCGAGCGGCTCGCCGACATGGACATCAACCACGTGCAGTCCGCGCTCTGCTTCCCGACCTTCCCCCGCTTCTGCGGCCAGACCTTCACCGAAGCGAAGGACCGCGAACTCGGCCTGCTCGGAGTGCGCGCGTACAACGACTGGATGGTCGACGAGTGGTGCGGACCGGCCGCGCACGGCCGGCTCATACCGCTCACCCTCGTCCCCCTCTGGGACGCACAGCTGGCCGCCGACGAGGTCAGGCGCAACGCGGCGCGCGGAGTGCGTGCGGTGGCCTTCTCCGAAATACCTCCACATCTCGGCCTGCCGTCCATTCATACGGACGAGTGGGATCCGTTCCTCCGGGCCTGCGACGAGACGGGGACGGTGATCGCCATGCACATCGGCTCGTCCTCCAAGATGCCGTCCACCTCGGCCGACGCCCCGCCCGCCGTCGGCTCCACCATCACCTTCGCCAACTGCTGCTTCTCGATGGTCGACTGGCTGATGAGCGGCAAGTTCGAACGCTTCCCGAACCTGCGGATCATGTACGCGGAGGGCCAGATCGGCTGGATCCCGTACATCCTGGAACGCGCCGACGTGGTCTGGGAGGAGAACCGCGGCTGGGGCGGAGTCGCCGACAAGGTCCACCGGCCGCCGTCGGAGCTGTTCACCGAGCACGTCTACGGCTGCTTCTTCGACGACGCCTTCGGGCTGAAGAACCTGGACGCGATCGGCGTCGGCAACGTGCTGTACGAGACGGACTACCCGCACTCCGACTCGACCTGGCCCAAGTCCCGCGAGGTCGGGGAGGAACAGATGGGGCACCTGGACGCGGACGTGGTGGACCGCATCGTGCGCCGCAACGCGATCGAGCTGCTCGGGCTGACCCGGGACGGACTGTGGGCGGGGCCCGGCACCTCGGCGTGAACCGGGCGGATCCGGGTGCCGGGGCCGTCCGGGCGCCCGGCACGTGAAATAGGGGTGGGTGCCGTGGCCGTCCGGGCGGACGGCCACGGCACCCACCCCTCCCGCCGTCAGCCCCCGGTGACCGGCTCCTGGAGCTCCGTCACCCACTTCGCCTCGTCCTCGGGGCACTCCAGGCTGACCTCACGCGCGTACCCCGCCGACCGGTAGCCGGAGCCGTCGATCCAGCGGGCCAGGGCCTGCGCCGTCGGCAGGACGCCGTTCATCGGGCCCCGGTGGATGACGGTCGCCGCCTCGAACGGGGGCAGCTCGACCACCGTGACCCCGGTGTCGCCCAGCGGCCCCACCGGCGCGGAGACCGTCACCCCGGCGTGGACGACGACCGCTCCGCCGCCCTGAGGGGCGTCCTCGTAGCGCGCGATCCCGGGGCCCGTCGGGGCGACCCCGGCCCGGTCCAGCAGCGGGAACAGCTGCTCGTACAGCGGGCGGATCACCGGAGTGATGTCCCCCGGTTCGTAGCCGCCGGCCACCCCGGTCAGCTCCGCGACCCGTACCGCCGGAACGTACCTGACCACCACATCGTCCGCGGACATGTGTCCCTCGCTCTCGATCGACCGGAGCCTCGCCTCGACCTGGGCCAGCCGTGCCGCCGCCGAGGCCATCGCGGCCTCCAGCTCCGACCGCCGCAGCCGGAGCATCCCGCGCAACTCCTCGGGACCCACCTCCTCGTCGAGGACGGCCCGCACCTGCTGGAGCGTGAAGCCGAGATCCTTGAGGGCGATGATCCGGTTGAGCCGGGCGAGCTGGCCGCCGCCGTAGTGGCGGTAGCCGGTGACGGGGTCGGTGCTGTCGGGGTGCAGAAGCCCGATCGCGTCGTAGTGACGCAGCATCCGGGCCGACACCCGCCCGTACCGGGCGAAGTCTCCGATGGTGAACATGACGTCTCCCAGTGCACGGCCTCACACGGTGTCAAGGTCAAGGACCGCAGCTCCGCGGCCCGGGTGTGAGGCACACCACTGGAACCCGGCGGCCGCCGCGGACAGGACCTGACGTGGAGTATTCCCTGAGAGCCCGGATACGGGCAGGTGACCCGGACGCGTTCGGCGGCCTCTTCGCCCAAGGGGCGCCGGCCCTTGGGCACAGCCCCTTGGGCGCAGGCAGGAGCCCCGCTCCTCCGCCGGGGCGGAGGAGCGGGGCTCCTTGGGTACTGCGTTACCGGCCGCGATCGGCCGACCCGGGCAACTAGGCCGGGGTGACGTTCTCAGCCTGCGGACCCTTGGGTCCCTGAGTGACGTCGAAGTTCACGACCTGGTTCTCCTCGAGGGAGCGGAACCCGGACGCGTTGATCGCGGAGTAATGGACGAAGACATCCGGGCCGCCGCCGTCCTGGGCGATGAAGCCGAAGCCCTTTTCAGCGTTGAACCACTTGACGGTTCCGGTAGCCATAAGCCCTCCTTGGGCCAAAGGGTTGCCCTGCTCCAGAACCTGCAAAGAAGTCTGAAAACTACAAAAGCCTGCGGGTTACATGCTCCGCAGGCTCTGTACTGCAAGGGAAACCAAACTGCAACTTGGCGTTGAGCCTAGCACGCAGCATGTGCCGAAGGGTAGAGGGAAAGATCACTTCACTCGAATGTTTGATTGCCGTGTGCGCGCACGGTCCGAGAGGCCCTTCGGGCAGCTCGGGGAGCCCTTGCGGAGAGGGGCTCCGGCAGTATTACGGAGACCCCCGTGAGAGGGATCGTGCGACGCCGCGCGCCCCCGGTGGGGCTGTCGGGGCGCGGCAGGTCTAGCCTCGCGATGTGGACAATTCAACCGTCACAACCGTCGCAGGCGACGACCGTCGCAACCGGCCGCGCGTCGGCCACATCCAGTTCCTCAACTGCCTCCCCCTCTACTGGGGACTGGCACGGACCGGGACCCTGCTCGACCTGGAGCTCTCGAAGGACACCCCGGAGAAGCTCAGCGAGCAGCTGATCAGGGGCGATCTGGACATCGGCCCCGTCACCCTCGTGGAGTTCCTGCGCAACGCCGACGACCTGGTCGCCTTCCCCGACATCGCGGTCGGCTGCGACGGGCCCGTCATGTCGTGCGTGATCGTGTCGCAGCGCCCCCTGGAGGACCTCGACCGGGCCCGGGTGGCGCTCGGTTCGACCTCCCGCACCTCCGTACGGCTGGCGCAGCTGCTGCTCGCCGAGCGGTACGGAGTGACCCCCGACTACTACACCTGCCCGCCCGACCTCGGCGTGATGATGCAGGAGGCGGACGCCGCCGTCCTCATCGGTGACGCCGCGCTGCGCGCCAACCTGCACGACGCCCCCCGGCTCGGGCTCCAGGTCCACGACCTGGGTGCGATGTGGAAGGAGTGGACGGGACTGCCGTTCGTCTTCGCCGTCTGGGCCGCCCGCAAGGACTACCTGGCGGCCGAGCCCACCGCCGTGAAGAAGGTGCACGAGGCGTTCCTGGCCTCGCGGGACGTCTCCCTGGAGGAGGTCACCAAGGTCGCGGAACAGGCGGCACGCTGGGAGGCCTTCGACGCCGAGGTCCTGGAGCGGTACTTCACGACCCTCGACTTCCGCTTCGGACCCGCGCAGCTCGCGGGCGTCCAGGAGTTCGCGCGCCGGACCGGGCCGACGACGGGGTTCGCCGCGGACGTGAACGTGGAGCTGCTCGGCGGCTGAGCGCACGCGCCGGACTCGCGCGCCGGGCGGGTGGAATGCGCACCATTCCACCCGCCTCCCCTTTCCGTGTTCCCGCCGCGGCCTTCGTTCCGGGGGGAGATCCCGGTGAGATATCGATTCGGGTAATACGTGTCGAATGGCCGATTGGCGGGAAGCGTCGGAAGTATGTCCCCGGCGGCCCCCGCCAATCGCCCTGTCATCCGGAACGGCACATTCACGCCCTTTTCCGGTGATGAATGGCGTTGTTCGTTCCCTTGGAGACGAAATCGGCGGATGGTTTACGTGTGAGCCGATGACCTTCGCCTCTAGGCTTCGGTCGGAGGTCCGGCCGGTCCACAGGGGGAGTCCGCATATGCAGCCGCTGGAAGCCGGCGAACCGCTGAGCATCGGTGCCTACCGACTGCTCGGCCGACTCGGTGCCGGTGGCATGGGGCGCGTCTACCTGGGACGCAGCGCCGGCGGCCGCACCGTGGCGGTCAAGGTGGTCCATCCGCACTTCGCGCTGGACGAGCAGTTCCGCGCCCGGTTCAGGCGCGAGGTGGACGCGGCACGGCGGATCGGCGCCCAGTGGACCGCGCCCGTCCTGGACGCCGACCCGGACGCCCCCGTCCCGTGGGTGGCCACCGGCTACGTGGCCGGCCCGCCGCTCTCGGCCGCGGTCACCGAACACGGTCCGCTGCCCGAGCAGGCGGTACGCACCCTGGGCGCCGGCCTCGCCGAGGCGCTCACCGCGGTCCACGGACAGGGCCTGATCCACCGGGACGTGAAGCCCTCCAACGTCCTGCTCGCCCTCGACGGCCCCCGCCTGATCGACTTCGGCATCGCCAGGGCCATCGACGCCACCGCCTCGCTCACCTCCACCGGGGTCTCGGTCGGCTCGCCCGGCTACATGGCGCCGGAGCAGATCCGCGGCCTGGACATCTCGGGCGCGGCCGACATCTTCTCGCTGGGCGCGGTGCTCGCGTACGCGGCCACCGGCGCCGCCCCCTTCCTCGGCGACTCGTCCGCCGTACTGCTCTACAAGGTGGTGCACGAGGAACCCGAACTGGGCGATCTGGAGGGCGCGCTGCGCGAGGTCGTCGCCTCCTGCCTGGCGAAGGACCCGGCGCACCGGCCCACCCCGGCTCAGCTCGCGGAGCAGTTGGCACCGGGCGGCGCGGCGGCCCGGGTGGCGGCGGGCTGGCTGCCCGGCCCACTGGAGCGCGAGGTCAGCCGGTCGGCGGTCGCGCTGCTGGACCTGGAACCGCAGGAGGCCCCCGTGCAGTCGGGGCCGGTGCCGTTCACCAACGCCTCGTACGGGTTCAACGGGGGCTCCGCACACGGTGTGTTCGGCCCGCCGGTCGAACCGGCCCCCATGGCGGGCCCGGCCCCGGCCCCGCCGCCGTACCCGCCCGCCGCGGGAACGGACGGGGTGCCGGGGCAGCGCACCCCCGACCCCCGGTTCACCGTCGGCGTGAGCGCCGAATCCGGGCCGGGCGGGCGCCGGGGGCGCAGGCTGAGCTGCACCGTCGCCCTCGCGGTGGCCGGTGCGCTCGCCGCGGTGACGGTGGGCGGCGCCCATCTCTTCGACCTGATGCCGGGCGGAGGCGGCCGCGACACCGCCGGGCACGCGGACACCGGCCGGACCCCGGGCGCCACCGCGTCGGCCGAGCCGTCCGCACCGGCGGACGCCGCCACCCCGGCTCCGGGCGGCCAGGTCACCGAGGTGCCGAAGAGCTTCATCGGCACCTGGGAGGGGCCGATCACCGAGAAGACGACCGGCCAGTCGCACGGCACGCTCAACGTGGTGATCAGGAAGGGCAAGAAGGGCGCCGACGTGGTCCGTACGAGCACGACGGTCTCCAGCCTCGGCATCGAGGTCAGCTGCCACAGCATCGCGTCCCTCACCTCCGGCACCGACAAGGAGCTGACGTTCCGCGAGCGCGCCGATCCGGACCGCCCCGGCACCGCGGGCCTGTGCACGACCACCACCACGGACATCCACTTCACCCGCGCCGGAGACGACACCCTGCGCTTCCGGTCCGACGAGCGGGGCGCCGGGCTTCCGTACGGCACGCTCAACCGGTCCGGCGGCTGACCCGGAGCGGGGCTGGCGTACGCTGAACCGGTCCGTAGATCCGTTGAAAAACCGCCGAAAGGTGACAGCCCGGTGACCGAGAAGGCCGACCTCCAGCCCATCCTCGACCGAGCCGCCGAAGGCGGCCGGATCAGTCCGGCGGAGGCGCTCGACCTCTACCGCTCCGCGCCCCTGCACGCGCTGGGCGCGGCCGCCGACGCCGCACGCCGGCGCCGTTACGCCGGTACGGAGCACATCGCGACGTACATCATCGAGCGCAACATCAACTACACGAACGTGTGCGTCACGGCGTGCAAGTTCTGCGCCTTCTACGCAGCGCCCAAGGACACCGACAAGGGCTGGTCCCGCGACCTCGACGACATCCTGCGCCGCTGCGCGGAGACGGTCGAGCTCGGCGGCACCCAGATCATGTTCCAGGGCGGGCACCACCCGGACTACGGCGTGGAGTACTACGAGGAGCACTTCTCCGCGATCAAGAAGGCGTTCCCGCAGCTGGTCATCCACTCGCTCGGCGCCTCCGAGGTCGAGCACATGGCCCGTATCTCCAAGGTCTCCGCCGAGGAGGCCATCAGCCGTATCCACGCCGCCGGCCTCGACTCCTTCGCGGGCGCCGGCGCCGAACTGCTGCCGGCCCGGCCGCGTACCGCGATCGCCCCGCTCAAGGAGTCCGGCGAGCGCTGGCTGGAGATCATGGAGATCGCCCACCGCCTCGGTGTCGAGTCCACCTCCACCATGCTGATGGGCACCGGCGAGACCAACGCCGAGCGCATCGAGCACCTGAGCATGATCCGCGACGTGCAGGACCGCACCGGCGGCTTCCGCGCCTTCATCCCGTACACGTACCAGCCGGAGAACAACAAGCTGAAGGGCCAGACGCAGGCCACGCTCTTCGAGTACCTGCGGATCATCGCCATCGCCCGGCTCTTCCTGGACAACGTCGCCCACATCCAGGGCTCCTGGCTCACCACGGGCAAGGAGGTCGGCCAGCTGTCGCTGCACTACGGCGCGGACGACCTCGGCTCGATCATGCTGGAGGAGAACGTCGTCTCCTCCGCCGGGGCCAGGCACCGCTCCAACCGCCTGGAGATCATCGACCTGATCCGCAAGGCGGACCGGGTCCCGGCCCAGCGCGCCACCACCTACGAGCACCTCGTCGTCCACGACGACCCGGCGAACGACCCGGTCGACGAGCGCGTCGTCTCGCACATCTCCTCCACCGCGATCGAGGGCGGCACGGCCCACCCGGAGCTCAAGCTGCTGAGCGCCAACTGACGCCGTCATGCTGACCGTTCACGCCGCGCCGCTGGTCCTTCCGGTCGGCGCGGCCGTCGTCGAGCAGGGTGCGGTGGCCGTGGAGGGCGACCGGATCGTCGCCATCGGGCCGTACGACGAGGTCGTCGCCGCCCATCCGGCGGCGCGCGTACGGCAGTGGCCGGGCGTCATCACCCCGGGTCTTCGCCAGCGGCACGCCGCATGGCTGCTCACCCGCTGCTACCACCCCGACCCGCGCGAGGCGGACGGACTCGGGACCGATCCGCTGTCGGGCGAGGCGTTCGCCCGGCTGGCGGGGGAGCTGGACGCTACCCGGTGGGCCGGCAGCGTACGGCGGGGTCTCCAGCAGATGCTGCGGTACGGCACGACGCACCTCACCGGCCCGTTCCACGACCCGGCCGTGCGGACCGCGGTGTCCCGCGCGGGCCTGGTCGAGGTGCCGGCCGCCGTGGCTCCCGGCGTTGCGGACGGCGTTACGGGCGGCGGGCCGGACCTGGACCCGTTCGCCGTGGGACGTGACCTGCCGGGCTCCGTGCACGCCCCGCTCGTCACCGGCGCCCGCGCCGACTTCGCGGTCTTCGACGTGCCCGACGAGGCCGCGCTCATCGCGGCGGGGGCGGCATCCTGCGTGGTCACCGTCCTGGCGGGGCGTCTGGTCCACCGCCGGCGGTGAGCGAGTCGGCGTCGCGCATCCGCTCTCACCTGACCGCTCTCACCTGACCGCCCTTACGGAACGGATGGTCCGCTCAGGTAGTTGCCCTTGGTGTCGTAGGGCCAGGGGTTGGCGACGCATCCTTTGAGGCCGTATATCTGCTGCATCATGGCGGGGGCGGGGCGGCCGTTTCCGGGGCAGGTCTCGTGGCCGTGGCCGAGCCAGTGGCCGACTTCGTGGTTGATGATGAGGGCGCGGTAGTCGGCGAGGGGTCCGTCGAATTCGGGTGAACCGGTCTGCCAGCGCTTGAGGTTGACCATGACGTCGACGCCGACGCGGCAGTTGACCTCACCGTGGGTGTCCAGACCGCTCTTCCCGCAGATCCTGTCGGTGGTCCGGGGCGACGCGATGCGTATGACCAGCCCCGCCGGGCCCTCGGCCACCTGGCGGAAGGCGTGCTCGCCGTGGTGCGACCAGCCCCGGGGCGCGGCCAGGATGCCGGCGACCTCGGCCGCGGCCTTGTCCGGGTCCAGGCCCGAACCGTCCTCCACCTCGACCCGGTAGGCGTTGCCCCTGCCGGTGTCCGACGCGCCCGCGCGGGCGACGGTGAACGAGGACGAAGCGGTGGTACCGCCCGAGCGCTCACTCTTCCACCGGAGCCCCACCGCGGCGCCCGCCACCAGCAGGACCGGAACGATGGTCATCACGAACAGCCGGTTCCGGCCACGCTCCCGCTGCCCCCGCCGACGCACGCCCGATCCCGGCATCCGCACCCCTCCCCAGTACTCCGGTGTCCCTTGCTCCCCTCAGTAATGACTGCTGTAGGCGCGGATTGGTTCAGTCCACTCGCCCACGAAGCGGGCGCGGGCGAGTGCCTCAGGGGCCTTACGGAACGGATGGTCCGCTCAGGTAGTTGCCCTTGGTGTCGTAGGGCCAGGGGTTGGCGACGCATCCTTTGAGGCCGTATATCTGCTGCATCATGGCGGGGGCGGGGCGGCCGTTTCCGGGGCAGGTCTCGTGGCCGTGGCCGAGCCAGTGGCCGACTTCGTGGTTGATGATGAGGGCGCGGTAGTCGGCGAGGGGTCCGTCGAATTCGGGTGAACCGGTCTGCCAGCGCTTGAGGTTGACCATGACGTTGACACCGACGCGGCAGTTGACCTCGCCGTGCGTGTCCAGACCGCTGCTCCCGCAGATCCTGTCGGTGGTCGCCGCCGTGGCGATACGGACGACCAGCCCCGCAGACCCTGCCGCGACCTGGTGGAACGCGTGCTCCCCGCCGTGCGCCCAGCCGCGTGGCGCGGCCAGGAACCCGGCGATCTGGGCGGCGGCCGCGTCCGGGTCGACGCCGGAACCGTCCTCCACCTCGACCCGGTAGGCGTTGCCCTTGCCGGTGTTCGTGGCCCCCGCGCGGGCGACCGTGAAGGTGCCCGGGCCGGACGGGGGAATGACCGGATGGCCACCGGAGTCGGAGTTGGAGCGGGTGCTCGGCTTGGCCTTCGTGCTGGGCTTGGCTCTCGCCTTCGGCCCGGTGCTCGCCCCGGCCTTTGAACCGGGACCGGACGCGGAGGCCGAGGCAGGAGGGTCCTTGACGGCACCGGCCGACCCGGGCGCGGCCGTCGCTGCCGACAGATCGTCCCCGTCGGTCCACAGCGGCGCGGCCGCGACCGCGATGCAGATGAGCGCCGTCGGCACGAGGACCGCGACCAGCAACCGTATCCGGCCACGGCGGCGACGCTCCTGCCGTGAGCGCCGCCGTGGCCCCCCGCCCCGTCGCCGTGTCTGCTTTCTCCGTACCTCAGCCGACACGATCCGCGTACTCCTTCGTTTCCATGGGGTGTGCCGCCGCGTACTTCACGAGGTTCAGGAACCTGGGGCTCCCTGCGGCGGCGAGCAATTGATCGGCGGTGACGGGTGACGGCTCCTTCGTGTCCTCGTCACCGTCGACCGAGAGGATGACGGAGCTGTCACCGTAGGTGAAGCGGACGATGGTGCTCGTCGAGTCCGGTGACCCGTCCGGGCCGGTGACCACGGTCGTGGCATGGGCCACGATCCCGCCGGGAAGCACCGCCCGTTTGCACCGCAGCTTCATGTCCGGGTAGTCGCGGCAGGGCCCTTCCTGCGGAGCGACACTCCGACCGCTCTCGGCCTGTACCGAGAGGACGACGGGGAAGACGTTGCCGCCCCTCCCGGCCTGGTACTGGCTGACGGCGAGGTCCACCGGGCGGACCGGGCCGAGCTGCGGCAGCAGCTCCCCGAGCAGCAGCGCGACATGCCGCTGGAACTCTTCCTGCCGGGCCCGTTCGGCGGTCGGCAGGTCGGCCATGGACGACCGGCCGGGGGACGGCTCGACGTGCACGGGAGGCGGTTGCGGCGTGTCGGTGGGCGCCGGTTGCGGCATGTCCGTGGGCGCCGGTGACGGCGTGCTCGTGGGCGCCGGTGACGGCGCGATGCTCGTACGCTGCGAGGCGGCGGACCACGTCCGGGCGGGTTCCGTACCGCCGCTCCCGCCCCACATGGGCAGGACCGCGCCGAGCACGCCGAGCGCCACCACGCCCGTCACCGCCGCCCCGATGGCCGCGCGGGCCCGGGTGCGGCGCCGGTGGCCCTGGACCAGGGCGGCGGGCACCAGGTCGGGCAGGGCCGGCGCACCGTCGGTCGCCTGTTCCATGGCGGCCCTGATCAGCAGGATCTCGGCCTCAGCGGCTTCCGCGGCCCCCTTGTCCGGTGCCCGGCCGGGAAAGCGGTCAGAAGACATGTCCACGACGGATCTCCTCAGCTTCGGGTGGTGTAGAGGTGTGGGTCGCCCAGCCGCGTACGCAGCGTGGCGAGCGACCGCGAGCACTGGCTCTTCACGGTGGACGGGCTGCACCGCAGCAGCTCGGCGACCGTCTCCACGCTCAGGTCCTCCCAGTAGCGCAGGACGACCATCGCCCGCGCGCGGGTCGGCAGGTCGGCCAGCGCCGCCAGCAGCGTGACCGTCAGCTCGGGGCCGACCGCGGGCGCGTGTGCGGCGATCGGCGTATGGGCACGGAAGTCGCGCAGCCGTCGGCGCCGCTCGGCGATATAGGTGCGGGTCAGTACGGTCCTGGCGTAGGCGTCGGGATGGTGGGCGGCGCTCAGCCGGTGCCAGTGCTGGAACAGCTTGGCCAGCGTCGTCTGCGTCAGATCACGGGCCGCCTCGGCGTCACCGCACAGCAGATACGCGGTGCGGTACAGCCGGCGCTGGCTCGCCCGCGCGAACTCCTCGAAGCTGTCGGCGTCCCGGCTGGGCCCCGCGCTCATCCAGCCCCCTTCACGGTCCGTCGGTGGTCTCTCCTCCTGTTACTGAGAGCTGACGGGCCGGAAAGGTTGAAGTCGAATCCAAATCCGTGTCACCCGGTCCCCGGACAGCGGGCCTGCCCCGCCGCCGTCGGACCGGGCTGCTTGAATGGGAGACGTGACCCGAGCCTCCCTGGACAAGCAGCCGCACGAAGTCGCCTCGATGTTCGACGACGTGGCGGAGAACTACGACCTCACCAACGACGTGCTCTCGCTCGGCCAGGCCCGGCTGTGGCGCAAGGAGGTCGCCAAGGCGGTGCACGCGCGCCCTGCCGAGAAGGTCCTCGACCTGGCCGCCGGGACCGCGACGTCCTCGCTGCCGTTCGCCGCGACCGGTGCGTACGTCGTGCCGTGCGACTTCTCCATCGGCATGCTCCAGGAGGGCAAGACGCGCAACTCCTGGCTGCCGTTCACCGCGGGCGACGCGACGCGGCTGCCGTTCCGCGACGAGGTGTTCGACGCGGTCACCATCTCCTTCGGGCTGCGCAACGTCCAGGACACGGGCGCGGCGCTGCGCGAGCTGTACCGGGTGACGAAGCCGGGCGGCCGGGTGGTCATCTGCGAGTTCTCCCAGCCGGTCTGGACCCCGTTCCGGACCGTCTACACCGAGTACCTGATGCGGGCGCTGCCGCCGGTCGCGCGCGCGGTGTCGTCCAACCCCGACGCGTACGTCTACCTCGCCGAGTCGATCCGCGCCTGGCCCGACCAGGCCGGGCTCGCCGCCATGCTCCAGGAGGCCGGCTGGTCGAAGGTCGCCTGGCGCAACCTCACCGGCGGCGTGGTGGCGCTGCACCGGGGCGTACGCGCCTGACGGGCGGCCGGTGCCGCAGGGCGGTCACCGGCCGGCTCCAGCCGGAAGCACCGCCCAGGTGCCGCAGGGTGTTCACCGGCCCAGCTCCAGTCGGAAGCACCGCACCTCCTGCCCCGACCGGGGCGCCGTGAAGCTCTCCGCCCGCTCCATGCCCAGGCGCCGGGCCACCGCGACCGACCGCTCGTTGCGCTCGTCGACCGTCGCCACCACCCGCTCGACCCCGGCCGCGCTTACCCGCTCCAGCGCCAGGCGCGCGGCCGCGGTCACATAGCCGCGGCCCCATGCCGTACGGGCCAGCCGCCAGCCGATCTCGATCTCGCCCACCGGGCCGTACGCGGTCTGCGGCCAGGGCTGCGCCCCGGTGAAGCCGACGACCTCGCCGCTCGCGTCGAGCACGGTCCACAGGCAGAAGCCGCGCTCCGCGTCGAGTCTGCGCTGCCGGGCGGTCCACTCCTCGTACAGGGACAGCTCGGACGGACGGCCGCCGAGGAACTCCATCACCTCAGGGTCGGCGAAGGCGCGGTGCCAGGCCACCGTGTCCTCGTCGGTCGGGACACGCAGCTGTACGACAGGGAGTGCGCGAGGCGCGATCGACATGAGGGAGCCCTTCGGAAAGTTGGTCGGCAGGCCCCCATAGACTGCCTTGGCCATGTGCCGCGCGGCACTCGATTTCGAGTCTTCGGGAGATCCGACCGTGACCGAGCCCCTGTCCGAACACAGCGCGGACGTGATCGTCGTCGGGGCAGGCCCAGCCGGCTCCACGACCGCGTACTACCTCGCCAAGGCGGGCCTCGACGTCCTCCTCCTGGAGAAGACCGCCTTCCCCCGCGAGAAGGTCTGCGGCGACGGCCTCACACCGCGCGCCACCAAGCAGCTCGTCTCCATGGGCATCGACATCTCCGAAGAGGCCGGCTGGCTCCGGAACAAGGGCCTGCGCATCATCGGCGGCGGCGTCCGGCTCCAGCTGGACTGGCCGGACCTCGCCTCCTACCCGGACTACGGACTGGTCCGCAAGCGCGACGACTTCGACGAGCAGCTGGCCCGCCAGGCGCAGAAGGGCGGCGCCCGGCTGTACGAGCGCTGCAACGTCGGCGCCCCGATCACCGACCCCCGCACCGGCCGGATCACCGGCGTGCACGCGAAGCTCGGCGAGGAGAAGACCCCGGTCACCTTCCACGCCCCCCTCGTCGTCGCCGCCGACGGCAACTCCACCCGGCTCTCCCTGGCGATGGGCCTGCACCGCCGCGAGGACCGCCCGATGGGCGTCGCGGTCCGTACGTACTTCACCTCGCCCCGCCACGACGACGACTACCTGGAGTCCTGGCTGGAACTCTGGGACCGCCGGGGCGCCGAGGACCGGCTGCTGCCCGGCTACGGCTGGATCTTCGGCATGGGCGACGGCACCTCCAACGTCGGCCTCGGCATCCTCAACTCCTCCTCCGCCTTCAAGGAGCTGGACTGGCGCGAGGTCCTCAAGGCCTGGTGCGCGTCGATGCCGGAGGACTGGGGCTACACCCCGGAGAACATGACGATGCCGATCCGCGGCGCCGCCCTCCCGATGGCCTTCAACCGCCAGCCGCACTACACCAAGGGCCTGCTGCTCGTCGGAGACGCGGGCGGCATGGTCAACCCGTTCAACGGCGAAGGCATCGCGTACGCCATGGAGTCGGGCCAGATCGCCGCCGACGTCATCGTCCAGGCCCACGCCCGCGCCACCCCGGCCCAGCGCGAACTGGCCCTGAACAACTACCCGAAGGTGCTCAAGGAGACCTACGGCGGCTACTACACGATGGGCCGCGCCTTCGTGAAGCTGATCGGCAACCCGAAGGTCATGAAGGTCGCCACCCAGCGCGGCCTGACGCACCCGCTACTGATGAAGTTCACCCTCAAGATGCTCGCCAACCTCACCGACCCCACGGGCGGCGACGCGATGGACCGCATCATCAACGGCCTGACGAAGGTGGCGCCGCGTTCGTGACCGGGGCCTTCGCTGATCTCCCGGAACAGCGTCTGCCGATTGGTTTCGGAGTCATTGCTGATCAGTAGGGCCGTGCACGTCGATGAGAGGTGACGGCCCTGCTGACTCGGTCCAGGAGACCCACCTTCGGGCAAGTGGCCGGCGGGCGTGCCCTCCCCGGGGGCTCGGCGGCGGACTTCCGCCGGCACGTCGCCTTTGGCACTCCTGGTACAACTGGTTTCCCTCAGAGGAGAGGCCGTAGCGGCGCACGACAATCCAAATGAATCACCGGCAGGTGCTTGATGCGATCGTGCGGCGTATGTTGCAGCGTCGTCAGGAAGCTTCTTCCGCTTCCTCTTCCTCCACGGGCCGGGCGGCTCCCTTGCGGACCGTGCAGTGGAGCGAGTTGTCCCGCACATCGGCGACGATCGTGTCGCCGGGGTCGCTGTCGCCGCTCAGGAGCAGTGAGGCGATGCGGTTGTCGAGCTCCGTCTGGATGGTGCGGCGCAGCGGGCGGGCGCCGAACTCCGGCTGGTAGCCGTGGGCGACCAGCAACTTCTTCGCCGCTTCGGTCACCTCCAGCGTCATGCCCTGCGCGTGGACGCGGTGCTTGCTCCGGTTCAGGAGGTGCTCGACGATCTCCGACAGGTCTTCCTCGGTGAGGCTGTGGAAGATGATGATGTCGTCGATCCGGTTGAGGAACTCGGGCAGGAACCGTCCCCGCAGGTCGTCCATCAGCTCGTCCTTGAGTTCCGCGGCATCGCCCTTGTGGGCGAGGATGCGATGGGCGCCGATGTTGGACGTCATGATGACCACGCAGTGGCGGAAGTCGACCGTGCGGCCCTGCGCGTCCGTCAGACGGCCGTCGTCCAGGATCTGCAGCAGCGTGTTGAAGACGTCGGGGTGTGCCTTCTCCACCTCGTCGAACAGCACCACGCTGTACGGCTTGCGGCGAACCTTCTCGGTGAGCTGACCGGCCTCGTCGTAGCCGACGTACCCGGGAGGTGCGCCGACGAGCCGGGCGACCGTGTGCTTCTCCTGGAACTCGCTCATGTCGAACCTGATCATCCGGTCCGCGTCGCCGAAGAGCAGTTCGGCGAGCGTCTTGGCGAGTTCGGTCTTGCCCACGCCGGTGGGGCCCAGGAAGAGGAACGAGCCCACGGGCCGGTTCGGGTCCCCCATGCCCGCGCGGTTGCGGCGCACGGCTTCGGAGACCGCGGTGACCGCCTCGTTCTGGCCGACGATCCGGGCGTGCATCTCCTCCTCCAGCCCGAGGAGCTTCTCCTTCTCGCCGGCGGTGAGCCGGGAGACCGGAATCCCCGTGCGGCGGGAGACGATGTCCGCGATGTCGGAGGCGGTGACGGAGACGACGCCTTCGCGGCGCTCCTCGATGCCCGCGAGCTCGCCCTCCACCTCGGCGATCTGCCGCTTCAGGTCCGAGGCCCTGTCGAACTCCTCGCCGGCGACGGCCTGGTCCTTCTCGCGTCGCAGCTTCGCGAGGCGGTCCTCCCGGCTGACGACCTCGGTGGAACGGCCGGCGCTGCGCAGCCGTACCCGGGCACCCGCCTGGTCCATCAGGTCGATCGCCTTGTCCGGCAGGAACCGGTCGCTGATGTAGCGGTCGGACAGTTCCGCCGCCGCGGTCAGGGCTCCGTCGGCGAAGCGGACCTGGTGGTGCGCCTCGTACGCGTCGCGCAGCCCTTCGAGGATCTGCACCGTCTCCTCGACGCTCGGTTCGGGGATGAGGACCGGCTGGAAGCGGCGTTCCAGAGCGGCGTCCTTCTCGATGTGCTTGCGGTACTCGTCGATCGTCGTCGCTCCCACTACGTGGAGCTCGCCGCGTGCGAGTGCGGGCTTGAGCATGTTGCCCGCGTCCATCGCCCCCTCGCCCGTCGCGCCCGCGCCGACGACCGTGTGCAGTTCGTCGATGAAGAGGATGATGTCGCCGCCGGCCTCCTGGACGTCCTCGATGACCTTCTTCAGCCGCTCCTCGAACTGGCCCCGGTACTGCGCACCGGCCACCATGCCGGACATGTCGAGGGAGACGACCCGCTTGCCCTTCAGGGATTCGGGCACTTCGCCGGCCACGATGCTCTGGGCCAGCCCCTCCACGATGGCGGTCTTCCCGACTCCGGGCTCGCCGATGAGCACGGGGTTGTTCTTGGAGCGCCGCGAGAGGATCTCGATGGTCTGCTCGATCTCCTCGGCCCGGCCGACGACGGGGTCGAGCCGGCCCGCCTTCGCCTCCTCCGTGAGATCCCGGCCGAATTCGTCCAGGGTCGTCGAGGGCTGCTTCCCGGCAGCGGGGGCACCGTCCGCCCGGTCCGCGTGACCCCGCAGCTTCTGGGTGTCCACGTCCTGTGCGCGCAGGAACCGGTTGGCACCCGAGTCCGGGTCCTCCAGGAGCGCGGCGAGGATGTGCTCGGGGCCGATGTAGGACACGTCCGCCGCCTGCGAGCCCGCGTAGGCGGCGGCGAGGGTACGCTTCGCCGCCGGTGTGAGCCCGGGTGTCGCGGACGGTTCGCCCGACTCCCGGGGCAGCACCTCGGCGATCCGGGCCGCGAGCGCGTCGACGTCGACACCGGCCTGGGCGAGGAGGCTCCGCGCGGGGTCGACCTGAGTGGCCGCCCACAGCAGGTGTTCCGTGTCGAGGTCGGACGTCCCGTTCTCGGCGGCCTTCTGCGTGGCCAGGCCGAGAAGTTCGTGCGACGACTCCGTGAGGAGGCGGCCGATGGGCACCCGCTGCACGGCCGGTGGCGACGAGGCCGGTGACGTACCGAAGAAGCGGTCGAGCATCTCGCTGAAAGGGTCGGACGACCCGAAAGGTGAACCGAACCCCATCGACATGGCAACTCCTATTGCGGTGACGGTGCCTCCCACTCAAACCCGGTGCCGTTGCCTCCGCAACCCGGGGAAATGCCCCGCCTGAGGGGGCACAGCCAGGGGCTGTCTCCCGGGTCTCCGCGAGATCGCCGGCGGCGGACGGCGTGACGGCGGCCGGCGTGCGGGATGACGTGACCTGGGTGAGGCTGGAGGCCCGTGCCGCCCGCGGACCGGAGGAGCACCCCGATGCCCGACCTCGGCCATGACCTCCTCTTCGGCTGTTTCGCGCCGCCCGAGGCCGCCCGCCATCGTGCCTTCGTACGACTCGCCCAAGAGGCGGACCAGGCCGGACTGGACCTCCTCGGGGTGCAGGACCATCCGTACCAGCCGGCCTTCCTGGACACCTGGACGCTGCTGTCGCACCTGTCGTCGGTGACCCGCCGCATCAAGCTGGTTCCCGCGGTGGCGAACCTGGCGCTACGGCCCCCGGCCATGCTGGCCAGGAGCGTGGCGACACTGGACCTCCTCAGCGACGGCCGGTTGGAACTCGGCCTGGGCGCAGGCGCGTTCTGGGACGCCATTGAGGCGATGGGCGGCACGCGCCGTACGCCCGGGGAGTCCGTGGCGGCGTTGGAGGAAGCCATCGTCGTGCTGCGCGCCTTGTGGACGGACGGTCCGGGCGTACGTATGGAGGGCACCCACTACCGGCTCGCGGGCGCTGAACCCGGACCGCTGCCCCGCCCACCCGGTCGGCATCTGGCTCGGCGTCTACGGCCCGCGCATGCTGCGGCTGACCGGGCGGCTCGCGGACGGCTGGCTCGGCAGCGCCTCCTACGCCCCGCCCGAGAAGCTCGCCGGTCTGATGCGCACCGTGGACGAGGGGGCGCGGACGGTGGGACGGGAGCCGTCCGCCGTGCGCCGCGTCTACATCGTCGATCCCTCCTTCACCACCGCCCAGCTGACGGAACTCGCTCTCACCCACGGCCTCAGCGGCTTCCTCCTGAGCGTGAACGCGGACGGCGCCGGCGCCCTGATGCGCTTCGCCGCGGAGGTGGCCCCAGCCGTACGCGAAGCGGTCGCCCAGGAGCGCGGCACGCCCGCCGCCCCCGCCGCACTCCCGCACGACGCCCGGGTCGAGCACCGACGGCTCGACCCCTCGGCACGCCCCGTCGCACCGCCGCCGCACCCGGACCGTCCCGCCCCAGTGCCGCCGGTGAGCGCGCCGCCCAGACCCTGGTACTGGTCCACGACAGCCTCCGCGACGAACTGGCCCAGCTCCAGCACGCGGTCGGCGAGGTCCTGGCCGGACGCGACAGCCCGGCCGCCGCCCGCTCGTTCCTCAACGCCATGACCATGCGCCAGAACTACTGGTCGCTGGGCGCCTTCTGCGCCACACCTACGACACCCTGGCCAAGGGGCAGCTCACCAGTAGCACGCGTTACGTGGACGGCGCCGCGTACACCACCGCGGCCGGGGCCTTCGACGACCGCTACCAGCCCACTTCCACCACCACGACGGTTCCCTCCGCGGCCGGAGGGCTGGCGGGCACGTACACCTGGACCTACGGCTACAAGCCCGAGACCGGTGCTCTGCTCTGGACGTTGAACCCCGCTGTCGGGAACATTCCCGCCGACCGCGTCACCACCAACTACAACAGCGACGACCTGCCCTTCCGGGTCAGCGGAGGACTCGGCGTCCTGGTCTCCAACACGACCTACGACGAGTTCTCCCGCTCCCAGCGACTCGAGTACGGAGGCACGCTGGGCAAGAAGGTCTACAAGTCCCAGATCTACGACGAGCACACCGGCCGCATGACCCGGCAGATCACCGACCGGGACATCGCACCCCAGCGCGTGGACGACACCTCGTACTCCTACGACCCCGCCGGTAACGTCACAGGAGTGACATCGGTCAGCGGCCAGGACGCGCAGAAGTCCACCGACACCCAGTGCTTCAAGAACGATCCCCTGGGCCGGCTCTCCGCGGCATGGACCGCGAAGACGGACTGCGCCGCTGGTCCTTCGACAGCGACGGTTGGCGGGCCCGACGCCTACTGGCAGAGCTACGGCTACGACGCCCTGGGCAACCGCACCGAGCAGACCGACCACGCCGCCACGACCACCGGCACGGACGCGACGACCACCTACACCCACCCCGCGCCCGGAACGGGCCTGCCCCACGGTGTGCAGCAGGCCAAGGTCAACGGCGGCCCGGACAACGGCCGCACCAGCACCTTCGAGTACGACGAGACAGGCAACACCACCAAGCGCACCATCGGCACCACCACCCAGAACCTGACCTGGGACCCGGAGGGCCACCTCGCCACCCTCACCGAGGCCGGCAAGACCAGCAGCTACCTCTACGACGCCGACGGCAACCGGCTCATCACCAAGAACGCCGACGGCTCCAGCACCCTCACCCTGCCCGACGGCGACCAGCTCGACCTGGCCGCGAACGGCACCAAAACCGGTACCCGCTACTACACGCACAACGGAGAAACCGTCGCGGTCCGCACCGGCCGAACCATCTCCTACCTCATCAGCGACCACCAGGGCACCGCGATGAGCGCCATCGCCGTAGGAACCCTCGCCATCACCCGAAGGAAACAACTCCCCTTCGGCCAGCTCAGATCCTCACAGTCAACGGCCTTCGGAAACCGCGGCTTCGTCGGCGGAACCAACGACCCCACCGGCCTCACCCACCTCGGCGCCCGCGAATACGACCACACCCTCGGCCGCTTCCTCAGCGTCGACCCCATCATCGACACCGCTGACCCGGCCCAGATGAACGCCTACAGCTACGCCCACAACAGCCCCCTCACCAAATCCGACCCGGACGGCCTCCGCCCGGACGGCCCCGCCGGCGGCGCCACGTACAACGACGACCGCTGGGCCTCCGACCGTGGAATGAACGCGGGGTACACGTACAAGAGCGGAAAATGGGTCTGGCACCAGACACCCAAGTCCTGGTTCAGCCCCCGCTACCAGGCATACCGGGCAAACCCGAGCACCTACAAGGTCTCCCACTACAACGCCGCTCAAGTCAGTGCTGCCAAGAAGCAAGCCGACGCTGATCGAATCGACCGCGAGAATAAGGCTGCCGAAAAGCGCCAAAAAAAGGACACCCTCTTCGGTAACATCAAGAAGGGGCATTGGGGCGCAGCCTGGGCGCAAACAGGTGGCAAGGTAGTTTCGGCGGTCAGCAACCATGTGTCTGAGCACTGGCGAGATTATGCGGGTAATGGCCTGTTGATACTCGGGGCGGGGGGCGTGCTGGTTTGTATGGCATCAGTGGTATGTGGAGTGGTCGGCGCAGGTGTCATTGGCGCCGCAAGCGCCGGCGCCTCTTACGCGGCTTTTAACGCGGGTACTAAGAGCTGGAACACCACATCTTTCGCGATGTCGACGGCAACGGGCGGAATTACAGGATACCTGGGAGGAAGCCCTGCGCTCTCAGCTAGGGTTGGCAGTGCATTTGCGCTAGCGAGAATTGGGCGATCGCTCGACAGGATTCAAAGATCGGTAGACAGAATGAGGGACGATAAGTGAGTAAGGTGTTTAGTAAATACCTAGCCTATCTGATTCCTCTGGGGATCCTGATAGTGGCGGTTACGGCATGGGCCAGGTGGCTCGGTGGCCTTTATGGAGTCATCGTGCCGCCCGCCTTCGCAATAGGCTCAGCGGCCCTCGTGGGCCGGTTCCTTCAACGGCGCGGAAAAAGCAAGATAAAGGATAACGAGCCTTTTTAGGGCGCCCGCTGAGCCTTTTCCAACCTGTCGAGAATGACCGCAAGTTGGACGCTCCTGCACGACGACGAAGCTCCTGGCAGACGGGTTCTGTAACAAGATCGCCCATTTCCGCCAGGAGCTTCACGTGCTTGCCCTACCCGTCCTCCGAGCAGTGCACCCCGCGGGAGGAGCTGCGCGAGGCCCACCTCGCCCGCCGCGCAGCCCAGCGCCCGGCCGTCGCCTGATGCCCAGGCAACACGGTCCGCGCCGCGCCCGGATCACGTTCTCCGACTCTGCGGCGAAGCAGCTGGAGAGCCTGACCAGCGATGCGGAGATCCACGCCCTGGACCGCGCCCTGGTCGTCGTCTCCGTCGACCCCGACGTCGGCGAGCCGATCCCCGGCAGCGCCGCCGGCCCCCGGCTGCGCGAGTACGCCGACGACGTCGAGCGCGTACGGCTCCTGTACTGGGTGACGGCGTTGAAGACCGTCGTCGCGTACATCGAGGTCTGACCCACGACGTCCTGGACCAGGCCGACCGCATGCTGCTCGCCCGGTCGAAGGAGCCGGCGCCGAAGGCGAGGCCAGTCCGCTGCGGAACGGCATGTTCGTAACTTGGTGAGGGATCGCTCGCGTAAGAGGAATACCTTGCCCGGATCATGCACCGCCCGCGGCTTGCGCCACGGCGCCAACGCCGTCGATATCGCGGTGTCCAGACCGGACTTGCGGACCATCTCGACCAACAGCACCGCCCCGGCTTGCGAGACCGTCCCGCTGCCACCGCCCTCGACGCGGACACGCGGGTACAACCCGATACGCTTGCTCACCTGGAGAGTGATTCTTCCCGTGCAGCCAACAGGACCCTAAGAGCTCGTAACACGATCATGGTGAGACGCGGTCTACCCTTGTTGGGGTGTCGTCCCTCGCTGTTACTGCTTCTTCGCACTCATCGGCGTCTCCCGCCGTCGTCTACGCGGCGCTCCTGGATGCAGAATCCTGGCCGTTGTGGTCCGCCTACGCCGACGTCGAGTGGGATGTGCCTGCGGGAGTCGACCGGCCGGCACGCGTGGATGACCTGCGCACCATCCGTTCCCTTACTGGGCGTGTGTGCTGCCGCGAGCGCGTCGTCGAGATGGTTCCCGACCAGCGGTTCAGCTACGAACAGGCCGCAGGACTGTTCACCTCTCATCGAGGGTCTGTGGACCTGGCCCGAGCCCCCCATGGCGGCACCGACATCACCTGGTCAGCGACCTACCGACACGCCCTCCCTCTCCTGGACATGCCCAGGAGACGGCGTCTGCAGGTTTGGGCCCAGGATCTTGCGTCATACGCCAACTCGATCGTGAGCCGTAACTCCTAGAACTGCAGCGCAGATTCATGATCCGAACTTCTTCAGGCGTCTCCAGCAGATGAGGCTGCCGCCCAACGAGACCAAGGCGTCGTGGAGTTCGAGGCGTCGCTCCCATCGGATGGCGAGACGTTTGAACTGGTGGAGCAGGGCGAACGTCTGCTCGACGACGTAGCGGAGCTTGCCCAGGCCCTTGATGTTCGGGGCACCCTTGAGGGAGATGACCGGCAGGATCCTGCGGCGCCGCAGTTCCAGGCGTACGGCCTTCGAGTCGTATGCCTTGTCGCCCAGGACAGCCTCGGGGCGCCGTCGCGGTCGGCCGGGCCGGCCAGCGACGGGCGGGATGCCGTCGACCAGATTGAGGGTCTGGGTGAGGTCGTTGACGTTCACCGCGGTGGTGATGACTTTGAGCGGGGCGCCGCGTCCGTCGCAGATCAGGTGGTGTTTGCTGCCCGTCTTCCGCCGGTCGACCGGCGACGGACCAGTATCGGCGCCCCCTTTTTTCGCGCGGATGTGAGAACCATCCACGCAAGCCCGCGACCAGTCGAGCTCGCCGGCCGCGTTCAGCTCGGCGAGCAGGACCCGGTGCAGCCGGTCGAAAACCCCCGCCTTCTGCCACCGGTCCAGGCGGCGCCAGCACGTCTGTCCCGAGCCGAACCCCAGTTCCGGGGGCAGAAGTTGCCAGGCTATGTCGTTGTAGAGGACGAACAGGATGCCCTGGAGACAGAGCCGGTCCGACACCGGCCGAGGCCCCGGTGACCGCTCCGGCCACGGAGGCAACAACGGCTCGATCAGCGCCCACAACTCATCGTCCACGATCCACGGTCGAGTACTCACACCGTTCACGAACGGCCGAATCTTCACACCGGTCACGGCCAACCAGCACGTTTCACCAAGATCGTGTTACGAGCTCGAAGGCTGATTCCCTCTCTCAGGTGCCGTTTGGCTTGCTTGGTCGATCTAGAAATCGAGGTAACTATGGTGATTCTTGTTTTTGCCGCTATTTTCATCGTGGCAGGATTGGCGATTAGGCGGAACTGGTGGGGAGTTGCCGATGAAATATCTGGCAAGCATGTCAGCTCGAAGCCGTTGCATCATGAGACGTCTTGGGGATGGAGTCTGGCAAGGGTTTTCGGTGGACTCTTTATGACTATGGGGTTCTTGATGATCCTGGCGTTCTTCTATGTCACGATCCGAGGATGGGTGCGGTGAAGCTCGTTTCCAACGGAGAAACCGTCGCCGTCCGCACCGGCAGTGCCGTCTCCTACCTCATCAGCGACCACCAGGGCACCGCGATGAGCGCCATCGCCGTTGGAACGCTCGCCATCACCCGAAGGAAACAACTCCCCTTCGGTCAGCTCAGATCCTCACAGTCAACGGCCTTCGGAAACCGCGGTTTCGTCGGCGGAACCAACGACCCCACCGGCCTCACCCACCTCGGCGCCCGCGAATACGACCCCACCCTCGGCCGCTTCCTCAGCGTCGACCCCGTCATCGACACCGCTGACCCGGCCCAGATGAACGCCTACAGCTACGCCCACAACAGCCCCCTCACCAAATCCGACCCGGACGGCCTCCGCCCGGACGGCGGCGCCACGTACAACGACGACCGCTGGGCCTCCGACCGTGGAATGAACGCGGGCTACACCTACAAGAGCGGAAAATGGGTCTGGCACCAGACACCCAAATCCTGGTTCAGCCCCCGCTACCAGGCATACCGGGCAAACCCAAGCACCTACAAGGTCTACCACTACAACGCCGCAGCGGCGGTTGCCGCCAGATCCGCACACGTGGCAGCGGCTGCTGCCGCCAGAGCCAAGGCACAAGCGGCAGCGCAGGCCAGAGCCGAGGCAGAACGCCGCAAGAAGGACGGTGTCCTTGTGAGCGTCCTCAAGGGAAACTACGGAACGGCGTGGAACAAGTCCAAGCCGGCCCTGCAGGGTGCCATAGGGAAGGTCAACAAGCTGGAGAGTCATCTGGCTGGTGCCACCTACGAGACTCTGGCACGCGTGTCTGGAGCCAAGTGCTTTGAAGATCAAGGGCTGACAGTGTGCCAGACAGCGCAACCCATGTACGGACGTGGAGGGACAAACGTTGGTGGAACGTATGTCACGGGGTTTCGAAGAGAATATATCTACCCTCAGCGATTGGAGCATGAGAGAGTCCACACCAAGCAGTGGGAAAAGTCGGGATTCAGCTTTGTACCCAAGTACTTCACGGCTGGCATGGACCCTTGCCAAAACAGGTACGAGATCGATGCCGACCTAGGGAAAGGCGGATACCTTCCGTGTTGAGAAGGCCGGGAAGGACTGCAGTTGCGGCGCTGCTTCTCCTCACCGCCGCCCTTACATCGTGCAGAGGGCCGTATCCAAGTTCGCTGAGGTTCGGGTACCGATGGGACGACCACGGGAACGTCGTGATCGCCTACCCCATCTGCCCCGGGTACAAGGTGTCGGGTGCCGATATCACCATCCGGGTGCAGCACGGCGAGAAGAGTAGCTTCAAGACTTTGTGGAGTGCTAAGGGTGCTACGTCCAGCGAGGTGGCACGAGGCATTTTCACGGTGGGAGCGCCGGACAGTTTCCGTCAGGGAGGAACCCCCCTCACGAAGGCGCTACCTGAGGGGTTCTATGTTGGTGTCGACGAAATTTCACGCGATGGTCATAAGTCTGCCAAGGGTGACTGGATAGACCAGTCAGTTCGACCATCCTCGCCCTTGAAGGCTGGAGAGTACCTGACGTCGCACGGAAAGATCGTCAGTCGGAAATGGGTGAACAATCAGCTGAAATGTGAAAACGCATCCTGAGCGCGATGCACGTACATTCGTGAGACTTCTGTAGAACGTGCAAACGCGCTCGCAGTTCGCGAGGGTGGCGGCTCTCACCCCTGGAAATCCGTCACCCTCAGAGGTGTCAGCGAGTAATTAGCTGTCACGATTACCTAAGGGTCAGATACTCATGCTCAGTGGAATGTGCGGCCGGGATGGGGTGCCTTTCGGCCACCGCGTATGGGTGCCGCTTGGCCTGCTTGGTCGATCGGGAAATCGACTCCTATTTCGTGCCGATGAGTAGTTTGGGCATGGGATATTTTTCTTCATGTTCGTTTCGCTCTGTGCGCGCGCGAGTAAGGGAACCGTGTTTCGGGAAGAGGTGAGCCTCCGGGAAGGGGACATTTTCCTGGCCATGTGCGAACCCATTCAGCCCGATGTCTTCTACCGGAAAAGTTCGAAGAGAGATACGTGGAGAACCCGCCTGGTGGAACATACCGTGACAGTCATCCCAATTCAGAGTCCGACTGCAATCCGCGGCGATGCCGGCGAAAGCAATCAGTCCGAAAGATGCAGCGCCGGCAAATCCAAATGTTTCATGGCTGAGACCTGCCACGACAGGTGCGAGATCGACGCTGATATCGGGAAGGGCGGGTACCCCCGTGCTGAGAAGATCAGGAATGGTGGCGATTGCGACACTGGTTCTCCTCGCCATGGCCCTTACCTCATGCAGGGGGCCGTATCCGAGTTCGGTGAGGTTCGGGTACCGATGGGACGACCACGGGAACGTCGTGATTGCCTACCCCATCTGTCCGGCGGGTAAGGTATCCGGTGCCAAAATCACTGTGCTTAAGGTGCACAAAGGAAAGGGGAGTTTCGAAACGCTGTGGAGCGCCAAGGATTCTACTTCCAGTGAGGTGGCGCAAGGAGTCTTCACGGTGGGGACATCAGATAGCTTCCGCCTTAAAGGGAAACCCCTTACCAAGAAACTCCCCGAGGGCTTCTACGTTGAAGTCGCCGAAATCACCCGCCAAGGCAAGTATGATCTCTCCAGAGATAGCTGGATAGACCAGTCAGTTCGACCATCCTCACCCCTGAAGGCTGGGGAGTACCTGACGTCGGACGGAAAGATCGTCAGCCGGAAATGGGTGAACGACCAGGTGAAATGTGAAAGCGCATCCTGAGTCCGTTGATCGGGCACCTTTGCCCGCCGGTACGGCAGTCGGGTCCCTTGCGCGGGACGCCAACTCATTTGATCGCCTACAAACCTCGCCTCTCCCCGGCGAGGGCGGGTCCACCCACTGATCCACGTGAGCGGGCACTTACTATTTTGAATAATTTTACAGCCGTCACCCAAAAAGGCATGAAATTCTACAGCAAGGTGCGCTACCTGGGCCTGGCTGCGACCGTTGCAATGTTCGGGGTAGGGGCGTTCGTTGCACTAGTTCCAGGGAAAGTGGAGGAATCATTGATCAATAGGTCACTCACAGGTGGAACCCTTAGCGTGACGATTGCCTGGATGGCATGGGTACTCGCCGTTCGCCCCCAGATAACGCTGTCCGAAAGATCGATCAAAGTGCGAAATTGGGTAACGGAGAGCGTTATCCCCTACGGACAAATAAACAGAGTGAGCGTCAGCAACGGGCTGACCTTCAAACTCAGAGACGGTAGCGAAATCAGGGGACGCGTGGTGGGCACCTCGATGATTGGCCAGCTCGTTGGTTATCCATCAGCCAAGCTGATCAGGCGTGAAATTCTCCCATTTATGAGCAATGCTGATCCTCACGGAAACGAAAGGATACTTCAGACCTTTTCCTTGTCTCTGAGAGTTCCACTGGTTGTCGCAGCGCTTCACACGCTACTGTACGGATTCTCAAGATACATCTTCCACGTGTAGCGACGAACCGTCATGACATCGACAGGGCGCGATAAAATACTGCGCCGGTGTTCCTGGCCCGTCCTTTGTGGCGCATTGGTTGCCCCGTTCGGAATTGGCATGGCAGCAGTGGTGTGCAAGGTTACTTCGGTCAATGGGTTCAGGATCAGCCGGCAAGGAATCCCCGTCTTCTCCGGAGGTAAGAATGTGCGAAATGATCCTTGCGGCTCGAACCTCGCACTCTGTCAATTACGGAGAGCTAGTCATAGGGGTAGTTGTCGCCATTATTGGATCCCTCTTGGCGTTTAACATTCGAGGCTGCGCCGAGGTGGCTGCCGATTTCTTGGGGGATAAGGTGTTCTCGGCCTTCCATCACAATGACATCATCTTGAGGCTTCCTGCCGCATTCGCTGCGATAGCGGGAGTCGCATTCGCTTTGGCGAACATGAAAGTCCTATTCTTTGGGTTCTAGCTCTCCAGCCTCGATCGTTCATGAGTCCTCGTCAGTGTGCTGACGGGGACTCTGTGTTTACGAGGTACGGTCTTTTCGGGGCTGGGGCACGTTGACAGCCGGTTGTCGCGTCGGACGGGCGCCGGGCGGGCAAGGGCGGAACGCACGCCCGGCGCCGGTGTCAGGCTCCCCGCACATAGCTATTCAGTGGGGTTGAGCGGTGTGATCACTTGGTGGCGATGTCATTCTCGGTCGGCGCCGCGGCTGGGTCATCCTGGCTTGACCGCCAGTGTCGCAAAATAGCTCGACATGTATGGGGCGGATGCGTTGGACTGGTCCGGTGCTTCTGCGAAGCCGGTGAGGAAGAACCCCGCGGCGAGTTGCCCGCCGATCTGGGCGGTGAGGGTGTGGCTGTATTCAAGAGCGGCATCCGCGCCGAACTTCGTGGCGCGTTCCTCGGCGGAGTAGTGCGTGACGTCGCTGTAGGGCAGCTTGTGCACGACGACCAGCTCGCCGCGCTCGTCGAGGGCCTCGTGGTCGAACAAGTACACATCAGGGTTGAGGAAGCCCACGAGCAGAGTTCCGCCCGGTCGCAGGACGCGGAAGCACTCACGCCACACCGGTGCCAAGTCGGGTGCGAACAGGTTCGAGACCGGGTGGAATACGACGTCGAATGTTGCGTCGCCGAAGGCGCTGAGGTCGCGCATATCGCCCAGGACGGTGCGCAGTTCGAGTCCGTTGCGCTCCGCCACCATCCGGTCCTGGCCGAGCTGGCGGGGCGAGTTGTCGAACACGGTGACCCGCGCCCCTGCGGCGGCGAGGATCGGGCCCTGCTGGCCACCGCCGGAGGCCAGGCACAACACGTCCTTGCCGGTCAGGTCCGTCGGCAGCCAGGAGCGGTCGACCGGCTCACGCCCGATGAGGACAATCGACCAGTCGCCCGTGCGGGCGCGCTCGACGTCCTCAGCACTCACCGGCCTCGACCACTCGTTGCCCTCCTGGGCGTACTTGTCCCAGGCTGCCCGATTGTGGGCACCGGGGTCGACGACACGGTCCTGCACGTTTAACTCCCTGCGCTACAGCCAAGCGGGCACCAGCGGTACCGACAGTTCGGCGCCGCCAGCCAACACGATCACAGGTGCGGGCTCAACGAAATTAGCGGGCGTCGAGGCGCCCACGGCCCGGAACGCATGGCTGAGCCGGCAAAGCTCTGCCATCCAAGATTCCTCAACCCTGGTCAGGCCAGGTACGCCGAGGAAGATCACTTGTCACCGGACAACTGTCACTCGAGTGATGTGCCCGCCGATCGGCGCGGGAGTCCTCAACGCCCACGCGTGGGCCGGCCTCTCGAACCCGTGACCCGCGGCCCTCGGCACGGCCGTCGCAGTCAGCCTGCTGTGTCAGGGCGTGCATGAGCTGATCGACGGCATCGCGCACCGAATCCCCCGTGCGTCGGCGACGTGGGCGTCAGGGCCAGTTGGAGCAGGGGCGTACGTGCCATTCGATGTGGCGCCCCTTGCGGAGCAGAAGCGTGAACCCGCAGGCCTCGTCTCGATGGAGTGCCCCGAGCGCCTGTACGCCAGCCGCCTTGGTCGGCCCAGTAGAGCGCCCGTGCCGCTTCACGTGGGGTCAGCCCGAGTACGTGGTGCGCGCGGAGTTGGACGCGGATGACGCGGATGGCTTCGCGGGGGCGGGCAGGACGCGGAGGTCGACCGGTTCCGGGACGCAGCCGGCGGCGGGGAAGGCCAGAGCACTTCGAATCGGTATCCGTGTGCGACGCGGGCCTCCACGGGGGTGGGGCGGGGCGGCGACGCACGCATGGTCGGGGGTCCGATCGCGGTGAGGCACACAACGTGCCCGCGTGCAGGGGGAGGTGGCGCGCCGAGGGGGGCGGGTGTGTGGTGGGCTCGATACGTTCTTCGCCGAGCTCGGACCCGAGCGCGTCGCCGAACTGGTCGCGGTGAGCACGGATATGGGCCCGGCCTTCGCCAAGAGCGTCCGCAAGGAAGACCACGACCCGCAGACCGTGATCTGCATCGGCCCCTTCCGCGCCGTCAAGCTCGTCGGGGAGGTCACTGGACGTGGTGCACCGCGAGGTCTGGAACGAGACGCGGCAACTACCCGACCCCGCAGCGGCGAAGAAGTTCAAGGGCGCCCGCTGGATCCTGCTGGAGAACCCGGAGGACCTCACCGACGACCAGGCCGCGACCCTGCGCAGTCAAGCGCAAGGCCGGCCGATCTGGCGGGCGGGCCTACCGCCTCAAGGAGTCTTCCACGCTGTCTTCGCCGACGGTCCGGACGCCGACGAGGCAGGTGAGGCACGCGAGTTGACCGAGCGCCGGGTATCCAAGGCCCAGCGAGAGCCGCATTTCGGGGGTCACTCCACTTTCGGGGTGTCCGGCCCGTCTCACTCGCCTGCGGCGGTCATGGGCAGTTAAAACCGTTCGGGGCCACGGTGCAGCTCACTTGCCAATTGGTCCAGGAGCCGTCGGGGTAGCGCATTCGGAACCAGTAGTTGTCGTCGCCGCCGATAGCCGCGATGGTGAAGGCCAAGGGGTTGTTCTGCAAATAGCTGATCTCGATGTGGCTCTGCACCCACCCGCCCATGGACACCCACCCGTTCCAGGAGCCGTCTGTACGGGTCCAGTTCGTCCACACCGCGTGATCGGAGCCGACGACGAACTCCTCCTTCGTCCCGTTGGGGAACTTCGTCGTCGTGATGTTGTAGTCGCAGAAGTATTTCTGCCCCTTGGTCGTGCAGTAAGACGCCGCCTGTGCCGGTGCCGCCGCGACACCCACCCCGGCGAAGGCGGCCAGGGCCGCAACTGCCGCGAGGGCACTCCTGAATCTACGCATGTCCATGTTCCTTTGCTGAGTGGCGTGGTCGTGCCGGGGAAGGGGGCGAGCCAGCGCCCCGACGTCCCCTGGAGAGTCAACATTCTCGGCCCCGCCGCTAACGTCCCGCTAATGTGTCCCGTCGGCGATTCGCTTCCGCCCGCGCGGACGAGCACTCCCGCGAGTCGCGGGGATGCTCCGTGAGCCTGACCTGGCGCTTTCACGAAGCGGGCTGTCCGACCGGTGGGCGCTGGGAAGAGAACCCCGGACTCCTGGTCGGCTACGGACGCCGAAGTCCCCAATCCCTGCGAGCGCGAACCGAGGGCATGGCCACCCAGCGCGGTCTCATGTACCCGCTGCTGATGAAGTTCACCCTGAAGATGCTGGCCAACCTGACCGACCCGACGGGTGGCGATGCGATGGACCGGATCATCAATGGCCTGACGAAGTTGGGCCCGCGGGCCTGAGTGTGAGGTGCAGCAGCGGGCGTACGTGCCACTCGATGTGGCGCCCCTTGCGGAGCAGGAGAGTGAATCCGCAGGGCTCGCCACGATGGAGTGCGCCGAGCGCCTGCACCCAGCCGCCCTGGTCCGCCCAGTAGAGCGCACGCGCCGCTTCGCGCGGGGTCAGCCCGAGGACGTGGCTCGCGCGGAGCTGGACGCGGATGACGCGGATCGCTTCGCGGGGGCCGGGCAGGACGCGGAGGTCGACCGGTTCCGGGACGAAGCCGGTCGCGGGGCCGTACCGGAGCACTTCGAACCGGAAGCCGCGTTCGACGTGGGCCTCCACGGAGGTGGGGCGGGGTGACGTACGCATGGTCGACCGTCCGATCGCGGTGTGGGGGCGCGCGGCCCGCAACTGACCTGAATGTGCGCAGAGTTAATGCGCCTCTTGGCGCGGTTGAGCGGTGCGCTCGACCGGGATGGCGACGTACGGTGACGGTAGCGCCACCCGGTCTTGCGGCGCAACCATGCCCCGGAGCATGTATGTGTTCGAGGCGTGCGGAAGCCCCCCGCCGCTGGGCAGGGGGCTCTCGTGGTCGATGCGGCTGAAGGTTCCTACTGGGCGAAGTGGTCGAACTCGCCAGCCTTGACTCCCTTGATGAACGCGGCGAACTTGGCCCGGCTCGTGGTGGTCACGGCGCCGGGATCGTCGCTCTCGCGCATCAGGATCTGTTCTGCGTCCTGGGCCACCTCGACGCACTGCTCTCCGCCGCCGGAGAACGACGACTTCTGCCACCTGATTTCAGTGTTCATGCCGCGGATTATCACAGGTCGCGAGTGAGGTGGTGAATGAAGCTCCGCGACTCCTCGGGGTCCAGGCCGACCTGCTCCGCGTAGTCGAGTTGAAGGCGGTACCGGTGCAGATCGGCCCTGGCGTCCAGTTGGACGCCTTTGAACGGGGCGTCGATGTGGACGGTGTCCAGGTGTGGCGTGACCCCGCCCGCGTACAGCACGGTCTGTGTCACTTCGACGAACCTCTCGCTCGCGAAAGGGATCACGCGCACAGTTATCGACGGGCGGTCCGACGCCTCCAGGAAGCGCTCCAGTTGGGCCCGTGCGACCTTTCGGCCGCCGACCCGCATCCGGAGGGCTGCCTCATGGACGATGACGTCGAATTTCGGCGGCTTCTCGCGGTCGAGTACCGCGCCCCTGCGCATGCGGTGCTCGACCCTCGCCTCCACTTCGTCCTCGGGGAGCTTGGGCAGCACGCCTTCGAACAGTGCGCGCGCGTACTCAGGGGTCTGGAGCAGCCCCGGCAGCGTCATGGCCTGGAGGCAGCGGAGGTAGCTCGCGTGGTGTTCCAGCTCCGCGACGTTCAGGAAGCCCGGCGCCAGCACGCCACGGTACTCGTCCCACCAGAACTGGCCCCGATGCTCCCGCGATATGGCGCATAGCGCCTCGATCAACGCGGCGTCGTCGCAGGCGTAGAAACTGGCCAGGCGGCGGATTCGCTCCTCGCTGATGCCGATACGGCCCGATTCTGTGTGGCTGATCTTCGCCTGGTCGGTCGAGATGAGCGCGGCGGCCTCGCGGGCGGTCCGGCCGGCCTGCTCACGCAGCTTCCTCAGCTCGCAGCCCAAACGTGTCTGGCGCGCAGTCGGGTTGTCCCTTGGTGGCATGTCACCATCCTTCGCTCGTGTGCAGTCTCGCGTGCCGGGGTTATGACGGTCCACCCGATCGCGTGAAAAGGCAGGGGCAATCTTGCTACGTGGCTATCTTGCTCTCTATGGTCCCACTGGTAGGTGCTCAAAGGCGTTGTTGCTCGAAGTGCAGTCATCCATAGGCAAGTTGATTGTCCGCCGGATCGACCGATGTCACGAGCAAGACCCACTGCGCACCACCCCGGAGACCCGCACCCGTAGGGAGACCGCGCCATGACCTCCGTAACCGTTCCGCCCCCGCCCGCCCCGTACCTCCCGCAGCGCGGCGAGCGCTACCGGCTCGTCGCGCCCAACACCCCGGCCGCACCCCGCGTCGCGCGGGACTTCGTGGGCGCGCTGCTGCGGACCACCGAGCACCCGGGGCTGGTCGACGATGCCCGGTTGTGCGTGAGCGAGGTGGTGTCCAACGCGCACTGCCACACGCGGTCAGCGCGCATCCGGGTCGACGTGATGGTGAGCCGGTGTCAGGTGATGGTCTGTGTGACCGACGACGAACCGGGCCGGCTGCTGAATCCGGGCACCGCTCCCGACGCGGAGAGCGGGCGCGGACTCGTCATCGTCGAGAGCCTGGCCGGGCGGTGGGGGACCACGACGCGCGGCGGGCGGGTGCGGAACGCGAAGACCGTCTGGTTCGTCCTCGTCGAGCCGGGGCTGTATGCGGAATGTGCGATGCGCGAGGGGGATGAACTCCTGCGCGGTATCCGTCTGAAGCAGTGAAGCGCGGCCTGGCCTACTCCGGACGGGCCCGGCAGACTCCCGGCGTCATCCCGCCGGTCAGGAGTGTCGCCGTTCTCCCACAGGAACCGATGCGTGCGGCTCAAGCATGCTCCGTGGCATGTACGTATGCGAGACGCACGGGAGCCCCCGCAGGTTCGGCAGTCTGTGGGGGCTGACGGCCCTACTGGGTGAAGTGGTCGAACTCGCTGGCCTTGACGCCCTTGATGAACGCGGTGAACTTGGCGCGGCTGGTGGTGGTCACCGCGCCGGGATCATCGCTTTCGCGCATCATGATCTGCTCGGCGTGCTGAGCCACCTCGACGTACTGCTCTCCGCCGCCCCGGAAATGGACGACTTCTGCCACTCGATCTCTGTGTTCATGCAGCGGAGTATCACGGGTCCCGGGTGACGAGGGCGAAGATGCCCAGCGTCACGGAGAGCACGGCCGACCGGCCGCGTAAGGGCGTGCGGGGTGGCGGCCGGTGGCGGGGCTGGTGACCGTCGTGGGCATGGCGGGGCCGTCCTGTGTTCGCCGGGCCGGGGGCTGTTCGCTCCAGTTCACAAGCGCACGCGGCCGGTGTCCGGCAGGTTTGCGACGTCAACGTCTTCCGTCGGGGGTGAGGTCGGGTTCCCGCCGGAAACGTCCGCCGCGAACGCCGACGGCGAACACGACCGGCGACCTCGGCCACAAACGCCGAAGAGCCGCGGCTCCCGAGCGGGGGAGCGACGGCTCTTCGAGGTGCGCCGAGGCGCTTGTGAATCCGTGAACTCAGAGGTGCGGCCCGGTGGGCGCGGCTCGGAGGACCTGGCTCAGAGGATGCGGACCGCACCCGTCGGCATGTCGTAGTCCAGCGGGCGCTGCACCACACCGGTGGAGGAGTTCTGCGCGCCGACGAACTGGCCGCCGCCCACGTAGACCCCGACGTGGTACGCGCTGCCCGCGCTGCCCCAGTACAGGATGTCGCCCGGCTGGAGGTTGCCGAGCCCGACCTGGGTGCCCGCGGTCGACTGGCTCTGCGAGACGCGCGGCAGGTCGACGCCCACCGTGCGGAACGCGGCCTGGACGAGGCCGGAGCAGTCCCACGAGTTGGGGCCGGTGCCGCCGGGTACGTACGCGTCCCCGACCTGCATCTGCACGAACGACACGACGGCGGCCGCGGAGCCCGTGGCCGAGGAGGAGACCGGTGCCGAGGTGGTCGACGCCGAGGAACCGGACGAGGAGGAGCCCGAGGAGGAGCCCGAGGGGGCGCTGAGCGTCGTGCGCTCGGCGGTGCGGGAGGCGCGCTCGGCGGCCTCCGCCTTGGCCTTGGCGGCCGCTTCGGCCTTCTTCTTGGCCTCGGCCTTGCGGACGGCCTCGGCCTTGGCCTTCTTGGCGGCCTTGGCGGCGGTCGTGGCCGCGGCCTCCTCGTGGGCCTGCGTCTCCAGGTCCAGGGCGACCTGCTGCGTGGCCTCGGCGGACGCCGCGACGGTGGTGGAGAGGCCGGCCGTGATGGTGGGCATCTCGATGGTCTGGGTCACCGGCTCGGCCTGGGCCGGACCGGCAGCGCCTGCGACCGCGATGGTGCTGAGGACGCCACTGGCAACTCCGGCCCGCAGCGCCGATTTCGAGGCGCTCTGGCGGGGCTTCCGGTGGCTGGGTATGAGAGCGGTGTGGGACATGGGTACTACCGCTATCAGGGCCTCAGGGGTCCCATCAAGAAACGTGTGTTGCGACACAGTTACGTCCGGAATCTGCGAATCCGCTTCCTGGTGGCCTTTATTGACGCCGTAACGGGCAAATCGGACGGACGTGATCAAGGTCGTGATCACGGGTTTTCGGCAATACGCCCGAATTGCCCGTCACCTACCATCCGTTCACGCCATTGGCCAGGTCCGCTTATGTGGCGGGGGTGGTCGAGTGACGCAGGTCACAGCATGGTCTCGGTGTGATGGGCATACGAGCACCTCGCGCGAGGGGTGGGTCGTGAGCGCGGAACTGGCGGCGTGCGATGGCCTTTTCGTCCGGAAGGGTGCTGATGTCTGGATGCTTCCACTTCGTGCCCGGCGACTCTCTCCCGGATGCCCCCGGGGGGATCCCCTGGTCACCCCAGACCGGGGCAGATCCCTATATCACCGCATCGCGTCCATCGCCAATTTGTCTGCAGCCACCACGGCTTGATAGGGCGACACCTCTTTGACCAGCGGTAACGGCACCGAATGTCACGTCTCGTGATCACTCGGCCGCTTCGTGTACGAAGATCACCGCTCATCCGACTTCATGATCGTTCGTCAGGTGGTGGAGATCACAAAGGCGTTGTCGCACCCCGTGTCGCAGATCACAGGACCTCGGGCATAGGATGCGGGGCAGTCGGGCTTGTGAACTGCCTCACATGTGCACGATCTTGGTGAGGTGGCGAGCCAGATTGCCCGATGCGGTCCAACGGTCAAGGACGACTGGAAGGAGCGAGGAGCGTGAATGCCTACGCGCCCATCCTCGTGCTCGGCGCCCTCGGGGCAGGGTTTGCGATCTTCTCCGTGGTCAGTGCCACGCTTATCGGCCCCAAGCGGTACAACCGGGCAAAGCTCGAAGCGTACGAGTGCGGTATCGAACCCACACCCACTCCAGCCGGAGGCGGCCGCTTCCCGATCAAGTACTACCTGACGGCGATGCTCTTCATCGTCTTCGACATCGAGATCGTCTTCCTCTATCCCTGGGCGGTCACTTTCGACGCCCTGGGGATTTTCGGGCTCGTCGAGATGCTGCTCTTCGTGCTCACCGTCTTCGTCGCCTATGCGTATGTATGGCGTCGTGGCGGCCTGGAATGGGACTGAGGGGCTGAGGGGCACACCATGGGACTCGAAGAGAAGCTGCCCAGCGGCTTCGTGCTGACCACTGTCGAGCAGGCCGCCGGCTGGGTACGGAAGTCGTCCGTATTCCCCGCCACCTTCGGCCTCGCCTGCTGCGCCATCGAGATGATGACGACCGGGGCCGGTCGTTACGACCTGGCCCGGTTCGGGATGGAGGTCTTCCGCGGATCGCCGCGGCAGGCGGACCTGATGATCGTGGCAGGGCGGGTCAGTCAGAAGATGGCGCCCGTTCTGCGGCAGGTCTATGACCAGATGCCGAATCCCAAGTGGGTCATCTCCATGGGGGTTTGCGCGTCATCGGGCGGGATGTTCAATAATTACGCCATTGTTCAGGGTGTTGATCATATTGTCCCGGTTGACATCTATTTGCCGGGTTGCCCGCCGCGTCCCGAGATGCTGATCGACGCGATCCTCAAGCTCCACCAGAAGATCCAGGGCTCCAAGCTCGGGGTCAACGCGGAGGAGGCCGCCCGCGAGGCGGAGGAAGCGGCGCTCAACGCACTGCCCCTGATCGAGATGAAGGGGCTCCTGCGATGAGCGACCAGGAGCAGAACGCCAACGGCGTCCCCTCCCCGCGCGACGAGCACGGCGAAGTCATCGGCGTACGCAAGGGCATGTTCGGCGCCGGCAACAGCGGCGACACCTCCGGCTACGGCGGGCTCATCCGCACGGTCGCCCTGCCGGGCGCCACCTCGCGCCCGTACGGCGGCTGGTTCGACGAGGTGGCCGACGAGCTCGAAGGGGCCCTGGAGGAACAGGATCTCCTCCCGGCCAACGCCATCGAGAAGACCGTCGTGGACCGCGACGAGCTGACCTTCCACATCGCCCGCGAGCACCTGCTCACCGTCGCCAGGACCCTGCGCGACGACCCGGCACTGCGCTTCGAGCTCTGTACGGGGGTGAGCGGCGTCCACTTCCTCGGTGACAAGGGACGTGAGCTGCACGCCGTCTACCACCTGCGCTCCCTCACCCACGGCCGGCTCATCCGGCTGGAGGTGTCCGCGCCGGACAGCGATCCGCACGTCCCGTCCCTCGTCGCGGTCTACCCGACCAACGACTGGCACGAGCGCGAGACCTACGACTTCTTCGGGCTCATCTTCGACGGGCACCCGGCCCTCACCCGGATCATGATGCCGGACGACTGGCAGGGCTTCCCGCAGCGCAAGGACTACCCGCTCGGCGGCATCGCCGTCGAGTACAAGGGCGCCCAGATCCCGGCTCCGGACCAGCGGAGGTCGTACTCCTGATGACCACTCCCCACGCGACACCCCGCGCGACCACCGAGGGGACTGTATATACAGTCACCGGCGGCGACTGGGACGAGGTCGTCCAGTCGGCGGCCGCCTCCGACGACGAGCGCATCATCGTCAACATGGGTCCCCAGCACCCGTCCACGCACGGTGTGCTCCGGCTGATCCTGGAGATCGACGGCGAGACCGTCACCGAGGCCCGCTGCGGCATCGGCTACCTCCACACCGGCATCGAGAAGAACCTCGAATTCCGGAACTGGACGCAGGGCACCACCTTCGTCACGCGCATGGACTACCTGACGCCGTTCTTCAACGAGACGGCGTACTGCCTGGGGGTGGAGAAGCTCCTCGGCATCGAGGACCAGATCCCCGACCGGGCCACCGTCCTGCGCGTGCTGCTGATGGAGCTCAACCGGATCTCCTCGCACCTGGTGTGCATCGCCACCGGCGGCATGGAGCTCGGCGCCACGACGATCATGATCTACGGCTTCCGCGATCGTGAACTCGTTCTCGACCTCTTCGAGCTGATCACCGGCCTGCGGATGAACCACGCGTTCGTCCGGCCCGGCGGACTCGCCCAGGACCTGCCCGCGGGCACGGTCGACCACCTGCGCGAGTTCGTGAAGACCATGAAGAAGAACCTGCCGGAGTACGACAAGCTCGCCACCGGCAACCCCATCTTCAAGGCCCGTATGCAGGACGTCGGCTACCTCGACCTGAGCGGCTGCATGGCGCTCGGCGCCACCGGTCCCGTCCTGCGCTCCGCCGGGCTCCCGCACGACCTGCGCAAGACGGACCCCTACTGCGGGTACGAGGACTACGAGTTCGACGTCCCCACGGCGGACAGCTGCGACTCCTACGGCCGCTTCCTCATCCGTCTCGAGGAGATGCGCCAGTCGCTGCGGATCGTCGAGCAGTGCATCGACCGGCTCGCCCCCGGCCCGGTCATGGTCGCCGACAAGAAGATCGCCTGGCCCGCGCAGCTCGCGCTCGGACCGGACGGACTCGGCAACTCGCTCGACCACATCAGGAAGATCATGGGCACCTCCATGGAGGCCCTGATCCACCACTTCAAGCTGGTGACCGAGGGCTTCCGGGTCCCCGCCGGGCAGACGTACACCGCGGTCGAGTCGCCCAAGGGCGAACTCGGCGTGCACGTCGTCTCGGACGGCGGCACCCGCCCCTACCGGGTCCACTTCCGCGACCCGTCCTTCACCAACCTCCAGGCCATGGCGGCGATGTGCGAGGGCGGCCAAGTGGCCGACGTCATCGTCGCCGTCGCGTCCATCGACCCCGTGATGGGAGGCGTCGACCGGTGACCGAAGCACGTAGCGAAGTCAGTCTGGGGATGCCGCAGCTCCCCGCCCCCGCCTACCCGGCCGAGGTGCGCGCCAGGCTCGAAGCGGACGCGAAGGAGGTGATCGCCCGCTACCCCGGCAGCCGCTCCGCGCTGCTGCCGCTGCTGCACCTCGTGCAGTCGGAGGAGGGGTACGTCTCCCGTACGGGCATGGCGTTCTGCGCCGAGCTGCTCGGCCTCACCACGGCCGAGGTCACCGCGGTCGCCACCTTCTACACGATGTACCGCCGCAGGCCGAGCGGCGACTACCAGGTCGGCGTCTGCACCAACACGCTCTGCGCGGTGATGGGCGGCGACGCGATCTTCGACCGGCTCAAGGACCACCTAGGCGTCGGCAACGACGAGACGACCGAGGACGGCAAGGTCACCCTCGAACACATCGAGTGCAACGCGGCCTGCGACTTCGCGCCCGTCGTGATGGTGAACTGGGAGTTCTTCGACAACCAGACGCCCGAGAGCGCGACGCGGCTCGTCGACGACCTGATCGCCGGCCGCACCGTCGAGCCGACCCGCGGCGCCCCGCTGTGCTCGTACAAGGAGACCGCCCGGATACTGGCCGGTTTCCCCGACGAGCGCCCCGGTGCCGTCGAGGCCACCGGCGGCGCCGGCCACGCCTCGCTGATCGGCCTGAAGCTGGCCAAGGGCGAGGCCACACCGCAGCCTCGTGTCGTGAGCCCGCGCGGCGAAGCCCCGCGCGACGAACCGGACAAGGGCGCCGAGCACCTCAGCTCCCATGACGCACCACAGCAGACCTCGGCATCCGACCCGGACAACCCGGCCGGTCCCGCTGCCGAGGAGGGGGAGTGATGACGTTGGCCGCCGAAATCGACAAGAACGGGACCAGTCCCGAGAAGCTTCTGGCACCGGTCCTGTCCGCCTTCTGGGACGAGCCCGAGTCCTGGACCCTGGAGACGTACCGCCGCCACGAGGGGTACGAGGGACTGCGCAAGGCCCTGGCCATGTCGCCGGACGACCTCATCGCGTACGTCAAGGACTCCGGTCTGCGCGGCCGCGGCGGCGCGGGCTTCCCCACCGGGATGAAGTGGCAGTTCATCCCGCAGGGCGACGGCAAACCGCACTACCTGGTGGTCAACGCCGACGAGTCGGAGCCCGGGACCTGCAAGGACATCCCGCTCCTCTTCGCCAACCCGCACAGCCTCATCGAGGGCATCGTGATCGCCTGCTACGCGATCCGTTCGTCGCACGCGTTCATCTATCTGCGCGGTGAGGTCGTCCCCGTGCTGCGGCGGTTGCACGAGGCCGTACGAGAGGCGTACGAGGCGGGTTATCTGGGGACGAACGTCCTGGGTTCAGGGCTCGATCTGGAACTCACGGTGCACGCCGGTGCCGGCGCGTACATCTGTGGTGAGGAAACCGCGCTGCTCGACTCTCTCGAAGGGCGGCGTGGCCAGCCCCGGCTGCGGCCCCCCTTCCCTGCGGTCGCCGGTCTGTACGCCTGCCCCACTGTGGTGAACAACGTCGAGTCCATCGCCTCGGTTCCCGCGATCCTGAACAAGGGCAAGGACTGGTTCAAGTCCATGGGCAGCGAGAAGTCCCCGGGCTTCACGCTCTACTCGCTCAGCGGACACGTCTCGGGCCCCGGCCAGTACGAGGCCCCGCTCGGCGTCACCCTGCGCCAGCTCCTCGACATCAGCGGCGGCATGCGCCCCGGCCACCGGCTCAAGTTCTGGACCCCGGGCGGCTCCTCCACCCCGATGTTCACCGAGGAGCACCTCGACGTGCCCCTCGACTACGAGGGCGTCGGCGCCGCCGGCTCCATGCTCGGCACCAAGGCGCTCCAGTGCTTCGACGAGACGACCTGCGTCGTGCGGGCCGTCACCCGCTGGACCGAGTTCTACGCCCACGAGTCCTGCGGCAAGTGCACGCCGTGCCGTGAGGGCACCTACTGGCTCGTCCAGTTGCTCCGCGACATCGAGGCCGGCAAGGGACAGATGTCCGACCTCGACAAGCTGAACGACATCGCCGACAACATAAACGGCAAGTCGTTCTGCGCCCTCGGCGACGGCGCCGCCTCACCGATCTTCTCCTCGCTCAAGTACTTCCGTGAGGAGTACGAGCAGCACATCACGGGCAAGGGCTGCCCCTTCGATCCCGCCAAGTCGACCGTCTGGGCCGACGACAAGAACGCTCACCGGGGGGTGAACGCATGACAGTCACCACGAGTGCGCCCTCCGGGGGCGGCGAGGCGGCTCTCCCGCCCGAGGACCTCGTCACGCTGACCATCGACGGCATCGAGATCAGTGTGCCCAAGGGCACCCTGGTCATCCGGGCCGCCGAACTCCTCGGCATCGAGATCCCGCGCTTCTGCGACCACCCGCTCCTCGACCCGGCCGGCGCCTGCCGCCAGTGCATCGTCGAGGTCGAGGGCCAGCGCAAGCCGATGGCGTCCTGCACCATCACCTGCACCGACGGCATGGTCGTCAAGTCGCAGATCACCTCGCCCGTCGCCGACAAGGCGCAGCGCGGTGTGATGGAGCTGCTGCTCATCAACCACCCGCTGGACTGCCCGGTCTGCGACAAGGGCGGCGAGTGCCCGCTGCAGAACCAGGCGATGTCGCACGGCGACGCGACCTCCCGCTTCGACGGGAAGAAGCGGACGTACGAGAAGCCCGTCCCGATCTCCACCCAGGTGCTGCTGGACCGGGAGCGGTGCGTGCTCTGCGCGCGCTGCACCCGGTTCTCCAACCAGGTGGCGGGCGACCCGATGATCGAGCTGATCGAGCGCGGGGCGCTCCAGCAGGTCGGCATCGGCGAGGGCGACCCGTTCGAGTCGTACTTCTCCGGCAACACGATCCAGATCTGCCCGGTCGGGGCGCTGACCTCGGCGGCGTACCGGTTCCGCTCCCGTCCGTTCGACCTGGTGTCGACGCCCTCGGTGTGCGAGCACTGTGCGGGCGGCTGCGCCACCCGCACCGACCACCGGCGCGGCAAGGTCATGCGGCGGCTCGCCTCCAACGACCCCGAGGTCAACGAGGAGTGGCTCTGCGACAAGGGCCGCTTCGGCTTCCGCTACGCCCAGCAGCGCGACCGGCTCACCACCCCGCTGGTGCGGGGCGAGTCCGGTGAGCTGGAACCGGCGAGCTGGCCCGAGGCGCTTGAGGTGGCCGCCGCCGGACTCTCCGCCGCACGCGGCCGGACCGGAGTCCTCACGGGCGGCCGGCTGACCGTCGAGGACGCCTACGCGTACAGCAAGTTCGCCCGGGTCGCCCTGGACACCAACGACATCGACTTCCGGGCCCGGGTGCACAGCAGCGAGGAGGGCGACTTCCTGGCCGCACGCGTCGCCGGTCGCGGACGCGACCTGGACGGCGCCGGGGTCACGTACACCTCGCTGGAGAAGGCGCCGGCCGTACTGCTGGTCGGCTTCGAGTCCGAGGAGGAGGCGCCCGGCGTCTTCCTGCGGCTGCGCAAGGCCAACCGCAACCACGGACAGCGGACCTTCGCCGTCGCCTCGCACGCCACCCGCGGGCTCACGAAGGCGGGCGGCACGCTGCTGCCCGCCGCCCCCGGTACCGAGACGGAGTGGCTGGACGCGATCGCGGGCGGTGTCGGCCTGGACGGCGACGGCGCGTCCGCCGCCGAGGCGCTGCGCGGCGACGGCGCCCTGATCGTGGTGGGGGAGCGACTGGCCGGCGTGCCGGGCGGTCCGACCGCCGCGGTACGGGCCGCGACCGCCACCGGCGCCACCCTGGTGTGGATTCCCCGGCGGGCCGGCGAGCGCGGTGCGGTGGAGGCGGGCGCACTCCCGTCGCTGCTGCCCGGCGGCCGCCCGTCCACCGACCCGCGGGCCCGGGACGAGGTGGCGGCCGTCTGGGGCGTCGCCGAACTCCCGTCCCGGTTCGGCCGCGACACCGGCCAGATCATCGAGGCCGCGGCCACCGGCGAACTGGGCGCACTGCTCGTCGCCGGGGTCGAGACCGCGGACCTGCCCGATCCGGACCGGGCCCTGGAGGCCCTGGACCGGGTCGGCTTCCTGGTCTCGCTGGAGCTGCGCCCCAGCGAGGTCACCGACCGCGCCGACGTGGTGTTCCCGGTGGCCGCGGTCGCGGAGAAGTCCGGCACCTTCCTCAACTGGGAGGGCAGGGCGCGGATGTTCGAGGCCGCGCTGAAGCCGGAGCAGATGGCCCGGCCCCTCGCGCCGGGCGACGCCCGGGTGCTGCACATGCTGGCCGACGCGCTGGCCCGCGCCGGAGGCGCTGATCGGATCAGTCACTTCGCGCTGCCGGACCTGAAGTCGGTGCGCCGCGAGCTGGACCGCCTCGGCGGCTGGCAGGGCACGCACGCGGACGACCCGCGCGAGCCCGCCCAGCCGCTGCCCCGGCCCGGCGACGGCGAGGCGGTCCTCGCGGGCCACCGGATGCTGCTCGACCTGGGCAGGCTCCAGGAGGGCGATACGGCGCTGGCCGGGACCCGGCACGCGGCGGTCGCCCGGCTCTCCGCCGTCACCGCCGCCGAGACCGGTGTCAAGGACGGCGATCTGCTGGCCGTCAGCGGCCCGGCGGGCAGTGTCGAACTCCCGCTCCAGGTCACCGTCATGCCGGACCGGGTGGTCTGGGTGCCGCTGAACTCCGTCGGACGGGGTGTGCCGGCCGGGACCGGCGCCCGGCCCGGCGGTCTGGTGCGGATCGGTCCCGCCGCACCGGGTACTCCCGACGTCACACCGGAGGTGCGAGCGTGACTGCCCTCGCTCAACTGGCCGCGGCCCCGCACGGTGCGGTGCTCGCCGCCGAGGACCTGTCGATGTTCGGCACCGACCCCTGGTGGCTGGTCGTCGTCAAGGCGGTCTTCTGCTTCGCGTTCCTGATGGTGACCGTGCTGTTCTCCATCGTGTGGGAGCGCAAGGTCGTCGCCTGGATGCAGCTGCGCATCGGTCCCAACCGGCACGGCCCCTGGGGCATGCTCCAGTCGCTGGCCGACGGCATCAAGCTGATGCTGAAGGAGGACCTGGTCGTCAAGCGGGCGGACAAGGTCGTCTACATCCTCGCCCCGATCGTCGCCGCCGTACCGGCGTTCATGGCGATCGCGGTGATCCCGTTCGGCCCGCCCGGCAACGAGGTCTCGATCTTCGGGCACCGTACGGCGATGCAGCTCACCGACCTCCCGATCGCGATGCTCTACATCCTCGCGGTCGCCTCGGTCGGGATCTACGGCATCGTCCTGGCGGGCTGGTCCTCCGGATCGACGTACCCGCTGCTCGGCGGCCTGCGCTCGTGCGCGCAGATGATCAGCTACGAGATCGCGATGGGCGCCGCGTTCGCCTCGGTGTTCCTCTACTCCGGGTCGATGTCGACCTCGAAGATCGTGGAGGCGCAGCAGGACCGCTGGTTCATCCTCCTGCTGCCGGTCTCGTTCATCATCTACATCATCACGATGGTCGGTGAGACCAACCGCGCCCCGTTCGACATGCCGGAGTCCGAGGGCGACCTGGTCGGCGGCTTCAACACCGAGTACTCGTCGATCAAGTTCGCGATGTTCATGCTCGCCGAGTACGTCAACATGGTCACCGTCTCCGCGGTCTCCATCACCCTGTTCCTGGGTGGCTGGCGGGCCCCGTGGCCGATCAGCACCTTCTGGGAGGGCGCGAACCACGGCTGGTGGCCGATGCTCTGGTTCGTCCTCAAGGTCCAGCTGCTGCTGTTCTTCTTCATCTGGCTGCGTGGCACGCTGCCCCGGGTCCGCTACGACCAGCTGATGAAGCTGGGCTGGAAGGTCCTGATCCCGGTCTCCGTGGTCTGGCTGATGCTGGTCGCCACGGTGCGGGCGCTGCGCAACGAGGGCTACGACTACTCGAAGATCCTGCTCTACGTGGCCGGGGCCGTGATCGCGATCCTGCTGATCTCCTTCGTCGTGGACATGTTCCGCGACAAGAAGGGCCGGGCCGCGGAGGCCGAGGCGGAACCGGAGCCGGCGTTCGACCCGATGGCGGGCGGATTCCCGGTGCCACCGCTGCCCGGACAGACCCTGCCGCCGGTGCCGCGGCGTGTGCCGCGCCGTGAGCGGGAGCTCGTTGTCAGTGGTGGCGCGGATACTCAGAGTGACGGAAATCCGAGTGACGGAAAGGAGGCCGACCATGTCTGAACTGCCTGAGTCGCGGGGGTCCGAGAGGCCGCCGAAGGCCACCGGGCCGACGGGGTCGAGCGTGTCTTCCGGGGGCACGGGGACCGGCGGGTCCGCCCAGTCCCCGCAGTCCTCGGACGACAAGTTCCAGAATCCGGTGGCCGGCTTCGGCGTGACCTTCAAGGCCATGTTCAAGAAGCGGCTGACCGAGCAGTATCCGGAGACGCCGAAGGTGACGGCGCCGCGCTTCCACGGCCGGCACCAGCTCAACCGCCATCCGGACGGCCTGGAGAAGTGCATCGGCTGCGAGCTGTGCGCCTGGGCCTGCCCGGCGGACGCGATCTACGTCGAGGGCGCGGACAACACCGAAGAGGAGCGCTACTCCCCGGGGGAGCGCTACGGCCGCGTCTACCAGATCAACTACGCGCGCTGCATCCTCTGCGGACTGTGCATCGAGGCCTGCCCGACCAGGGCGCTGACGATGACCAATGAGTTCGAGCTCGCCAACACCACCCGCGAGAGCCTCATCTACACCAAGGACGAGCTGCTCGCGGGCCTGGAGGAAGGCATGGTCGAAAGCCCGCACGCGATCTTCCCCGGCACGGACGAACAGGACTACTACCGGGGCCTGGTGACCGAGGCCGCCCCCGGTACGCAGCGCCAGGTCGCCGTCTCCAAGGGCGAGAAGCCGTCCGGCAGCGAGAGCAACGGCTCCGCGCAGGAGGTGGACGCATGACCGGCCTGGCCGCCGCGGCCTCCCAGACCTCGACCGGCGAGGCCTTCCAGTTCTGGGTGCTCGGCACCGTCGCCGTGATCGGCGCGCTGTCCACCGTACTGATGAAGAGGGCCGTGCACAGTGCGCTGAGCCTCGCCGGGACCATGATCATCCTGGCGGTCTTCTACCTCGCCAACGGCGCCTACTTCCTGGGGATCGTCCAGGTCGTCGTCTACACCGGCGCGATCATGATGCTGTTCCTGTTCGTGGTCATGCTCGTCGGTGTCACGGCGGCGGACTCGCTGAAGGAGACCCTCAAGGGCCAGCGCTGGATGGCCGTCGGCTGCGGGCTCGGCTTCGGTGTCCTCCTGATCGCCGGCATCGGCAACGCCTCGCTGAACAGCTTCAACGGGCTCGGCGCCGCCAACGCCGAGCACGGCGGGAACGTGGAGGGGCTCGCCAGCCTCATCTTCACCAGGTACGTCTTCGCCTTCGAGATCACCGGCGCCCTGCTGATCACGGCGACCGTCGGCGCGATGGTGCTCACCCACCGCGAGCGCACCGAACGGGCCAAGACCCAGCGGGAGATGTCCGAGGAGCGCGTACGCAGCAGCCATCTGCCGCCGCTGCCCGCCCCCGGCGTCTACGCCCGGCACAACGCCGTGGACATCGCCGGTCTCCTCCCCGACGGCACACCGTCCGAACTCACGGTGATGCAGACGCTGCGCAAGCGCGGCCAGATGCGCGATGTCTCCGAGGAGTCGCTGGCCGAGCTCAAGGCGCTCGAACAGCGCTCCGGCGAACGGCTCGGCCGGGACAACACCGAAGACGAGGAGGTCGCCAAGTGAATCCGGTCAACTACCTCTATCTCGCCGCACTGTTGTTCACCATCGGCGCGTCCGGGGTGCTGGTCAGGCGGAACGCGATCGTGGTGTTCATGTGCGTGGAGCTGATGCTCAACGCCTGCAACCTCGCGTTCGTCACCTTCTCCCGCATGCACGGCAACCTCGACGGCCAGATCATCGCCTTCTTCACGATGGTCGTCGCCGCCGCGGAGGTCGTCGTCGGGCTCGCGATCATCGTGTCGCTGTTCCGTTCCCGCCACTCGGCCTCGGTCGACGACGCCAGCCTGATGAAGCTGTAAGGGGCGCTGGACCCAATGAACGCAGAGAACCTGATTGCGCTGCTTGTCGCGGCGCCCCTGCTCGGAGCGGCGGTGCTGCTCTGCGGCGGCCGACGCCTTGACCGTGTGGGCCACTGGCTGGGCACCCTGTTCGCCGCCGCCTCCTTCGTCATCGGCGCGGTGCTCTTCTTCAACATGCTGGGGAAGGGCGTCGCCGACCGGGCGCTGCACCAGAAGCTGTTCAGCTGGATTCCGGTCGAGGGCTTCCAGGCCGATGTGGCCTTCCAGCTCGACCAGCTGTCGATGACGTTCGTGCTGCTGATCACCGGTGTGGGCACGCTGATCCACATCTACTCGATCGGCTACATGGCGCACGACGAGCGCCGGCGCCGCTTCTTCGGCTATCTGAACCTGTTCCTCGCGGCGATGCTGATCCTGGTCATCGCCGACAACTACCTGCTGCTGTACCTCGGGTGGGAGGGCGTCGGTCTGGCGTCGTACCTGCTCATCGGCTTCTGGCAGCACAAGCCCAGCGCTGCCACCGCCGCGAAGAAGGCTTTCCTGGTCAACCGGGTCGGCGACATGGGCCTGTCGATCGCGATCATGCTGATGTTCACCACCTTCGGCACCTTCGCCTTCGGCCCCGTCCTGCACGCCGCCGACGCCGGCCAGGCGAGCGAGGGCAAGCTGACGGCGATCGGCCTGATGCTGCTGCTCGCCGCCTGCGGCAAGTCCGCCCAGGTGCCGCTGCAGTCCTGGCTGGGCGACGCGATGGAGGGCCCGACCCCGGTCTCGGCCCTGATCCACGCCGCCACCATGGTGACCGCGGGCGTCTACCTCATCGTCCGGTCCGGCGCGATCTTCAACGCCGCCCCGGACGCACAGCTGGTCGTCGTGATCGTCGGTGCGGTCACGCTGATCTTCGGGGCGATCGTCGGTTGCGCGAAGGACGACATCAAGAAGGCCCTCGCCGGCTCGACGATGTCGCAGATCGGCTACATGATCCTGGCCGCCGGGCTCGGCCCGATCGGCTATGTCTTCGCGATCATGCACCTGGTGACGCACGGCTTCTTCAAGGCCGGGCTCTTCCTCGGCGCCGGTTCGGTCATGCACGGCATGAACGACGAGGTCGACATGAGGAAGTACGGCGGCCTGCGGAAGTACATGCCGGTGACCTTCGTCACCTTCGGCCTCGGCTACCTCGCGATCATCGGCTTCCCCGGACTGTCCGGCTTCTTCTCCAAGGACAAGATCATCGAGGCGGCCTTCGCCAAGGGCGGCACCGAGGGCTGGATCCTCGGCGCGGTCACCCTCCTCGGCGCCGCGATCACCGCGTTCTACATGACGCGCGTGATGCTGCTGACGTTCTTCGGTGAGAAGCGCTGGCAGCCCGACGCCGAAGGACATGCGCCGCATCCGCACGAGTCCCCGAAGTCCATGACCATCCCCATGATCGTCCTGGCGTTCGGCTCGGTCTTCGCCGGAGGCTTCTTCTCCATCGGCGACCGCTTCCTGCACTGGCTGGAGCCCGTCACCGGCCACAGCCACGGCGACGCCCCGGTCAGCGCGACCACCGTCACCGCCGCCACCATGGTGGTGCTCGTCATCGGTGTCGGCATCGCCTGGATGATGTACGGGCGCAAGCCCGTGCCCGCGGTCGCCCCGCGCGGCTCGCTGCTCACCCGGGCCGCCCGCCGCGATCTCCTCCAGGACGACTTCAACCACGTCGTCCTGGTCCGCGGCGGCGAGCACCTCACCCGCTCCCTGGTCTACGTCGACCACACCCTGGTCGACGGTGTCGTCAACGGCACGGCCGCCTCGATGGGCGGGCTCTCCGGCCGGCTGCGCAAACTGCAGAACGGCTACGCCCGCTCCTACGCGGTCTCGATGTTCGGCGGTACGGCGGTCGTCATCGCCGCGACCCTGCTGATGAGGGCGGTCTGATCACATGTCCTTTCCCCTCCTGACAGCGACGGCGGTGCTCCCGGCGATCGGCGCGATCGCCACCGCCGCCGTCCCGGCCGCACGGCGCACCGCCGCCAAATGGCTGGCGCTGCTCTTCTCGCTGGGCACCCTGGTGCTCGCGGGCATCGTGCTCGCCCGCTTCGAACCCGGCGGCAGCCGCTTCCAGCTCACCGAATCGCACGCCTGGATCAAGGACTTCGGCGTCCGGTACGAGCTGGGGGTCGACGGCATCGGCGTGGCGCTCCTGGCGCTCACCGCCCTGCTCATGCCCTTCATCATCCTGGCGGGCTGGCACGACGCCGACCCCCTGGAGAACCAGAGCCGGCGCTGGCGGCCCACCCAGGGCTTCTTCGCCCTGATGCTGATGACCGAAGCGATGGTGATCCTCTCCTTCGAGGCCACCGACGTCTTCGTCTTCTACATCCTGTTCGAGGCCATGCTCATCCCGATGTACTTCCTCATCGGCGGCTTCGGGGACCGGGCCACCTCCTCCGCGGCCGCCGCGGCGGCGGGCGGCGGCGACGAGAACGCCGCGGCCCAGCGCTCGTACGCGGCGGTGAAGTTCCTCCTCTACAACCTGGTCGGCGGCCTCATCATGCTGGCCGCGGTGATCGGGCTCTACACGGTCGCGGGGACGTTCTCGCTCTCCGAGATCGCCGAGGCCCGCGCCAACGGCACGTTCTCCATGGCGACCAGCACCGAGCGCTGGCTCTTCCTCGGGTTCTTCTTCGCCTTCGCGGTGAAGGCCCCGCTGTGGCCGCTGCACACCTGGCTGCCCAACGCCATGGGCGAGGCGACCTCCCCGGTCGCCGTGCTGCTCACCGCGGTCGTCGACAAGGTCGGCACCTTCGCGATGATGCGCTTCTGCCTCCAGCTCTTCCCGGAGGCCAGCAAGTGGGCCACGCCGGTGATCCTGGTCCTGGCGCTGATCAGCATCGTGTACGGGGCGCTGCTCGCCGTCGGCCAGCGCGACATCAAGCGGCTGATCGCCTACGCGTCGATCTCGCACTTCGGCTTCATCGTCCTCGGCATCTTCGCGATGACGAGCCAGGGCCAGTCGGGCGCGACGCTCTACATGGTCAACCACGGCATCTCGACGGCCGCGCTGATGCTGGTGGCGGGCTTCCTGATCACCCGGCGCGGCTCGCGGCTCATCGCCGACTACGGCGGAGTGCAGAAGGTGGCGCCGATCCTGGCCGGCACCTTCCTGATCGGCGGTCTGGCCACCCTGTCGCTGCCGGGGCTCGCCCCGTTCGTCAGTGAGTTCCTGGTCCTGGTCGGTGTGTTCTCCGCATATCCGGTGGTCGGCGTCATCGCCACCACCGGCATCGTGCTCGCCGCGATCTACGTCCTCGTCCTCTACCAGCGGACGATGACGGGACCGGTCAAGGCCGAGGTCCAGGGCATGGCGGACCTCAGGGTCCGTGAGCTGGTGGTGGTCGTCCCGCTGATCGCACTGCTGATCTTCCTGGGCGTCTACCCGAAGCCGCTGACGGACATCGTCAACCCGGCGGTGCAGCACACCATGTCGGACGTACAGAAGAAGGACCCCCAGCCCGAGGTGGAGGCCGCCAAGTGAGCGCAACAGCTGTCCACAGCCTGTGGACAATGGCGGGCGGGGTGACATCGGCCGCCCCTGACGAGAAGTTCAAGGCGCCGGTCATCGAGTACGCCCAGCTGACCCCGGTCCTGATCGTGATCGGAGTCGCCGTCCTGGGCGTGCTCGTCGAGGCCTTCGTGCCGCGCCGGGCCCGCTACCACACGCAGGTCTTCCTCACGGTCGTCGCCCTGGTCGCCGCGTTCGCCGCGGTGGTCGGCCTCGCGGCCGACGGATACGGCACGACGAAGGCGCACATCGCCGCGATGGGGGCCGTCGCCATCGACGGGCCCGCCCTGTTCCTCCAGGGCACCATCCTGCTGACGTCGCTGGTCGCCGTCTTCACCTTCGCCGAGCGGCGGCTCGATCCCGCGTCGCACGGCAACCACGTCGACTCGTTCGCCGCGCAGGCCGCCTCGGTCCCCGGCAGCGACAGCGAGAAGGCCGCGGTCAAGGCCGGGTTCACCACCACCGAGGTCTTCCCGCTGATCCTCTTCTCGGTGGCGGGCATGCTGGTCTTCCCCGCGGCCAACGATCTGCTGACGCTCTTCGTGGCCCTGGAAGTCTTCTCGCTCCCGCTCTACCTCCTGTGTGCCGTCGCCCGCCGCAAGCGGCTGATGTCGCAGGAGGCCGCGGTGAAGTACTTCCTGCTCGGCGCCTTCTCCTCGGCGTTCCTGCTCTTCGGGATCGCCCTGATCTACGGGTACGCGGGCTCCGTCTCGTACGCCCGGATCGCCTCCGTGGTGGACGGCTCCATCCAGCAGATCGACCCGGCACTCGCGGACACCATGGGCAACGACGCGCTGCTGCTCATCGGCGGCGCGATGATCCTGACCGGCCTGCTCTTCAAGGTCGGCGCCGTCCCCTTCCACATGTGGACCCCGGACGTCTACCAGGGCGCCCCGACCCCGGTCACCGGCTTCATGGCCGCGGCCACGAAGGTCGCCGCGTTCGGTGCGCTGTTGCGCCTGCTGTACGTGGTGCTGCCGGGCCTCACCTGGGACCTGCGGCCGGTCATGTGGGGCGTCGCGATCGTCACGATGCTGGGCGGCGCGATCGTCGCCATCACCCAGACCGACATCAAGCGGCTGCTGGCCTACTCCTCGATCGCGCACGCCGGCTTCATCCTGGCCGGTGTCATCGCGGCCACGCCGGAGGGCATCTCCTCGGTCCTCTTCTACCTGGCCACGTACTCCTTCGTGACGGTCGGCGCCTTCGCCGTCGTCACCCTGGTGCGCGACGCGGGCGGCGAGGCGACGCATCTGTCGAAGTGGGCCGGGCTCGGCCGTCGCTCGCCGCTGGTCGCCGCGGTCTTCGCGGTGTTCCTGCTGGCCTTCGCCGGTATCCCGCTCACCTCGGGGTTCGCCGGAAAGTTCGCGGTGTTCAAGGCCGCGGCCGACGGCGGCGCCGGCGGACTGGTCGTCGTCGGTGTGATCTCCTCGGCGATCGCCGCGTTCTTCTACATCCGGGTCATCGTGCTGATGTTCTTCAGCGAGCCGAAGGCGGACGGCCCCACGGTCGCCGTCCCGTCCCCGCTGACGATGACCACGATCGCGGTCGGTGTCGCGGTCACGCTGGTGCTGGGCCTGGCCCCGCAGTACTTCCTGGACCTGGCGAGCCAGGCGGGAGTTTTCGTGCGGTAGTGCGAAGGGGCACCACCGCTGGAACAGCGCCGGACGGGCTTGTGAGTCAAGCCCGTCCGGCGCTGTCGTAGGCGGCGCCTATCGTGGCAGGGGAGAGCAGGGACGGAACGGGCCGGATACCGGGGGACAGAGCGATGAGCGGGACGGGCGGGACAGGCGTGACAGATGTGACCATGGATGTGGCCGAGAGCGATGCGCGGCAGACGCTCCACCGGGTTTTCGGGTACGAGACGTTCCGGGGCGAGCAGGAAGCGGTCGTCGACCATGTGGTGGCCGGCGGGGACGCCGTCGTGCTCATGCCGACCGGTGGCGGCAAGTCGCTCTGCTACCAGATCCCGTCCCTGGTCAGGTCCGGTACGGGCATCGTCATCTCGCCGCTGATCGCCCTGATGCAGGACCAGGTGGACGCCCTGCGGGCGCTGGGCGTGCGGGCCGGATTCGTCAACTCCACGCAGGACCTCGACGAGCGCCGCTCGATGGAGGCCCAGTTCGTGGCGGGCGAGCTCGACCTGCTGTACCTGGCCCCGGAGCGGCTCCGGCTGGACTCCACCCTCGGCCTGCTCTCGCGCGGTGAGATCTCCGTCTTCGCCATCGACGAGGCGCACTGCGTCGCCCAGTGGGGCCACGACTTCCGGCCCGACTACCTGGCCCTGTCCGTGCTGGGTGAGCGCTGGCCCGACGTACCGCGCATCGCGCTGACGGCGACGGCGACCGCGGCCACGCACCAGGAGATCACCCAGCGCCTGGGCATGCCCGACGCCAAGCACTTCGTGGCGGGCTTCGACCGGCCCAACATCCAGTACCGCATCGTCCCCAAGGCCGACCCGAAGAAGCAGCTGCTGTCCTTCCTCAAGGAGGAGCACGCCGGGGACGCGGGCATCGTCTACTGCCTCTCGCGCAACTCCACGGAGAAGACCGCCGAGTACCTCTGCCGCAACGGCATCGAGGCCGTCCCGTACCACGCGGGTCTGGACGCCGGCACCCGAGCGCGCCACCAGTCCCGCTTCCTGCGCGAGGAGGGCCTGGTCGTCGTCGCGACGATCGCCTTCGGCATGGGCATCGACAAGCCGGACGTGCGCTTCGTCGCCCACCTCGACCTGCCGAAGTCCGTCGAGGGGTACTACCAGGAGACCGGCCGGGCCGGCCGTGACGGCGCCCCCTCCACGGCCTGGATGGCCTACGGACTCCAGGACGTCGTCCAGCAGCGCAAGCTCATCCAGGGCGGCGAGGGCGACGAGGCCTTCCGCCGCCGGGCCGCCTCGCACCTGGACTCCATGCTGGCCCTGTGCGAGACCGTGCAGTGCCGGCGGGCCCAGCTGCTGAAGTACTTCGGCCAGGAGCCGACCACGGCCTCCTGCGGCAACTGCGACACCTGCCTGGCCCCGCCCGAGACCTGGGACGGCACGGTGGTCGCCCAGAAGCTGCTGTCCACGGTGGTACGGCTGAAGCGGGAGCGCGGGCAGAAGTTCGGCGCGGGCCAGATCATCGACATCCTGCTGGGCCGCAAGACGGCGAAGATCATCCAGTTCGACCACGACCAGCTCTCGGTGTTCGGCATCGGCGAGGAGCTGGCCGAGGCGGAGTGGCGGGGCGTGGTCCGGCAGCTGCTGGCCCAGGGCCTGATCGCCGTCGAGGGCGAGTACGGCACGCTGGTGCTGACGGAGGAGAGCGGCTCGGTCCTCGGCCGGGAGCGCGAGGTGCTGCTGCGCAAGGAGGCCGCGAAGCCCGCGTCGCGCTCCTCGAAGGGCGACCGGAAGGCGAAGTCCTCGGTGGCGGTCGCCGAGCTGCCGGAGCAGGCCGTCCCGGTCTTCGAGGCGCTGCGCGCCTGGCGCGGAGCCCAGGCCAAGGAGCTGGGCCTCCCGGCATACGTGATCTTCCACGACGCGACGCTGCGCGAGATCGCGACGCTGCGTCCGGGTTCGACCGCCGAGCTCGGCGGTATCAGCGGCCTGGGCGAGAAGAAGCTCGCGACGTACGGGGACGGGGTGCTGGAGGTGCTGGCGTCGTTCGGCGACGCGCCCTCGGAGGCCCCGGAAACGGCCCCGGCCCCGGCCCCTGCCCCTGCCCCGCAAGCGGCCCCGGCCCCCGCCCCGGCGGCCGTACCCGCACCTGCCGTGGCACCCCGCTCCACCGTCCGGGACGCCGATCCGGAGTTCGGCTGGGACGAGGAGCCGCCGGAGTTCGACTGAGCCGGGGGCGCGGCGGGCGGCGGACGGTCTACTCGGAGGCCGCCGTCCGGCGGAGGGAGACGATCGCGGTCAGGTCGAGGTCGACGGCGAAGGGCGCGGACACCTTCATTCGGTCGCGGAAAATTCCGGTGGAGGTGTAGGCCCCGGTCGCCGGCTCCAGCTCGAAGACGTAGACGACCGCGCGGCCGTCCTGGTTCTCCACCCGCCAGTAGTGCGGGATCTTCGCCCGCGCGTACTTCACGGGCTTGGTCTCCCTGTCACGCGTGACGGACTCGGCGGACACGACCTCGATCGCGAGCAGCACGCTGCTCGCGGGGAACCGGGTCTGCCGCAGACTCTCGACCGCGTCGGCGCGGACGACGACCACATCGGGTTCGGGCCGGTTCCAACGGTCGATGTCGATCGTGAACCGGGCCACGACCTCCAGGTGGGGCGGCGCCGAGGACTGAAGCCACCGGCTCAAGTTGCTGACGGCCTGTGAATGGAAAACGGTCTGAGGAACCGCGAACACCAGACTGCTGTCGATCAGCTCCGTATGCGGAGGTAGATCCGGAAGCATGTCCAGGTCATCGGAGGTCCATCCGCCCTCGGGCGGAACCGGCCACCGCGGCTCGGCGGGCGGGGGTCCGGCGTTCATCGGTACTCGCATACGAAGGAGTCTCGTGTTCCGGCCGGCCCATACGCCGGCGACGGGAGCCAGGACCCTCCCAACGCGTGAGCGGGTCACGCGCCGTTGACCGTCGTCCCCCGGGCCGCCCGCCGCACCCGTTGCCCGCCCCCCGACTGGTTCGCCCTGTCGCGGCGGACGTTGCGGTGCACCGCGTGGGCCGGCCACTGTTCGCGGATCAGGTGGCGCATCGCGGCGCGGCTGGTCCGGTCCGTGCCGACGAAGCGGGACAGGCCCGCCGCCGAGACGAGCGCGGCGAGGGCCCGGCTGCGGTGATCGGGGAAGCCCGCCCGCTCGGCGGCGGCGAAGCGTTCGCGGACCTGCGCGGCCAGGTCCTTCGCCACCACCGGGTGGCGGTGGTACGGCAGCAGGCCGAGGAACCGGTGGGTCTCCCGGCGCAGGACGCCGCGCTGCACGAGGGAGTCCAGGTACAGCCCCGCTACCTGCCGGCCCGCCTGCCGCACCAAGCGCGTGGCCGATACGCCCGAGCCACGCCGGCCCTTGCCGGGGGCCGGCAGGCTCCGGGTCAGCGTGGCGAGCAGCGGGTCCGGCGGCTCCAGTGGTTTGACCAGCTGGGCCTGCCCGCGCTCTTCGGTGATCCACCCCTGGAGCTCCAGCTCGGCCAGGGCCGCCCCGGCCGTCGCGTACTCCAGGAAGCGGTTGCGGCAGTACGGTCTGCCGCGCTGCGGGTCCAGCGCGAGCAGCAGCAGTTCCTCGGGCAGCGTCGGTCCGGGCGGCGGCGGGGTCATGGCGCGGGGACGATCCGTCCGGTCACTTCGCCGAGACCGACCCGGATGCCGTCCGGTCCCGGTGCCCAGGCCGTCAGTGTCACCGTGTCGCCGTCCTCCAGGAACGTCCGCTTGCCCTCGGGGAGTTCGAGCGGGTCTCGCCCGTTCCAGGTGAGTTCGAGCAGCGAGCCGCGCTGGGCCGGCTCCGCGCCGCTGATGGTGCCGGAGCCGTACAGGTCGCCGGTCCGCAGCGAGGCGCCGTTGACCGTCATCTGCGCCAGCTGCTGGGCGGCCGTCCAGTACATGGTGGAGAACGGCGGCTCCGCGACGACGTGGCCGTTGATCGCGACGGAGAGCCGCAGGTCGAATCCGCCGGGCTCCTCGTCGTCCGCGTCGTCGAGGTAGGGCAGCAGGGGGAGGTCACGGGCCGGCGGAGCGGTGCGTGCCGCGTCCAGGGCCTCCAGCGGCGTCACCCACGCCGATACGGACGTCGCGAACGACTTGCCGAGGAAGGGGCCCAGCGGGACGTACTCCCACGCCTGGATGTCCCGCGCCGACCAGTCGTTGAGCAGCGACAGGCCGAAGACGTGCTCGCGGAAGTCGGCCAGGGCGACGGACCGGCCCTGCTCCGATCCGACGCCGACGACGAAGCCGACCTCGGCCTCGATGTCCAGCTTCACGGACGGGCCGAAGACGGGCGCCGGGTCCGTGGGGGCCTTGCGCTGGCCGGAGGGGCGCGCCACGTCCGTACCGGAGACCACGACGGTGCCCGCGCGGCCGTGGTAACCGATCGGCAGGTGCTTCCAGTTGGGGGTGAGCGCGTCGCCGTCCGGGCGGAAGATCCGGCCGACGTTGGTGGCGTGGTGCTCGCTGGCGTAGAAGTCGACGTAGTCCGCCACCCGGTAGGGCAGATGGAGCGTCACGGAGTCCACCGGGTGCAGCAGCGGCTCGATGTCCGCGCGGTGGGCCGGGACGGTCACCCACGCGGTCAGCGCCCGGCGCACATCGCTCCAGGCGGTGCGGCCGGCCGCGAGCAGCGGCATCAGGCCGGGCTGGGCCAGCAGTTGCGCGTACGGCGAGCCGAGGGCCAGCGCCGCCGCCCCGGCGTCCAGCACATGGCTGCCGATGCGGACGCCGACGCGTCGTTCTCCGGGCCGGTCGGGGGCGGAGAAGACGCCGTACGGAAGGTTGTGCGGACCGAAGGGATCGCCCTCGGCCAGATCGAGCGGGCTGCTCTGTTCGGGCATCTGTTGCTGCCTCGCTTTCCAGGTCGCTTGGGGGACACGTTACGTCGGGGGCGTCACCCGGCGGCAGAGCCCCAACCACCCCCCTATGCCCGGAAAGTGCCGCTGTATCCCCGCGCGTCCGGAGGAACGCGGGGACACCGCGGGGATACGGCGGAACGGTCAGCCGGCGGTGCGCGGGATGCGTTTCTCCCAGGTCCGGTGGAAGACGACCTCGCCGCCGTCCTTGCAGACCACCTCGTTGGAGGTGATGAAGTCGCTCGCGTCGGCGGAGATCTCGGAGCGCGTCTCGATCAGCACGTCCCACGCCATCTCCGGCCGGTGCAGCCGGATGGTCCAGTCGGAACGGGTGCGTGCGGAGAGCGGGTCGTTCTCCTGGATCGTGTACGTCTCGACCGCGTCCTCGGTGAATTCGAGGCCGTCCGGGTAGACCCGGGTGCCGCCGTAGCGCGGGTCCACCTCCATCCGCCACTCGCCCTTGGCGACATCGCGGATCACCAGGCGCTCGGGGCGCTGCTCGTCGAGGGTGGCCGGGTGGACGACGCCGAGCGGCTCCGACTGCTCCGGCTCCTCGAAGTGGATCGCGGGGTCCTCGGTGTGCCGGCGCACCGGCAGTTCGACGAGGCTGCCCGCGGCGTCCAGGGTGAAGCCCGCCGAACCGGCCTGCGGCCAGATCCAGGGCCAGTACGAGGAGGAGACCGCGAGCCTGATCCGGTGGCCGGGCGGGAAGGTGTGCCCGATGCCGTTCAGCTCGAACGCCACGTCCTCGGTCGCCCCCACCGGCCAGTCCTCGGCGCGGTCCCGGCCGTGCCGGGCGGCGAGGTTGAGGACGCCGCGGGTGACGAGCGTGGAGGAGCCGTCGGGGGCGACGTCGCAGAGCCGGGCGATCGCCTGGCCGCGCGGCACGTCCATCCGGATGCGCAGCCGCACCCGGGGGCGGCCCAGGATCTCGATCGGGGCGTCCTCGACCGGGAACTCGAAGCACACCGACTTGGCGTCCTCGTCGCGCTGGTCGGGCGGCAGGTCGGCGTCGTTGCCGAACGGGAAGAACCGGCCCGCGTCCACCCCGGTCTGCTGCGGTGAGTCGACGGTCTGCGGCCCGCCCTTGAGGGCGTACGCCACCGGCGCGACGTTCTCCGACGGCCAGCTGGTGTCCCCGACCCAGCGGCCGGGCAGCGTCTCGTACACCGTGGCGGGCCGGTGCGACTCGCTGATCCAGGACCGCAGCAGCGGCTCCGACATGACGCCGGTGTCCTTCTCCTTCAGGTGCTGGTCCCACCAGCGCAGCGTCTCCTGGAGGAAGCCGATGCCGGGCCCCGGCGGCAGACCGCGGTCGGGGTACTGGTGCGACCAGGGCCCGATCAGCCCGCGGACCTTCGCCGGGTCCAGGTGCTCCACGAGCCGGAGCACGGTGTCGCGGTACGGGTCGTGCCAGCCGCCGACCGCGAGGACGTTCGCCTTGATGGCGGAGTAGTCCTCGCAGACGCTGCCGTGCTTCCAGTAGTCGTCGCGGGTCTGGTGGGCCAGCCAGGTGTGGATGAAGGGGTCGACCGCTTCGAGCCGCTCCAGCCACATGTCCTTCCACGCGGCGCCGGCCCGGGCCGGGTCGGGCGGCCGGCAGACGAAGGCCAGCATCGTGGCGGCCCAGGCGTGCATGTCCACGGCGAGGACCGAGCCGCCCATGTAGTGGACGTCGTTGTCGTAGCGGTCGTCCGCCGAGCACACGGTGACGATCGCCTTCAGGGGCTCGGGCGCGAGCGCGGCGATCTGGAGGGAGTTGAAGCCTCCCCAGGAGATGCCGAACATGCCGACCCGGCCCGAGCACCACTCCTGCTGGGCCAGCCAGTGGATGACGGCGACGCCGTCCGCGAGCTCGGTCGCGTCGTACTCGTCGCCCGGCAGCCCCTCGCTGTTGCCGTGGCCGCGCACGTCGACGCGGACCGAGGCGTAGCCGTGGCCCGCGTACCAGGGGTGGCGCTGCGCGTCGCGGGGCGCCGTCCAGTCGCTCAGCCGGTAGGGCAGGTACTCCAGCAGGGCGGGCACCGGTTCGTCGGTGACCGGCCGCCAGATCCGGGCGTACAGCCGGGTTCCGTCCGGCAGCGGGATCCGGATGTCCTCGTGGGTCGTCTCGTACGGGAATTCGGTGCGGATGCGCATGGGGGTACCTCAGTGGACGGGGTGCATGGTGCGCTTGAGCCAGGGGGCGGCGGCGACGACGGCCACACCGGCCGCCACCGCGATAGCGCCATTGACACCGAAGTAGGCGGGGTTGGAGACCTCGCCGTACAGCTTCACGATCTGGGCCTGGATTCCGTTGGCGAGGGCCAGGGAGAGGAACCAGAGCGCCATGGTCTGGCTGGCGAACGCCTTGGGGGCGAGCTTCGTGGTCGCGGACATGCCGGAGGTCTCCAGCAGGATGTCGCCGAGGCCGAGCAGCAGGTACGAGCCGACGATCCACCAGGCGGCCATCTTGTAGGTGTCGTCGGAGTGACCGGAGGTCGGCAGGACCATCAGCAGGAACGAGAGCCCGCCCAGGATCACCCCGATCGCGATCTTGTTGGACGCGTGCGGCTGGCGCGGGCCCATCCTCGCCCAGACGGCCGCGACCACCGGGGCGAGTGCCACCTCGAACGCGCCGAGCGCCGAGGCGTACCAGGAGGCCGGGAAGTGGAAGCCGAGGATCTCCGTGCGGGCGTTCGCCGACGCCAGCAGCATCATCGTCGAGTACGCCTGGAAGAGGATGAAGTTGAAGACGACGGAGGCCAGGAACAGCACCACGTACGGGCGCAGCCTGCCGCGCTCCTCGGCGCTGACCCGGGGGCTCCTGAACATCACCACGAAGTACACGACCGGTGCGATCACCGAGATGAGGGTGAGCAGGTCGACGAAGCGGTCCATGGTCAGCCAGCCCGCCAGCGCCAGTGCGGTGGCGAGTGCGGCGACCACGACGACGCCGATGACGATGAGCCGGACGGCCCGGCGCATCGGCGCGGGGGCCAGGGCGAATTCGGCGGCGTTCTTACGCCCGGCCAGGTGACGCCGGCCCAGTACGTACTGGATCAGGCCGATCGTCATGCCGAAGGCGGCGGCCGAGAAGCCCCAGTGCCAGCTCGCGTGGTCACCGAGCCAGCCGGTGATCAGCGGGCCGAGGAACGCACCGATGTTGATGCCCATGTAGTAGAGGGCGAAGCCGGCGTCCCGGCGCTCGTCCTCGGTGCGGTAGAGCTTGCCGACCATGGTGGCCACATTGGGCTTGAGCAGGCCCGTTCCGGCACTGATCAGGCCGAGGCCGACCCAGGTCATGGCGTCGGTGGGCACCGCCATGGAGTAATGCCCGACGGCGATGAGGATGCCGCCGTACAGGACGGCGCGGTACGAGCCGAGAATCCGGTCGGCCAGCCAGCCGCCGGCCACCGAGACCAGGTAGACGAGGGTGCCGTAGGCGGCGGAGACGGACGCGGCGGTACCCGCTTCCATCCCCATGCCGCCGTTGGCGACGGTGTCGGCGAAGTAGAGGACCAGGATCGCCTGCATGCCGAGGAACGAGAACCGCTCCCAGACCTCCAGGCCGGACAGGGTCATCAGACCCCGTGGCTGGCCGAAGAAGGCGTGGTCGTCGCCGGGCGGGGGCTGGGAGGGTTCGGTGTCGGTGGCGGTGTGGGACAAAGGGACAACTCCTGATCGTATGAGCTGATCCCGAACATACCGGCGGTGGCGGGAAGGCGCCCACGGTGATCCAAAGGGGACCGGATACGCTGACTTGAGTGATGACAGCGACACATCGACATTCCGTGTGATCGTCAGCAGACAGGAGATCCCCTCGTGACCGTCGTCGGGCCGTTCGGACTGAGCGTGCGGGACCAGGCCCTTGAAGCCGGTGTCCAGGCCGGTTTGGCTGCTGTCGAGTCGGGGCTGCTCGATGCGACCAAGAGCGAGGTGCCCTTCATCACCGAGGCCGCGCAGCACCTGGTGCACGCGGGGGGAAAACGGTTCCGGCCGCTGCTCGCGATGCTGGCGGCCCAGTTCGGTGACGCCGACGCCCCGGGCGTGGTGCCCGCCGCCGTGGTCGTCGAGCTGACGCACCTCGCGACGCTGTACCACGACGACGTGATGGACGAGGCCGACGTACGGCGCGGGGTCGACAGCGCCAATTCCCGCTGGGGCAACTCGGTGGCGGTGCTGACCGGCGATTTTCTCTTCGCGCGCGCGTCGCACATCCTGGCCGACCTCGGCCCCGAGGCGGTGCGCATCCAGGCGGAGGCGTTCGAGCGCCTGGTCACCGGCCAGATCCTGGAGACCGCGGGCCCGCGCGACGGCCGCGACCCGGTCGACCACTACCTTGAGGTGATGCGCGGCAAGACCGGTTCGCTGGTCGCCGTGGCCTGCCGGTTCGGCGCGATGATGGCCGGTGCCGGCGATTCGGCGACCGACACCCTCACCCAGTACGGCGAACGGCTCGGCGTCGCCTTCCAGCTCGCCGACGACGTCCTCGACATCGCCTCCGACTCCCACGAGTCCGGCAAGACCCCCGGCACCGACCTCCTCGAAGGCATCCCGACGCTGCCCGTGCTCCGTCTGAGGGCGCAGGCCGAGGCCGACGGCAAGCCGGACGACCTGGAGCTCGTCGAGCTGCTGGACGGCGACCTGACCGACAGCGGACGGCTCGCCGAGGCGCTGCGCCGGCTGCGCGCCCACCCGGCGCTCGACCAGGCCCGGCGCGACACCATCCGGTACGCCGAGGAGGCGCGGGCCACGCTGGCCCCGCTGCCCGGCTGCTACGCCAAGTCCGCGCTGGAAGAGATGTGCGACGCCGTGGTGCACCGCGCGGGCTGAGCCCCGGTCTGCTGGCTGTCCCCTAAGGGTCGGCGCAGCGACAGCCCCGCGGTGTCATACCGAAGAGGTACGAGGAGTTGCTCCCCCGGGCTGACGCTTCGGGCCGCCCGTTTTGGTCAGATGGAGGACAACCACTCCTGACCAAAACGGGTGAGAATGGCGGCACGGAGTGGACGAGTGCATCCGGACGGAAGCCGCCGACCACGGAGGTAGGGCACACATGGCACCGAACGACAGCGCAGGGACCAACGGCACGGCCCCGCACGGCACCACGGGCACCGTCGCAGTCCGCCGGAAGGCGGTCCGCTACATCGTCCCGGTAGCGGTGGCGGGCGTGGCGGCCGCGACGATCGGGCTGGTCCCGGCGCTCGCGAGCTCGGGCGACCCCGATCTGCCGGAGATCAGCGCACAGGAACTCATCGAGAAGATCGCCGCATCGGACACGCAGCAGCTGTCCGGCACGGTGAAGATCAGCACCGACCTCGGCATCCCGTCGCTGGGCGGACTGGCCGGCTCCTTCATCCCGGACGGCGCGGGGGACAAGGGCGCGGCGAGCGCCGACCCGCAGGCGAAGCTGACGGAGCTGGCGTCCGGCACGCACACCCTCCGGGTGGCCGCCGACGGCCCCGACAAGCAGCGGGTGTCCATCCTGGACAACGCGTCCGAGTACAGCCTCATCCACAACGGTGACCAGGTCTGGGCGTACGACAGCAAGTCGAACGCGGTCTACCACGCCAAGGAGAAGGCGGGGGACGCCGCGAAGCGCGGCGAGCACCCGGCCCCGGACGGCGTACCGACCACCCCGAAGGCCTTCGCCGAACAGGCCCTCAAGGCCGCCGACGGCACCACGTCCGTGAAGGTCGGGGGCACCGCGCAGGTCGCGGGCCGCGATGCGTACCGGCTGGTCATCAAGCCCGAGCAGAGCGGCTCCACGATCGGTTCGATCACCGTCGCGGTGGACGCGAAGACCGGGGTACCGCTCAAGTTCACGCTCCAGCCCAGCAGCGGTGGCAAGGCCGCGATCGACGCGGGGTTCACCTCCGTCGACTTCGGCAAGCCGGACGCGTCCTCGTTCTCCTTCACCCCGCCCAAGGGCGCCGAGGTCACCGAGGCCGACAGCGCCGGAAACCACGAGAAGGCCGGGAAGGCGCAGAAGGCCGAGGGCGCTCTGAGCGAGCTCAAGGGCCTGAACGTGATCGGCGAGGGCTGGAACAGCATCGCCGAGATCAAGGCCCCCGGTGGCAAGGGCCTCCCGTCGAAGGCGTCGGGTGACGTACCGGCCGAGGCGCAGGATTTGCTGGGCTCGATGGGCGACAAGGTCACCGGCAAGTTCGGTTCGGGCACGGTCTTCAAGACCCGCCTGGTCAACGCGCTGATGACCGATGACGGCCGGGTGTACGTCGGCGCGGTCACGAAGGACGCGCTGGTGAAGGCGGCGGACAACGCCGGCTGAGAAGCCCGTGGGGGTGACCCGGCAGTCTCTGTCACCCGACACCACCGCCAACGCGTGCACCGAGCATCCGCCCCGCCGTAGCCTCCGTACGGCGGGGCGGACGCGATCCGCGCCCGCTGCCGCGCATCCGCTCCGGCGAACCCGTTCGGCGAGTCCGTTCCGGCGAACCCATGGGGAGTACGCATGACCGAGACCGAGCCGGTGACCGGCCCCGGGACCGTGAGCGGTCCACGGCCGACGGCGGAGGCCGCCCCCGTGATCGAGACCCGGGGCCTGACCAAGCGGTACCGGGGCGGCCAGCTCGCCGTCGACGGGCTCGACCTCACCGTCCCCGGCGGCAGCGTCTTCGGCTTCCTGGGCCCCAACGGCTCCGGGAAGACCACCACCATCCGGATGCTGATGGGGCTGATCGACCCTACGTCCGGCACGGCACGGGTCCTGGGCCGCCCCATGCCGGACGCGGCCCGCACCGTGCTCCCGCACGTCGGGACGCTGATCGAGGGGCCCGCGCTGTACGGGTTCCTGAGCGGCCGGGACAACCTCGTGCGCTTCGACTGCGCCGACCCGACCGCCGATCCGCGCACCCGCCGCGCCCGCGTCGCCGGCGCCCTGGAGCGGGTCGGCCTGGCCGCCGCGGGCGGCAAGAAGGCGCGGGCGTACTCGCTGGGCATGAAGCAGCGGCTCGGCCTGGCCGCGGCCCTGCTCCGGCCGCGCCGGCTGCTCGTCCTGGACGAGCCGACCAACGGCCTGGACCCGCAGGGCATGAGGGAGATCCGCACCCTGGTCCGGGAGCTGGCGGCCGAGGGCACCACGGTGTTCCTCTCCTCCCACCTGCTGGACGAGATCGAGCAGGTCTGCACGCACGCGGCGGTCATGGCACGGGGCCGGCTGCTCACCCAGGGCCCGGTCGCCGACCTCGCGGCAGGAACCCGCGGCCGGCTCGCCGTCACCACCCCGGACCCGGCCGGTGCCGCCCGCGTCCTGAAGGAACACGGAGTCACCGGGCTCACCGTCGACGGAGACCGGGTACGGGCCGACGCCCCACCGGGCTCCGTGGAACTGTCCGACCTGAACGCCGCCCTGGTGCGCGGCGGAGTCCGGGTCAGGTCCTTCGGCGTCGAACGGGCCTCCCTGGAGGACGCCTTCGTCGCGCTCACCGGAGAGGGATTCGATGTCGCAGGCTGAACAGGTACGCGAGGAGGCCCGCCCGCTCCGGCGCAACCCGCTGTGGACGCTCGGCATCCTCCGCTCCGAACTGACCACCACCCTGCGCCGTTGGCGCACCGTCGCCCTGCTCGGGGTGCTGGCGGTCGTCCCCGTACTGATCGGGATCGCGGTCCGGATCGAGACGGCGAACGGCTCCTCGGCCGGTCCCGGCGAGGGCGGGGCCGGGCCCGCGTTCCTCTCCCAGGTGACCAACAACGGCCTCTTCCTGGTCTTCGCCTCCCTCGCCGCCACGCTCCCGGTCTTCCTCCCGATGGCGGTGGGCGTCATCGCGGGCGACTCCGTCGCGGGCGAGGCCAACGCGGGGACGCTGCGCTACCTGCTGGTCGCGCCGGCCGGGCGGACCCGGCTGCTGCTCGCCAAGTACGCCACCACGCTGGCCTTCTGCCTGATCGCGACCCTGGTCGTGGCGGCGTCCGCGCTGGCCGTGGGCGCGCTGCTGTTCCCGGTCGGCGACGTCACGACGATCTCCGGCACCCGGATCGGCTTCGGTGAGGGCCTGTTCAGAGCGGCGCTGGTCGCGGTGGCGGTCGCGGCGTCACTGATCGGCTTCGCGGCGCTCGGACTGTTCGTCTCGACCCTCACCAACAGCGGCATCGCGGCCATGGCGGCGACGGTCGGGGTCCTGGTCACCGTGCAGATCGTGGACACCATTCCGCAGTTGCACGGGATTCACCCGTACCTCTTCCCGCACTACTGGCTGTCCTTCGCGGACCTGCTGCGCGCCCCGGTCTACTGGGACGACCTGGTGAGGAACCTGGAGCTCCAGGGGCTGTACGCGGTGGTGTTCGGCTCGGCGGCCTGGGCGCGTTTCACGGCGAAGGACATCACGGCCTGACCTCGGCCGGGGCTCTCACCCGTACCGCCGGCCGGGCGAGCCGTCCCCCGATCGGCTCGTCGCGGCACGAACGGCACGAACGGTGCGAAGGGTGGGAACGAGCCGACACGGTACGTTCCGTTTCCGCCTGAGCATTGTTCGACTTCTGGCGACGGGCTGTCAACAACGATGGGCACGAACGGCCCTATGCTCACCGAATGATCACATCGCCGAGTTCACTGCGCCGCAGCGAGAGCTCACGCAGGGCGACCCTGGAAGCCGCCCTCGACCTCTGTACGGAGAAGGGCTACGGCCGCGTCACCGTCGAGGCGATCGCGGCGCGGGCGGGTGTCAGCAAGAAGACGATCTACCGCTGGTGGCCGTCGAAGAGCGCGGTGCTGCTGGAGGCGTTCACGGAGGCGCTGGTCCAGGCCAACCCGTCCATCGACACCGACGACATCGCCGCGGACCTGCGGACCCATGTGACCGGTGCGGTCGGCGTGCTGTCCGTGCCGCCCTACGGGCCCGCGTACGCCGGGATACTCTCCGAGGTCCACCACGACGACGAGCTGGCCGAAACGGTCCGCACCCAGCTGATCGAACCCCGCTTCGAAGAGGTGGTCGCCCGGCTGCGCGTCGCTCAGGAGCGGGGTCAGATCCCGCCGGGCGCCGATCTGCGGCTGGCGGTGGAGATGCTGTACGGCCCGGTCTACTACCGCCACGTGCTGCGCAAGCCGATGCAGGACGCGGAGGCGGTGGCGTCGCTGGTCGACCATGTGCTGCGGTCGCTGGGCGCGGTCACGTAACGACCTGGTGCGCGATAGGGAGCGGACCAGGTCGTAAGAGCTCGCGCGACCCCTGGCGGATCAGGGCCGGCCCGGCCGGCGGGTCAGCCCTTCCGGGGCTCCGCGGCCGTGTCCCCGGAGTCGGGCTGTGACGACTTCCAGCCGTACGTCAGCAGATCGAACACCGTCTCCACGGAGGCGCGCGGATCGTTTCCGGCCATGGCCAGGGCCGGGACCTCCAGGACGAACCGTGCGAGCGCCGAGCACGCGAGGTCATCGGCCTCCCGGCCGAGTTCCTCCGCGATCACGGCGCCGAGCGCGCCCGCGTGCCGCATCCACATGCGTTCCCAGTACTCGCGCAGCGCGGGCGTCCCGTCCACCAGTGCGGTGAACCGGTCCCGACGCGGATCCGACGCGACCCGCACCCACGACGTCAGGGCGTGGGCGCGGAGCGCTTCGACCACGTCCTGGCCCGGGGGCCGATCGCGGACGGCGGCGGTCAGCGCGGCCTCGACCTCCGCCTCGCGGTCGAAGACCAGGGCCTCCTTGCCCGGGAAGTGCGCGAAGAGGGTCGTCGTCGAGACGTCGGCCCTTTCGGCGACGTCACGGACGCTCACTCGTTCGAATCCGTGCTCCAGGAACAGTTCCAGAGCGGCGTCGGCGATGGCCTGCCTGGTCGCGGCCTTCTTGCGCTCGCGGCGGCCAACGGTCGGAGTGTCGGACATGGTGCCCACCGTACCCCACAGCTGGAACGAAGCAGAAACTGTAACGGTTGCAGTTATGTACTCGTTCCTGCTTTGCTGGGTACCGACAGGGGTTGCCGCCGATCCGGCCGCGACACCGGAGACCGCCGCGCCGTGGCGTCGCCGCGACCCCGCCGACGAGGGGAATCCACCATGAACAGTCCGACACCCGCCGACGCCCGCATAGGCGTCATCGGCGCAGGCCCGGGAGGCCTCACCTGCGCACGCATCCTCCAGCGGCACGGCATCGCGGTGACCGTGTACGACCGCGATCCGGACCGGACCTCCCGGAACCAGGGAGGCTCGCTCGACCTGCACGAGGAAGACGGCCAGCTCGCCCTCCGCGAGGCCGGCCTGCTGGAGGAGTTCTTCGCGTTCGCCCGGTTCGAGGGGCAGGAGATGCGCCGACTGGACCCGGCGGGGGGCGTCATCGCCCACCACGTTCCGGACGAGGGCGAAACGGCCCGCCCCGAGATCGACCGCGGACAGCTGCGCGACCTCCTGCTGCGCTCGCTCGCACCGGGAACGGTCCAGTGGGGACGCGCTCTCGAGTCCGTGAGCGGACCGGCCGGCGGCCCGCGCACGCTGACGTTCACCGACGGGACGGCCGTCGAGGCCGATCTCGTCATCGGCGCGGACGGCGCCTTCTCCCGCGTCCGCACCGCGGTGTCGCCCGCAGCGCCGCACTACACGGGGGTCGGCTTCCTGGAGGCGCGGTTCGACGACATGGAGACCGCGCACCCCGAGCTCCGCGAACTGGTCGGGAAGGGCAGCGCCCACGCCGCCGACGGAGAGCGGGGCCTGTTCGCGCAGCAGAACAGCGGCGGCCACCTGCGCGTCTACATCATGCGGCGCGTCCCCGTGGACTGGATCGCCGCGACGGGACTCCGCCCCGAGGACACCGAGGGCATCCGCGCGCAGCTGCTCGGCGAGTACGCGGGCTGGTCACCTGAGGTGCTCCGGATGATCACCGACAACGACGGCCCCTACGTCGACCGCCCGATCCTCGCCCTGCCGGTGCCGCACACCTGGGAGCACTCGCCCGGCGTGACGCTCCTCGGGGATGCCGCACACCTCATGCCGCCGCTGGGCGTCGGCGTCAACCTCGCCATGCTCGACGCCAGTGAACTCGCGCTCTCGCTCGTGCGCTCCGCCACCGTCGACGACGCGGTGCGCGGCTACGAGGAGACGATGCTCCCGCGCTCGGCCGACGTGGCGCGGATGCTCGAAGGCGGCGCCGAATTCCTGCTGGCCGTGCCCGGACCCGGCGAGGAAGGGCACGGTCCGGGCCGGCCCTGACGGGCGCCGCGTCAGCCGAAGACCCGCTCCAGGACGACCGCGACCCCGTCGTCCTCGTGGGACAGGGTCACCTCGTCCGCCGCGGCCCGCAGGAGCGGATGGGCGTTGGCCATCGCCACCCCGTACCCGCAACTGCGGAACATCGGCAGGTCGTTCGGCATGTCACCGAAGGCGATCGCGGTGGCCGGGTCCAGCCCCAGGTGCTCGGCGACGAGCGCGATCCCGGCGCCCTTGTCGATGCCGTACGGCTGGAGCTCGACCGTGCCCGGCCCGGACAGGGTGACGGTCGCCAGATCCCCGACGGCCGCGTGGGCGGCGGCCGCCAGCGTGTCGTCGTCGAGCTCCGGATGACGGATCAGCACCTTGATGACCGGAGCGGCCCACAACGCGTCGCGGTGGAGCGTCCGGAGGGCCGACAGCGGGGGGCGCGGCATGGGAAAGCCCGGCTCGATCAGGGTCCGGCCGTCGACCCCGTCCTGGTCCACCGCGGCGAAGACCTGCCCCACCTGGGCCTCTATCTTGCCGAGCGCGGTGGCGGCCGCCTCCCGGTCCAGGCCGACCGCACGGATCATGCGCCCGGCCCCGGCGTCGTACACCTGCGTTCCCTGCCCGCAGACGGCGAGCCCCCGGTACCCCAGCGCGGCGAACAACTCCCGTACGGCAGGCACCGGTCGGCCGGTGGCCACCAGGTGGCGGGCCCCGGCGGCAGTGGCGAGGCCGAGCGCGGCGCGGGTGCGGGGGCTCACGGTGGCGTCGCTGCGCAGCAGGGTGCCGTCCAGATCCGTGGCGACGAGGGCGTAGGCGGGTGGGAGAGGCATGGGGCAAGCCTAGGCCGTGTCCCGCTGTGCGGCGCTGACCTGCGGCGATGGTCCGGCATGGGGAGCCACCGCCGGTCGGGCACAGCACGGTCTAGGGTCGTGTCATGCCCCTGCCTGCCGTTCCGAAGCAATCCACGCTCGGGGAAGAGCTCTCGTTGCTGCGTCGGCGTCGGCGCACGCGTCGGCGCCGGCTCGTCACGGCTGCCGGAGCCGGTCTCTGCGTGATCGCCGGCGGCTTGTGGCTTCCCCTGGGCGCCGGGCCCGAACCGGGCGACCATGCGCCCATGGCCGTATGCGCCATCGGTACCACCGCACTGCGCGCCGACGTGGACGCGGACGGGCACCTGGACGAGATCCGCGACCTGAACCGCGATGGTGCCGGCTCGGTGGTCTTCCGGAGAGACGGTCACCGCACCACTGTCGGCATCGGCGATGCCCGCGGGTTCTGGCAGAAGCTGCGAGGCGCACCGAAGGAGGACATGGCGACCCGGGGAACCTTCGGCGACTTCGACGGTGACGGGTACCTCGATCTGGCGCTCTTCTACACTCAGCGCGACGCGGGCGACGGCATGCGGGACAACATGCTGGTGCATGAGGTGCACTACGGGCCCCTCGCCCGCGACCTGAGCAGTGACCGGACCGGCACCATCCGTATGGGTGAGTCGGCGTTCGTGTACGGGGTGTGGGTCACGGACACCGACCACGACGGCCGCGCCGAGCTGCAAGTCTTCCAGTCGGCCGGGGACGGCATGGCTGCCCGCCATATCGGTCGCCAGAGCGGCGGCGGGATCTCTGTGAGCAACCGGGAGGCCGACGCCTACGCAGGGTCGGACTGGCCCGAGGCGGAGCTCGGGCGGCTCGACTTCCGTGCCTGCCCGGCTGGTTAGCCCGCTCGGCCAGGTGCGGCGCGGGCGAGCTGCGGTGCCACCTGAAGCAGTGTGTCCGGCAGTCCGGCGAACTCGACCGGACGCGCCCACCGGGTCCGTCGGTGTGGCCGTCACCGACGACGGCCCGAAGCCGATCGGCCCCGCCCCTCCAGGTCACTGCACGCAGAACTCGTTGCCCTCCGGGTCGCTCATCACCGTCCAGGTCCCGCCCGGCTCCGCCACCTTGCGGAGCACCCGCGCGCCCACCCGCTCCAGTCGGGCCACCTCCGCCTCCCGGCGGTCCGGTCCGGCGTGCACGTCCAGGTGGAGGCGGTTCTTCACCGTCTTGGGCTCGGGGACGCGCTGGAACAGCAGGCGGCGTCCGAGGCCCGTTCCGCTCTCCGGCTCGTACGGGTCGTCCGGGTGCCGGGCGGCCGCGAGGTCGAGCCAGGCCTTCCGGCCGTGCGCGGTCGTCGTGAGCACTTCCGGTACGGCTCCGATTCCCAGGAGGCGTTCGACCAAGGGGCTGTTGTCCTCGATCTCGTAGCCGAGGGCATCGGCCCAGAAGCCCGCCTGGGCGTGCGGGTCGACGGCGTCGATGACGATCTTCCAGTCAAGGGGCATGACGCCATTCTTGCTCGTACGACTCGACGGTGGAGTCGAATTGGTGTTCGGGTGCAGTGGAGTTCTCAGGCCGCCCGGACCGACGCGAGCCGGGCGAAGGCCACCACGTTGGACTGGTAGCCGCCCGCGCTGCGGTCGTAGGCGCCGCCGCAGGTGAGCAGGCGGAGCTGGGCGTCCTTCGTCGGCCCGTAGACACGGGTGCTGGGGAAGTCGCTCTTCTCGAACTCGTCGATCGCGTAGATGCGGAAGGTCGCGACCTTCCCGTCCGCGCGGTGTACGTCGACCCGCGCGCCGGGTCGCAGCGCGTCGAGTCCGGCGAAGGCGGCCGGGCCCGTGGGTGTGTCGACGTGGGCCACCACGATGGCGTTGCCGGGGGAGCCCGGCGGCACGCCGTCCCGGTACCAGCCGGCCAGGTTGCGGTCCGCCGGATCGGGCACGCCGAGCTTGCCCCCGCTGTCCAGGGTCAGGTCCACCAAGGGTGCGCTGACCCGGAGTCCGGGGATGTCGATACGGACGGGGCGGGCGGCGGGCAGGGGCGCCGCCGCCGTGGACGCGGGGCCGGACCGGGGGGCGGCCCCGGTGCCGGGCTCCGCGAGGGGGGAGCCCAGCAGCAGGACCAGCGCCGCCGCGGCGGCCGGGATCAGCCCGGCCGCCCCGGCCGGGCGCGGGAACGACCGCCGGGGCGGCCGCTCCCGCGGGAGGCGGGTGCTCAACCGCGCCGGCGCCGCGCGGTGCGGAGCCCGCCGACAGCGGCGGCGACGGCTGCCAGCAGCCCGGCCGCGCCGATCGCCGTACCGGGACCGGAGAGGCCGTCGGAGCCGGAGCCGGTCAGCGCGGTGGAGCCGTCACCCGCGTCGACCGGGCCGTTCGGCAGGGGTGCGCCGCCGTTGCCGTGGCCGCCGCCGTGCCCGCCGCCGTGACCGCCGCCGGGCGGGGTGGGCTTGGGGTGGTGGGGGTGCGTGGGGGAGGGCGACGGGCCCGGACCCGTGTCGGCGGTGATCCGGCTGTGGCCCGTGGCGCTCACGCCCGTACCCACCGGACCGTCGGTGCCGTCGACGGTGACGGTCAGTTCGGTCGTCACGTCGAGCCGTCCGGTCGGCGCGCCCTCGGCCGCGGCCAGGGTGAACGCGGCCCCGGCCTTCCCGCCCGGCTCCAGCGTGGCGCCCGCCCGGAGGTTGGTCCGCAGTTCTCCGGTGAGCGATCCGTCCGTCTGCCGGGTCAGGGGGACCGCGGAGCCCTCGGACACGACGGTCAGCTGGTCAGGTTGCAGCCCGGCCGGTCCCTTGAGCGTCAGGCGCGTGCCGATGCCCTGGTACTCGGGGCCGTCCGCCGGGTCGCTGTAGGAGGCGTCGGCCGGACGGGGGCCGTCGCCCGCCTTGATCTCCTCGGGGACCGTGAGCGCCGCCGACGCCCGGCCGGTGACGGCGAAGTCCCAGGTGGTGCCCTTGGCGGTGATGTTGTCGACGTACGTGTTCAGCGTGCCGTTCGGGTCGCCGAGCCGGCCGATGTTGGCGATCACCCCGTACGCCCCCTCGCACGCGGTGACGAAGTGCGACAGCGGGGCGTCCCCGCCCGCCGGGATGCCCGCCACCGCACGCGAGGTCCGCATCACGGAGTCGCCGGTGAGCCGGTACTTCTGCCAGGTGTCCGGCTTCAGCGCCGCGCCCTGCGCGTCCGTGTTGTTGCCGGGTTCGAACGACAGGGTGGTGAAGCCCCCGCAGGACGCCGGGAGCTGGAGGTTGGCGCCGATGTTCGTGACGCTGGAGCCCTCGGACGCCGTGTACGCCCAGTACGAGACGCCCGCGTCCAGCAGCGGCTGGATCGGTTCGGGCGTCCAGGTCGCGTTGAAGTAGTGGGCGGCCTGGGCCTGTTGCCCGGCCGCGATGGCGAGGCGCAGGCTGCCGTTGAGATGGACCGGGTCGGGCTTCGGGGAGACCACCTGGACCCCCGGGTCCCGGTCGGGGGTCGTTTCCTGGAGACGGAGCCAGGGGCCGTCGGGGCCGAGCCCGTCCTGATGGACGGTCACCACCGTGTCGTCCGCGACCGCGGTGGGAGCGATCCCGCAGGCGAGGACGGACACGGCGGACAGGGCGGCGGTGGCGGTCGCGGTACGCAGGAGCGTCCGGGACGTCCCGGACGTGCGCAGGGGTCGGGTCATAACATGTGAGGAAAATATAAGCAGCGGGTCATCCGGGGGACGCCCCGCTGTGACTCGCTCAAGCTCGCTCCAATGCCGCACCCTTCAGGTACTCCGCGACGGCCCGGTGGTCCCCGGCCGGGGCGATGAGTGCCACGTGGTTGTCCGGGCGGATCAGTACGAGTACGTCGTCCTCGTCCGGCCCGATGCCGTACGCCGAGCGGGCCCGGCCGCCGTCATCGGTCAGCCCGCCGTGTGCGGCGCCTCCGGCCGGCCCGGTTGCTCCGGTGGCCCCGTCCGCCCGGACCACCGCGTGCGCCCGCAGTTCGTCGCCGTGCGCCTCGGCCGCATCGCGCAGGGCCTGTGCGGTGCCCGCGCCGAAGCCGAGCAGGGTGAAGTGCGGTCCGGCGAAGGTCTCGAACAGCCGGCGGGGCGCTCCGGTGGCCGCGTCGCGGCAGGGCGCGTCCGGCGCGCGGTCGCCCGCGCGGAGCCGGGCGGTGCCGCCGGCGGGGGCCAGGGAGCTCCAGCGGTAGCCGTCGCCCAGGCCGTAGGTCTGCGGGGTGATCGCCGAGTCCAGGCCGCCGCCCGGCTCCTTGATCGCCTCCAGCGTGGCCCGCAGCCGCTCCGCGGTGATGTCCAGGGTGTGGGCGGCGATCGGCAGCCGCTCCTCCTCGTAGGTGTCGAGCAGCTCCGGAGCCGCCCGGCCGGTGGCGACCCGGGCCAGCTTCCAGCCCAGGTTGAACGCGTCCTGGATACCGGTGTTCATGCCCAGCCCGCCCGCGATGGCGTGCACATGCGCGGCGTCACCGGCCAGGAACACCCGGCCCACCCGGTAGCGGTCCACCATGCGCTCGTTGACCCGGTACGTGGAGAGCAGGGTGGCCGAGGAGAGGAGGCCGCCGGGGCGTCCGGTGTGCTTGGCGAAGAGCCGCTGGAAGCTTTCCAGCGACGGGGGTACGGGACTGCCCGCGGCGTCCGTCTCGGGGGCGGCCTGGAACCACCAGCCCGACCGGGTGCCGGGGATCGGGCAGAGCATCACGCCGCCGTCCTCGTCGAACCACTGGTGCCAGGCACCGCGGTCCGGCCCCTGCGCCTCGACGTCGCCGCAGACCATCATCTGCTCCTCGTCCGTCTTCCCCTCGAACGGGACGCCGAGCAGCTTGCGCACCGTGCTGTGGCCGCCGTCGCAGCCCACCAGGTACCGGGCCCCGATCTCCCGGCCGTCGGCCAGGGACGCCGTCACGGTGTCGTCGCCCTGGGCCAGCCCCACGAGTTCGGCGCCGAGCTCGACCCGTACGCCGTACTCCGCGAGCCGGGCCCGCAGGATCTCCTCCAGCCGCCACTGGGCGATCAGCCACGGGCGGCCGTAGGGGGCGTCCGGCGTCGGGCGGACCGCCGCGTACGGGTCGGTCTCGGCGATCACCTCTGCGCCGCGGTACTTGCGCATCGGCAGCGGTGCCGATCCGGCGGCCAGCACCTGTTCGACGACACCGAGGTCCTCCAGGACCTCCAGGGAGCGCGGGTTGGGGCCCTTGGCCCGGGAACTGCGCGGGAACTGCGGGGACTTGTCGATGATCCGTACGCCGATGTCCCGCCGGGCCAGATCGATGGCCAGGGTCAGGCCGGTCGGCCCGGATCCTGTGATCAGCACGGTGGTCGGGGGCTTGGGCATGCGTACTCCTCGGTTGCCGGTTCCGTTGGGATCCATGGAAACGCAACCGAGTTAAAAAGGCAACCGGGTAAACTATCGTGCAGTGTGAGTCACGGTGTGGGTCACGGGGTCGGGGTCGTCACCGCGGGAGGGGAAGCGGAACCGTCCGCGGCGGGATCGGCCGGCGTCGCCGCGGCCTGTCGCGCGGACAGCACCTGCATCCTCGTGCGCCGTGACGTTCGCAGCGCGTCCCAGGTCAGCAACGTGAGCGCCAGCCAGACCAGAGCGAAGCCGGCCCACCGCTCGGGCGGCATCGCCTCGTGGAAGTACACGATTCCCAGGATGAACTGGAAGACCGGGGCCAGGTACTGGAGCAGGCCGAGCGTCGAGAGCGGTACGCGGATCGCCGCGGCCCCGAACAGGATCAGCGGTCCGGCCGTCACCACCCCGGTCGAGGCGAGCAGCGCCGCGTGACCGGCGCCCCCGGAGAGGAAGGTCGACTCGCCCCGCGCGCCCAGCCACAGCAGGTAGCCGAGCGCGGGCACGAACACCACCGCGGTCTCGGCGGCGAGCGACTCCAGGCCGCCCATGTTGACCTTCTTCTTCATCAGGCCGTACGTCGCGAAGGAGAACGCCAGGACCAGCGAGATCCACGGCGGCTGCCCGTAGCCGATCGCCAGGACGAGCACCGACGCGACGCCGGTGCCGACCGCCACCCACTGCACGGGGCGCAGCCGTTCGCCCAGGAGCAGGACCCCCATGGCGATGGTGACCAGCGGATTGATGAAGTAGCCGAGGGAGGCCTCGACGACGTGGCCGTGGTTCACGGACCAGATGTACAGGCCCCAGTTGATGCTTATCACGATCGCGGCGACGGTGATCAGGGCCAGCTTCCGCGGCTGCCGTAGCAGCTCGCCGATCCAGGACCAGCGGCGCAGCGCGAGGAGCGCGATGCCGACGACGCCCAGGGACCAGACCATGCGGTGGGCGAGGATCTCCACCGCGCCGGACGGCTTCAGCAGTGGCCAGAAGAGCGGGACCAGTCCCCACAGCCCGTAGGCGGCGAATCCGGACAGGAGCCCGGCCCGTTGATCGTTCGTTCCCTTCACGGGCCCTCCCGGCAGATGTGCGTCGGCGCTGCCTACGTCAGCCAGACGAAGGTAACGCCGACCGGGCCCGGTGTCATTGCCGTATCGCCAGACGGTCATGACATCGGGTCCGGAGCCCTGCCGCGGGTTCCCCTACTGGACGTTCTTCTTCCGCTCCGCGGCGACGGCAGCCGCGACGGTCTCGGCGAGCGGGGTGGTCGGGCGGCCGATCAGCCGGGCCAGGTCGCCGTTGGTGCCGGCGAGCCGTCCGCGCCGCGTCGCCTCGTCCACGTCCACCAGGATCGCGGCGAGCTCCGCGGGCAGACCGGCGCCGACCAGGATCTCCTGGCGCGCGGCGGCCGGGACGTCGTTGTGGACGATCTCCTGGCCGGACGCCTTCGCGACCTCGGCGGCGTACTCCGCGAACGACCAGGCGGCATCGCCGCTCAGCTCGTAGGCCTTGCCCAGGTGGCCCTCGCCGGTCAGTACCGCGGCGGCCGCGGCGGCGTAGTCGGCGCGGGGCGCGGAGGCGATCCTGCCCTCGCCCGCGTTGGTCACGACGGCGCCGTGGGCCAGGACGGGGGCCAGGTTGGCCGTGTGGTTCTCGGTGTACCAGCCGTTGCGCAGGAAGGTGTACGGCAGTCCGGAGTCGAGGATCAGCTGCTCGGTCGCCTTGTGCTCGTCGGCCAGCAGGAAGTCCGCGTCCGGGCCGCCCAGGACGCCCGTGTACGCGAGCTGCGCCACGCCCGCCGCCCTGGCCGCGTCGATGACGGCGGCGTGCTGCGGGATCCGGCTGCCGACCTCGCTGCCGGAGATCAGCAGGACCCGGTCGCCGGACCGGAAGGCCCCCGTCAGGGTCTCCGGGCGGTTGTAGTCGGCGATCCGGAGCTCGACGCCGCGGGCGGCCAGGCCGGCCGCCTTCTCCTTGTCGCGGACGACGGCGGCGATCCCGTCGGCGGGCGTGGTGGTCAGCAGCTGGTCGATGACCAGCCGGCCGAGCTCTCCGGTGGCTCCGGTGACGACGATGCTCATGGAGTGTCGCTCCTCTTTGGATGTTTATGTTCCGTTCGCGCTTTCTGTTACTCACCTTAAGGAGGGCGCTAACCAAAAGAAAGTACGCACTTTGAAGTAAGGTACTGGTATGAGCGTAAGCAGTGTGGAGAAGCGGCCGGATGTGCGGCAGCCGAGCGTGCGGGAGCCCATGTGCCCGTCCCGGGTGGTGCTCGAACACGTCACCAGCCGCTGGGGGGTCCTGGTGCTGGCCGCCCTGCTGGAACGCTCGTACCGCTTCAGCGAGCTGCGCCGCGAGGTCGGCGGGGTCAGCGAGAAGATGCTGTCGCAGACGCTCCGGACGCTGGAGCGCGACGGCTTCGTGGACCGGGACGCCAAGCCGGTCATCCCGCCACGGGTGGACTACACGCTCACCGCGATGGGCCGGGAGGCGGCCGAGCAGGTGTGGGGCCTGGCGCGCTGGTCGGAACGGCACCTGGACGCGGTGGACGCGGCGCGCACGGCGTACGACGCGAGCGGCCGGGGCTCCGGCTGAGCCGGGTCAGCCCTCCCCGGGCCGGTGCCGCTCCTCCATCGTCCGCAGCGCCCGCGAGACGTCGAACGGCAGGATCGTCACCACCACGTGCGGCAGTTGCGTCAGCGTCTTGCCCATCTTCTCGCCGGTGCCCCGGTGCAGCAGCTTCCCGAGTGCGTTGCTGTACGTCCGTCGGGGCACCAGGACCGTCAGCCAGGTCTCGCCGTCCTCGGTGCTGCGGTACGCGAGCTCCTTCATCGCGTGGCGCAGCCGCCGGTCCGGGCACGCCACCAGCTCCAGCGGGACGGCGGTGGCGGCCGTCGCCTCCCAGCGGGCGGCCAGCCGCCTGGCGTACGCCTCGTCGATCGCGAAGTGCACCGCCCGGACCTCGTCGGGCCGCAGCTCATGCGCGTACCGCAGGGCCATCAGCGTCGCCAGGTCGAGCGCCTCGACCAGGACCAGGACCAGGTGGCGGCTGTACATCGCCCGGTCCGCGCCCGGGGCCTGGATGCCCTGGAGCACGGCGGCCTCGCGCCGGTACTCGCGGTTGATCCGCATGAGCGTCCACACCCCCAGCGGGAAGACCACCACGACCAGCCAGGCGCCCTCGGTGAACTTGGTGACCGCGAAGATCAGCACGACGGCGGCCGAGGTGACCGCGGCGAGCCCGTTGAGCATGATCTTCGTTCTGCGGTGCCGGTCCTGGCGCCGCAGGTGGTAGACGGTGAGGCCGGCCCCCGCCATGGTGAACGCGGTGAACACGCCGATCGCGTACAGCGCCACCAGCTTGTCCACGCTGGCGCCGGTCGCCAGGAGCAGCGCCAGTGAGACGACGGTCAGCGCGATGATGCCGTTGGAGAACGCGAGGCGGTGCCCGCGCCGGGTCAGCACCCGCGGCAGGAACCGGTCCTCGGCGACGAAACTGGCCAGGTAGGGGAAGCCGGTGAACGGGGTGTTGGCGCCCGTGTAGAGGACCAGCGCGGTCGCCAGCTGCACGAAGATCAGCCCGGCCGTGCCGACGATCCCGCCGCCGAAGGCGAGATGGGCCTCCTGCGCGATGACGGTCGGCGTGCCGTCCGTGTACGGGACGGCATGGGTGTAGTGCGCCAGCGTGGAGACGCCGAGCACGAGGATGCCGAGGATCACGCTCATGGTGATGAGGGTGCGGCGCGCGTTGCGGCCCTGGGGCTCACGGAACGCGGAGATGCCGTTGGAGATCGCTTCGAGCCCGGTGAGGGACGAGCCGCCGTTGGCGAACGAGCGCAGCACGATGAAGAGCGAGGCGCCGTAGAGCCAGCCGTTGCCCGGGGTGCCGAGCGGCACGACCCCGGCGGCGTGCAGATCGGCGTGCGGCAGTCCGCCGGTGAGCCCGCGCGCCGCGGAGACGGCCAGGATCAGGCCGACGGCGGCCACGAAGAGGTAGGCGGGCAGCGCGAAGAGCCGCCCCGCCTCACGGACCCCGCGCAGGTTCCCGTACGCGAGGATCACGATCACGCCGACGGAGACCGGCAGCTGGAGATGGTCCAGGCCGGTGAACTGGTTGCCGGCCAGATGGGCGAGCGAGATGAGGGCGTTGGTGCCGGCCGAGACCTGTACGGCGACGGTGACGATGTAGTCGACGAGCAGCGCCACGGCGGCGATCTGCGCGACGTTCGGCCCGAAGTTCTCCCGGGCGACGACGTACGATCCGCCCGCCCGGGTGTAGATCATCACCACGTCGCTGTAACAGAGCGTCAGCAGCAGCAGCACCAGCAGGATCGCGAAGGTCACCGGCATGATCATCGTGAACGCGGCGGCGCCGACGACGGGCACGAGGACCCGGAGCATCTCCTCGGAGCCGTACGCCGACGAGCTGATGCAGTCGGAGGCGAGCACCCCGAGCGCCGTCCGGTTGTTCAGTTTCTCGTCGCTGATGTGCTCGGTGGTCAGCGGCTTGCCGAGCAGCCGTCGTTTGATGCGGTACGCCGGACGGTCCAGGGTCATGTCCACATGGTGCGCGGATGCCGGCCGGAGCCCGGTCCGCAATCGCCGGACGCCGGGAATGTCAGCCGTTCGGCAACGCGGAGCGGCCCCCGGGGATGTTCTCCCGGAGGCCGCTCGGCGTTGCCGGACAGGGCGGACGGCGATATCTAGCCGACCACGGTCCAGTTGTCGTTCCCCGCGAGCAGCGCGCCCAGGTCGCCCTTGCCGTCCCGCTCGACGGCGGTGTCCAGCTGCTCGGCCATCCGGGTGTCGTAGACCGGCCGTTCGACGCTGCGGAGCACCCCGATCGGGGTGTGGTGCAAGGTGTCCGGGTCGGCGAGCCGGGACAGCGCGAACGCGGTGTTCGGGTTGGCGGCGTGCGCGTCGTGGACGAGGATCTGCGAGCGGTTCTCCTCGGTGACCGCGACCACCGACAGATCACCCGTCCGCGGGTCCCGTACGACCCCCTTGGCGCCGTCGGTGCCGAAGAGGATCGGCTGCCCGTGCTCCAGCCGGATCACGGCCTCCTGGGCCTGCTCCCGGTCCTTGAGGACCTCGAACGCGCCGTCGTTGAAGATGTTGCAGTTCTGGTAGATCTCCACCAGCGCCGTGCCGGGGTGGTCGGCCGCCGCGCGCAGCACGCTCGTGAGGTGCTTGCGGTCGGAGTCGACCGTACGGGCGACGAAGGACGCCTCCGCGCCGATCGCCAGCGACACCGGGTTGAAGGGGGAGTCCAGCGACCCCATCGGTGTCGACTTGGTGATCTTCCCGACCTCGGAGGTCGGGGAGTACTGGCCCTTGGTGAGCCCGTAGATCCGGTTGTTGAAGAGGAGGATCTTCAGGTTGACGTTCCGGCGCAGGGCGTGGATGAGGTGGTTGCCGCCGATGGAGAGCGCGTCGCCGTCGCCGGTGACCACCCAGACGGACAGGTCCCGCCGGGAGGAGGCGAGTCCGGTGGCGATGGCCGGGGCGCGGCCGTGGATCGAGTGCATCCCGTAGGTGTTCATGTAGTACGGAAAACGGGAGGAGCAGCCGATGCCGGAGACGAAGACGATGTTCTCCTTCGCCAGACCCAGTTCGGGCATGAAGCCCTGCACGGCGGCGAGGACCGCGTAGTCCCCGCAGCCGGGGCACCAGCGCACTTCCTGGTCGGACTTGAAGTCCTTCATCGACTGCTTGGCCTCGGACTTCGGCACCAGCTGAAGGAGCTCGTTCGGCTCGGTCCCGGTCTCGGGCTGGAGGAGTTCATTGGTCTCAGGCATCGATGGCCTCCTTGAGGGCCGTCGCGAGCTGCTCGGCCTTGAACGGCATGCCGTTGACCTGGTTGTAACTGTGCGCGTCCACCAGGTACTTGGCCCGGATGAGCATGGCCAGCTGCCCGAGGTTCATCTCCGGGACGACCACCTTGTCGTAACGCTTCAGCACCTCGCCGAGATTCCGCGGGAACGGATTGATATGGCGCAGATGTGCCTGGGCGATGGGGTGCCCGGCGGCGCGCAGCCGGCGGACGGCGGCGGTGATGGGGCCGTAGGTGGAGCCCCAGCCCAGGACCAGTGTCCGGGCCTGAGCGGGGTCGTCGACCTCCACGTCCGGGACCTCGATGCCGTCGATCTTGGCCTGCCGGGTGCGGACCATGAAGTCGTGGTTGGCGGGGTCGTAGGAGATGTTGCCGGTGCCGTCCTGCTTCTCGATGCCGCCGATGCGGTGTTCGAGGCCGGGGGTGCCGGGGACCGCCCAGGGGCGGGCCAGGGTCTGCGGGTCGCGCTTGTACGGCCAGAAGACCTCGGTGCCGTCGGCCAGCTCGTGGTTCGGGCCGCCGGCGAACTGGACCCGCAGGTCCGGGAGCCCGCCGACCTCCGGGATGCGCCAGGGCTCGGAGCCGTTGGCCAGGTAGCCGTCGGAGAGGAGGAAGACCGGGGTGCGGTAGGTCAGGGCGATCCGGGCGGCGTCGAGCGCCGCGTCGAAGCAGTCCGCCGGGGTCCTCGGGGCCACGATCGGCACGGGGGCCTCGCCGTTGCGCCCGAACATCGCCTGGAGCAGGTCGGCCTGTTCGGTCTTGGTGGGCAGACCGGTGGAGGGGCCGCCGCGCTGGATGTCGATGATCAGCAGCGGCAGTTCGAGGGAGACGGCGAGGCCGATGGTCTCGGACTTCAGCGCCACCCCGGGCCCCGACGTGGTCGTCACCCCGAGCGCACCGCCGAACGCGGCGCCCAGCGCGGCGCCGATGCCCGCGATCTCGTCCTCGGCCTGGAAGGTCCGCACACCGAAGTTCTTGTGCTTCGACAGCTCGTGCAGGATGTCGGAGGCCGGGGTGATGGGGTACGAGCCCAGGTAGACCGGCAGGTCCGCCTGCCGGCCCGCGGCGATCAGCCCGTAGGACAGCGCGAGGTTCCCCGAGATGTTGCGGTACGTGCCGGCAGGGAAGGCCTGGGAGGCCGGGGCCACCTCGTAGCTGACCGCGAAGTCCTCGGTGGTCTCTCCGAAGTTCCAGCCGGCCCGGAACGCGGTCACGTTCGCCTCGGCGATCTGCGGCTTCTTGGCGAACTTGGCCCGCAGGAAGGTCTCGGTTCCCTCGGTCGGCCGGTGGTACATCCAGGAGAGCAGCCCGAGCGCGAACATGTTCTTGGAGCGCTCGGCCTCCTTGCGGGGGAGCCCGAACTCCTTCAGCGCCTCGATGGTGAGGGTGGTCAGCGGCACCGGATGGACGTTGTACGCCTCCAGCGAGCCGTCCTCCAGCGGGCTGGTCAGGTACCCGACCTTCGCCATCGGCCGCTTGGTGAACTCATCGGTGTTCACGATGATTTCGGCGCCGCGCGGCACATCGGCGATATTCGCCCTGAGCGCGGCCGGGTTCATCGCGACGAGCACGTCGGGCGCGTCGCCCGGGGTCAGGATGTCGTGGTCGGCGAAATGCAGCTGGAACGACGACACGCCCGGCAGGGTGCCTGCGGGGGCCCGGATCTCGGCGGGGAAGTTCGGCAGAGTGGAGAGGTCGTTCCCGAAGGAAGCGGTCTCCGAGGTGAACCGGTCACCCGTGAGCTGCATGCCGTCACCGGAGTCACCCGCGAAACGGATGATCACCCGGTCCAGACGGCGGATCTCTTTGTCCCCGTTGCCTGCTGCGGACTGGGGGGCACGCTGTCCCCCCACGAGCGCCTCACTGGCCTCATCGGCGTGTTCGGCTGGGCTACTGACCTGGCTGGTCACTTACTGGACCTCCCTCGGCGCGGCGGCTCGGAACCATCCGGCCCGCCGGCGGTCCCAGGCCCCACCCTACGTCTGTAAGGGCCGCCTTCCTCTGGCCGATCACATGATGGACGGCCTTTTGAGACGCTTTTCGGCGCTGTTCCGCCATGATTCACCAGCCACCTGGTTCCTCGTCGGACCCTCGCTGGAGAGGGTCCGACAGCGAGTCGCCGCCCGCCCTGTCCGGCTCCTGCGTCCGGTCCTCCTGTCCGGACGCCGCCGGGAGCGCCCCGGCAACTATCTGACAGAGTGTCAGATAGATGGCCGCGGCATCAGGAATTCAGATAGGTCAGCACGGCCAGCACCCGCCGGTGGTCGCCGACGCTGGGGGACAGCCCGAGCTTCTGGAAGATGTTGCTGACGTGCTTCTCCACCGCGCCGTCGCTCACCACCAGCTGCTTGGCCACCGCCGAGTTCGTCCGCCCCTCCGCCATCAGGCCGAGGACCTCGCGCTCACGGGGCGTCAGCCCGGCCAGCACGTCCTGCTTACGGCTCCGGCCCAGCAGCTGCGCCACCACCTCGGGGTCCAGCGCCGTACCGCCCTGCGCCACCCGGACCACCGCGTCCACGAACTCCCGGACCTCGGCGACCCGGTCCTTCAGCAGATACCCCACGCCCCGGCTGGACCCGGCCAGCAGCTCGGTGGCGTACTGCTCCTCGACGTACTGCGAAAGGACCAGCACCCCGATCCCCGGGTACTCCTTGCGCAGCCGCACCGCGGCCCGCACGCCCTCGTCGGTATGGGTCGGCGGCATCCGCACGTCGGCCACCACCACGTCGGGCAGCGCGTCCTGCGCGGCGAGGTCGCTCACCGTCTTGATCAGCGCCTCCGCGTCCCCGACGCCTGCCACGACGTCATGACCGAGATCGGTCAGCAGCCGGGTGAGTCCCTCCCGGAGCAGTACCGAATCCTCGGCGATGACCACGCGCACCCTGTCCTCCACCACGACGTCTCTTCCCCCACTGCTCGCTGTTCCCGCCCGTATGCCGTTCAGCATCCCAGCATCCCGGTATCGGCGGTGACGCCGCGGGTGGTCGAAGGGTTGCGTCGCCCCGGGGGACCGGAGCCGGCCGGAGGTGGAGTGACGGGGGGAGGGGTGGTCAGCCGCGCCAGGGCAGTTCGGCCGTGACCTTGGTCGGGCCGCCCGCCGGGGACTCGACGAGCAGGATCCCGTCCACCGCGTCCAGCCGCTCGGCCAGACCGGCGAGACCGCTGCCCGACGTCAGGCCGGCGCCGCCGCGCCCGTCGTCGGTGACCTGGAGCAGCAGCCGGTCCGCCGTCCGCCAGACGTCGACGGACGCGCGGGTGGCCTGGGCGTGCTTGCTGACGTTCTGGAGCAGTTCGGACACGGTGAAGTAGGCGATGCCCTCGATGGCCTGCGCAGGCCGGGACGCCAGGTCGACCTCGACCGTGACCGGGACGGTGCAGCGGGAGGCGATGGCGGAGAGGGCGGCGTCGAGGCCGCGGTCGGTGAGGACGGCGGGGTGGATGCCGCGGGCCAGGTCGCGGAGTTCCTGGAGGGCGACCTTGACCTCGCCGTGGGCCTCGTCGACCATCCGTGCGGCGGCCTCGGGGTCGTCGGTCAGCTTCTCCTTGGCGAGCCCCAGATCCATGGCGAGGGCGACGAGGCGGGCCTGGGCGCCGTCGTGGAGGTCGCGTTCGATGCGGCGCAGGTCGGCGGCGGCGGTGTCCACGACCACGCCCCGGTCCGACTCCAGCTCCGTGACCCGGGTCGCCAGCTGCGACGGACCCAGCAGCCCGGCCACCATCAGCCGGTCCACCGAGGCGAGACCCCGGATGATCCACGGGGTGACCAGGACGATCGCCAACCCGGTGGCGCTGGTCGCCGTCAGGTCGAGGGAGGAGTCCAGGTAGACCTGGTGGCCGGCGTCCCCGTACAGCTGGATGCCGCTGGTTCCCACGTGCGTCGGGAAGGCCCAGTGCCACAACGGGTACGTGAGGGCGGCCCAGCCCCACGACCAGAACGTCAGCGACACGCAGAAGGCGAAGACCGCCCACGGGAGGTGCAGCACCGCGTAGAGCAGGTGCCGCCAGGACACCCCGCTCTTCAGGACCGCCCCGACCCAGGACATCAGCCCGCCGGTCCGGCCCCGTACCCGCGCGGGAGCGGGCACGTCCAGCTTCAGCAGGACCCGGGCCCTGGCCCGCTCCACCGCCCCGAAGCCGCGGCACACGGCCAGCCCGGCGGCCAGCAGCGGAATCCCGAGGAAGGTGATGAGGAGGCCGGCGCTCACCGACGTCACGGTGACCGCGACACAGAACAGCACGATGCTGATCGGCAGGCTCAGCATCAGATAGGCGAACTCGCGCCAGGTCCGGCCCTCGACGGGGGCACGCAGCCAGGCCGGGAAGAAGTGCCTCTCCGCGGTGCCGTCCCCGAAGCCGGTTCCCGGTCGATCATCGTCCCGCGCCTCGGGTCCGTATGTCGTGGCCATGGGTTCCGTCCGTTTCTTCTGCTCGTCTGCGTCTGCGTCTGCGTCTGCGTCTGCAAGGCCGGCTCTGTCTGCTGTGCGTGCTTCATGGGTGCACTTCAAGTGTGCTGTCGCGGTGAGCGGCCCACCATGAGGGCGGTATCCCTCTCCGGCCGGGGGTTTTCCCCACCCCTCGGGGCTGCCCGGCGGCGATCCTCAGCGCCGCTCGGCCGCGGCGGGCCGGTCCGGGCCGGCCGTGGCCGCGCTCTTCTCGTCGTCCCGGTTGCGCCAGGGCAGTTCCGCGGTGACCGTCGTCGGGCCGCCGGGCGGGGAGTCGAGGACGAACAGACCGTCGACGGCGCCCAGCCGCTCGGCCAGCCCGGACATCCCCGTACCGCCGTCCAGCGAGGCCCCGCCCCGTCCGTCGTCGGATACCTGGATCAGCAGCCGGTCCGCAGTCCGCCACACATCGACGGACGCCGTGCGCGCCCCGCTGTGCTTGCTGACGTTCTGGAGCAGTTCGGACACGGTGAAGTAGGCGATGCCCTCGATGGCCTGCGCGGGCCGGGACGCCAGATCCACCCCCACCGTCACGGGGACGGTGCAGCGGGAGGCGATGGAGGAGAGGGCGGCGTCGAGGCCGCGGTCGGTGAGGACGGCGGGGTGGATGCCGCGGGCGAGATCGCGGAGTTCCTGGAGGGCGACCTTGACCTCGCCGTGGGCCTCGTCGACCATCCGTGCGGCGGCCTCGGGGTCGTCGGTCAGCTTCTCCTTGGCGAGCCCGAGCCCCATGGCGAGGGCGACGAGGCGGGCCTGGGCGCCGTCGTGGAGGTCGCGTTCGATGCGGCGCAGGTCGGCGGCGGCGGTGTCCACGACCACACCCCGGTCCGACTCCAGCTCGGCGATCCGGCTCTCCAGCTCGTCGGAGGGCGAGAGCAGTCCGCGCACCATGCCCCGGTCCGCGTTGGACATGAGCCGCGCCGTATAGGGGAGCACCGGCCACAGGACGAAGAGGCTCACGAACGTCACCACGAAGGTGAGCACCCCCCACGGCAGCCGGATGAAGGAGTACAGCACCGCGCGCCAGCCCACCGGGTCCTTCAGGCTCGACCACAGCCAGGAGAAGAACCCCTCCTCCCGGCGGACCAGGGCCATCGGACTCGGCTCGTCGATCCGCACCCCGAGCAGCCCGCGCGCCCGGCCCCGCTCGGCCCGGCCGAGCAGCCGTGAACCCTGCAACCCGGCGGCCAGCAGGGGCAGACCGATCACCGTGACCGCGAGCCCCACACCGACGGCGATCATGAACACCGTGTAAACAAACCCGACGATCGCCATGGGGAGGTTGGCGAGGAGATGCGCGATCTCCTTCCAGGTGCACGCGTCGAGGGCGAAGCGGACGGGCGGCGGCCGGTCGTTGTCGGGTACCTGGGGGCTCATGGTCATATGACCAGCCTGCCGGGTGAGGCACCCGGACGCCATGGGGCTCATGGGTGGCGATGAAGTAGGGATAACCCCACCAGTTGTCCGACGCGGCTGCTTACCGTTCCTTTACAGGGCCTAGACTCCCGTGCGTACAGATCGTCGAAGAGGTTCGAGGGAGCGAGGGGCGGACGTGGCGGACGTTGCGGACCTGCCGGGACCGACCGTTCTCGCGTCGGAGTACTTCCACAGCTACTCGGTCGTCGGACTGCTCGCCGTGGTCGGGGTGCTGTTCGTCGCCGTCGCCTTCGGAACCGGCCGGCTGATGCGTCCCGTGGTCCCGACGCCGGAGAAATTCCTCACGTACGAGTGCGGCGTGGACCCCGTGGGGGAGGGCTGGGCCCACACCCAGGTCCGTTACTACGTGTACGCCTTCCTGTACGTGATCTTCGCCGTCGACTCGATCTTCCTGTTCCCGTGGGCGACCGTCTTCGCCGCGCCCGGATACGGCGCGACGACGCTGGTGGAAATGTTCATCTTCCTCGGTTTCCTGGCCGTGGGACTGCTCTACGCATGGAAGAAGGGCGTCCTCGAATGGACGTGACGAGCCCGTCGTCAGCCGGTCAGCCGCAGCAACGGCCACAGTCGCAGCCGCGGTCGGGACCGGGGCCGGAGCCGGGTTCCGCGCCCGTGCCCGATCCCGTACCCACGTTCCTTCCTGAGCCGAAGCGGCTGGGCGTGCTGTCCCGGCTCGCGCCCGAGCCGATGAAGGTCGTCCTCAACTGGGGCCGCCGCTACAGCCTGTGGGTCTTCAACTTCGGACTCGCCTGCTGCGCCATCGAGTTCATCGCCGCCTCCATGGCGCGCCACGACTTCATCCGGCTCGGCGTGATCCCGTTCGCCCCGGGCCCCCGCCAGGCCGACCTGATGATCGTCTCCGGCACGGTGACGGACAAGATGGCCCCGGCGGTGAAGCGGCTGTACGAGCAGATGCCCGAGCCCAAGTACGTCATCTCCTTCGGCGCCTGCTCCAACTGCGGCGGCCCGTATTGGGATTCGTACTCGGTGACGAAGGGCGTCGACCAGATCATCCCGGTGGACGTCTACGTGCCCGGCTGCCCGCCCCGGCCGGAGGCCCTGCTCCAGGGCATCCTCAAGCTCCAGGAGAAGATCGCGCGCGAGTCGCTGGGCGAGCGCTACGCGAACGGCGGCGCGACCCGTCCCTCCACCGCCGCGCTGCGCAGCGGACTGGTCGCCGCACCGCAAGCAGTGCAGGCACCGCAGGCACCGTCCGCGCCGGACGCCTCCGGGGAGGAGCCGAAGTGACCGCCGCCGAGAGCTACGACCGGCTGCCGGACGCCGTGACCGAGATCTTCGGCGAGGACGCCACGGCGGAGCGGGCGTACGACCTGCTGACCGTCGATGTGCCGCCCGCCTCCTGGATCGCCGCGCTGGAAACGGCGCGTGACGGGCTCGGCTGCACCTATTTCGACTGGCTGAGCGCCGTGGACGAACCGGGCACGGGCTTCCGCGTCTGCGCCCATCTCGCCGCGCTGCCCGACCGTTCCGCGCCCGGTCCGACGGTCCGACGGCTGCTGGTCCGCACGACCGTTGCGCACGAGGCGGCCGTGCTGCCCAGCGCGATCGGCGTCTACGCGGGTGCGGCCTGGCACGAGCGCGAGACGCACGAGATGTTCGGCATCGCCTTCGACGGCCACCCGCACCTGGTCCCCCTGCTGCTGCCCGAGGGCTTCGAGGGCCATCCCCTGCGCAAGGACTTCGTCCTGGCGGCCCGCGTGGCCAAGGCCTGGCCGGGCGCCAAGGAGCCGGGCGAGTCGGACCACGGCGGCCCCAAGCGCCGCCCGATGCTGCCGCCCGGCGTCCCCGACCCGAACGAATGGGGTCCGCTGAAGGGCCGGCTCCCCGCCGCCCCCGCCCGTGCCACCCGTACGGCAAGGCCCGCGGGCGACCGCCCGGCCCGCCGCACCCGCAGCGCGAGCGACGGCTCGGCGGGCCGGCAGCCGGTCGTGCCGCCGACGCCCCCGGGCTCGGCTCCCACCGCGGACGCGCCGTGGCACAACGTCCCCCCAACTCCCGGCACCGCCGGGACTCCCGACGCCCCTGACACCCCCGCCGGAGGCGATACCGAGTGAACGACGTACTGGACGTCGCCCTCCGCCTCGTCATCGTGTTCGCGGTGTTCATGGTCGTCCCCCTCGTCGTGGGCCAGACCGAACACAAGGTGATGGCCCACATGCAGGGCCGCCTGGGCCCCATGTACGCCGGCGGCTTCCACGGCTGGGCCCAGCTCGTCGCGGACGGCGTGAAGTTCGTGCAGAAGGAGGACATCGTCCCGGCCGAGGCCGACCGCCGTGTCTTCCAGCTCGCCCCCGCCGTCGCGCTGCTCCCGTATCTCCTCGTGCTCGTCGCCATCCCGATCGGCCCCGGCGAGGGCGCGGTCGGCCAGGTCGTCGACGCGGGCATCTTCTTCGTGCTCGCCGTGCTGGGCATCGGCGTCCTCGGCTCGCTCATGGCGGGCTGGGCATCGGCCAACAAGTTCTCGCTGCTCGGCGGCCTCCGTACCGCCGCCCAACTGCTCGCCTACGAGCTGCCGATGCTGCTCGCCGCCGCCTCCGTGGCGATGGCGGCCGGCACGGTCTCGCTCCCCGGCATCCTCGACGCCTTCGAGTGGTGGTGGCTGCCGTGGCAGATCACCGGGGCCCTGGTCTTCTTCGTGGCCGGACTCGCCGAACTCCAGCGCCCGCCGTTCGACATGCCGGTCGCCGACTCGGAGATCATCTTCGGTGCGTACACCGAGTACACCGGCCTCCGCTTCGCCCTGTTCCTGCTCGCCGAGTACGCGGGCATCGTCGTGCTGTGCGCACTGACCACCGTCCTCTTCCTCGGCGGCTGGCACGGCCCGCTGGGCGCCGACGGACTGGGCTGGGTCTGGACGCTCCTGAAGGTCGCCGTCCTCGCCTTCGTCGTCATCTGGCTGCGCGTGAGCTATCCCCGTCTCCGCGAGGACCAGCTGCAGAAGCTCGCCTGGACCACGCTCATCCCGCTCGCTCTCGCGCAGATCGCGCTCACCGGCATCGTGAAGGTGGCGATCAACTAGTGCCCCCGATCCCCGGCGCAGGCCTGGCCAAGGGTCTCGCCGTCACCCTGCGGACGATGACGAAGAAGACCGTCACCGCCCAGTACCCGGACGTGCAGCCCGAACTGCCGCCCCGCTCCCGCGGCGTCATCGCGCTGTTCGAGGAGAACTGCACGGTCTGCATGCTCTGTGCCCGCGAGTGCCCCGACTGGTGCATCTACATCGACTCCCACAAGGAGACGGTGCCCGCCGCGGCCCCGGGCGGGCGCGAGCGGAGCCGCAACGTGCTGGACCGCTTCGCCATCGACTTCTCGCTCTGCATGTACTGCGGGATCTGCATCGAGGTGTGCCCGTTCGACGCGCTCTTCTGGTCGCCGGAGTTCGAGTACGCGGAGACGGACATCCTCGAACTCACCCACGAGCGCGACAAGCTCCGCGACTGGATGTGGACGGTGCCGGAGCCGCCGGCGCTCGACCCGGCGGCCGAGGAACCGAAGGAGATCGCCGCCGCCCGCAAGACGGCGGAGAAGCTCCGGACCCAGCGCGAGCAGGAGGCCGCCGCCGCGGCCACCCCGCCCGCCCCGACCGATCCCACCGTGACGGATCCCGCCCCGACCGATCCCACGGCGACGGACCAGGAGGGCCGGGCGTGATCACCGCAACCGCCGCCGGCACCACCCTGGGCGCCGCCGGACCCGTCTTCAGCCTCACCGGGAGCCACCCAGGCTTCCTCTCCCCGACCGGTATCGAGATCGCCTTCGTCCTGGTCGGGATCGCCACCCTCGGCGCGGCCCTCGTCACCGTCACGACCAGGCAGCTGGTGCACGCGGCCCTCTGGCTGATCGTGACGCTCGGCGGCCTCGCCGTCGAGTACCTCCTGCTCACGGCGGAGTTCATCGCCTGGGTGCAGGTACTGATCTACGTCGGTTCCGTCGTCGTCCTCCTGCTGTTCGGCCTGATGCTCACCAGGGCCCCCATCGGCCGTTCCCCGGACGCCGATTCGGAGAACCGCCGGGCCGCCCTCGTGGTGGCCGTCGCCGCCGCCGGCACCCTCGTCTGGGTCGTCGTGGACGCCTTCCGTACCACCTGGATCGAGCTGGACGGGCCGGTCCAGGGGTCCACCGAAGCCACCGGAGCCTTCCTCTTCCGGCACTGGGTACTCCCCTTCGAGGCGCTCTCCGTCCTCCTGCTCGCCGCCCTCGTCGGCGCGATCGTCCTGTCCCGCAAGGACCGAGAGGGCAAGAGCTGATGCACCTCGCCTATCCCGCCGTGCTCGCCGTCCTCCTCTTCTGCACCGGGCTCTACGGAGTGCTCGCACGCCGCAACGCGATCCTGGTCCTGATGTCCGTCGAGCTGATGCTCAACGCCGTCAACCTCAACCTGGTCGCCTTCGACGTGTGGCTCCGCGACGCCCTGCACTCCGGCCAGGCCCTCACCCTGTTCACCATCGCCATCGCGGCGGCGGAGATCGGCATCGGCCTGGCCATCGTCCTCGCCGTCTACCGCAACCGCGGCAGCTCCGACATCGACCGCCTCCGCGACACCGCCGAGACCGACGACGCCGAGACACTCCCGGACAGCGACGACGGCGACGACGCCGGCCCAGCCACCGCCTCCGGCACCGAAGACCAGGCCACTGCTCCGGCAGGGAAGGCAAAGAAGGCAGAGGCCACCCCGTGACCACCACGACCCTCGCCGTCCTCGTCCCCCTCCTCCCGTTCCTGGGAGCGGCGGCCGGACTCCTGCTCGGACGCCGCGCCCCGGGATTCGTCCGCCCGCTCGCCGTGCTGCCCTCCCTCGCCTCCCTCGTCATCGCGGCCGTCGTCGCGGCCCGCCAGGGCGGCGGCCGGGCCATCGACGCCGCGACCCAGCTCACCCCCACCGGCTCGGTCCCGGTCGACCTCGCCCTGCACCTCGACGGCTTCGCGGTCCTCGTCGCCGTCCTGGTCGCCCTCGTGGCGAGCTGCGTGCAGATCTACTCGACCGCGTACCTGCGCGACGACCCCCGCTACCCCTCGTACGCGGCCCTCGTCTCCCTCTTCACCTCCGCGATGCTGCTCGTCGTCTACTCCGGCGACCTGATGGTGCTCCTGGTCGGCTGGGAGATCATGGGCATCTGCTCGTACTTCCTGGTCGGCCACTACTGGGAGACGCCCGAGGCCCGCGCCGCCTCCCTCAAGGCCTTCCTGGTCACCAAGCTCGGCGACGTCCCCTTCCTCATCGGTCTGTTCGCCCTCGCCGCCGACACCGGCACCTTCCGCATCACCGGCATCCTGGGTTCCGTCGCCCACGGCGGCCTCGACCACCCCACCGTGATCGCCCTGCTCCTCCTCGCCGGCGTCGCGGGCAAGTCCGCGCAGTTCCCCCTGCACACCTGGCTGCCCGACGCGATGGCCGGCCCGACCCCCGTGTCCGCGCTGATCCACGCCGCGACGATGGTCGCCGCCGGCATCTACTTCGTGGCCCGGCTGCTCCCCGTCTTCGCCGCCTCGGGCGCGGCGCTCGTCGTCCTCGCCGTGATGGCAGCGGTCACGATGATCGGCTCCGGACTCGCCGCCCTCGCCCAGGACGACATCAAGCGCGTCCTCGCCTACTCCACGATCGGGCAGCTCGGCTACATGTCCGGCGCCCTGGCCGTCGGCGACCGGGGCGCCGCCGTCTTCCACCTCCTCTCGCACGGTGCGTTCAAAGCCGTCCTCTTCCTCGCCGCCGGCGTCGTCATCCACGCCGCCGGCACCAACTCACTGGCCGCCATGTCCCGCATGGGCGGCCTGGCCAAGCGCATCCCGGACGCCTACTGGACGATGACCGTCGCGCTCCTCGCGCTGGCCGCCATCCCTCCGTTCGCCGGCTTCTTCTCCAAGGAAGCCGTCCTCGTCGCCGCCGAGCACACCGCCCTGGGCGACCGCCACGTCGCCCCGGCCGCCGCCGGCTGGACCGTCCTCGTCGCCGGACTCCTGGCCGCAGTCCTCACCGCCGCGTACGCCACCCGGCTCTGGCTCCTCGCCTTCCGGGGCCGCGGCGCCGAGGCCCCCGACCACGGCAGGCAGCCCGTCGCCATGACCTCGGTCCTCTGGGTGCTGGCCGTCCCCACCATCGCCCTCGGACTCACCGTCGGGGTGATCGGCGACTGGTTCGACGGCCACCGCCTCACCCCGTCGCTGACCACCGCGGTCCTCTCCACCGGCGTCGGCCTCGTCGGCGGCCTGGTCACCTACGGGGCCTGGCGCCACACCACGGCACTGGCCGCCCGGACCCCCATGGGCTCCGTCGTCGCCCACCCCGAAGCGGAACCCGCCCTCATCGAGGTCGAGGCCATGGAGAGCCACACCGCCGCCTACGGAGACGCCGGTGACGCCCCCGACCCGGCCGACCCCGGCCGGCTGCTGCTCGGCCCGCTCCACCACCACGCGGCAGCCGGCTTCCACCTGGACGCCGTCTACGCGGCGTTGTTCGTCCGCCCCGTCCAGGCCGCGGCGAGCCTCGTCCGCTTCCTGGACCGCGAGGTCGTCGACACCTACGTACGCGGCTCCGCCACCGGCGCACGCTGGCTCGGCACCGCCGTCCGCCGTGCCCAGACCGGCAATGTGCAGACCTACCTCAGCGCACTGCTCGCCGGTTCCCTGGTCCTGGCGGTCGCCGCCGTGGTCTTCGCCAACGTCAACGCCGGGTCGTGAACCGTGATCGATATCAGCGCATCCGTGATGCAGTTCCTTCTGGCGTTCGTCGTCGTCGCCCCGCTCCTCGGAGCCGTCGCCGCCCTGCTCCCGGCCCCGCCCGGACTGAAGGGCCGCAACCCCGACCAGGCCGTGCTCCGCCACGGCGTGACCGTCACCGGCGTGATCCTCGCCGCCACGGTCGTGCTGGCCGTCGGCTTCGACCACGACCACCCGTCGAAGATGCAGGCCACCACCGACATCAGCTGGATCCCGGCGCTCGACGTCCGCATCCATCTCGGCATCGACGGCATCTCGCTCCCCCTTCTCGTACTGACCGCGCTGCTGACCTTCCTCTGCGCGCTCCACAGCTACTTCAAGCTCCAGCATGAGCGGCTGACGCCGCGGGCTGCGGGCCCCTCCCCGAAGGCCTTCGTCGCACTGATCCTCGTCCTGGAGTCCGGCACCCTCGCGACGTTCGCCGTCCTCGATCTGCTGCTGTTCTTCCTGGCGTTCGAGATGGTGCTCATCCCGATGTACTTCCTCATCGCCCGCTGGGGCGGTGCGCAGAAGCAGGCGGCCGCCTGGAAGTTCATCCTCTACACACTGCTCGGCTCGGTCGTCATGCTGCTCGGGCTGCTCCTCATCGGACTGAAGAGCGGCACCTTCGACATGGTGGCACTCGCCACTGACAACGGCCGCGGCCTCACTTCGTCCGTGCAGGTCATCGCCGTTCTCGCGATCGGGATCGGACTCGCCGTCAAGACGCCGATGTGGCCGCTGCACAGCTGGCTCCCGGACGCCCACACGGCCGCCCCCACTGTCGGCTCGGTCCTGCTCGCGGGCGTCCTGCTGAAGATGGGCACGTACGGATTCGTCCGGATCCTGCTCCCGGTCGCCCCCGACGGCATGCACACCTTCGCGCCCTACCTCGCGGCCTTCGCCGTCGCCGGCATCATCTACGGATCGCTCGCCTGCCTGGCCCTCGTCCGGCCCGGCGCCAAGGGCGACCTGAAGCGCCTGATCGCGTACTCCTCCGTCGGACACATGGGCTTCGTACTCCTCGGCATCGCGAGCATGACCCCCACCGGCGTCAACGGCGCGCTCTTCGCCAACATCGCCCACGGGCTCATCACCGGCCTGCTGTTCTTCCTGGCCGGCGCGGTCAAGGACCGGTACGGCACCGCCGACCTCGACACCCTCTCCGGCGCCACCGGCGCCGCGCTCTACGGCAGCGCGCCCCGCCTCGGCGGCCTCCTCGCGTTCACCGCGATCGCCTCCCTGGGCCTGCCCGGCCTCGCCGGGTTCTGGGGCGAGATGCTCGCGCTGTTCGGCGCCTTCGACCCGGCCGACGGCCTGAGCCGCCCCGCCTTCCTGACGTTCATGTCGGTCGCCGCGTTCGGCACCCTGCTCACTGCCGCGTACATGCTCATCCTGGTGCGCCGCGTCTGCATGGGCGCCAAGCGCGAGGAACCCCACCGGATCCCCGACATCCAGCACCACGAGTTCGCCGCCTGGACCCCCCTCGCCGCCCTCACCGTCCTGGCCGGCCTGTGGCCCGCCGTCCTCCTCGGCCTCACCGACCCGGCCGTGCAGAAGCTCCTCGCAGGAGGCAAGTCGTGACCACAGCGGCCGAGAGCACCACCAGCCTCGTCCAGTCCGTCGACTGGCTCGCCATCGCGCCCCCGGTCACCGTCGCGGCCGTCGCCCTCGCCATCCTGGTCGCCGACCTCTTCGTCCCCCAGGAACGCAAACCGCTCCTCGGCTACGGAGCCGTCGCCGGACTCCTCGCCGCCCTCGCCCTCCTCATCCCGCTGCGCGACGGCGACCGCTCCACCTTCTGCCTCACCACCGGCACCCGCGCCTGCAGCTACACCGCCGACCACTTCACCCTGATCATCCAGGTCCTCGTACTCGGCGGAGCACTGCTCACCGCACTGCTCTCCATCGGCGACACCCGCAAGCTCCCGGCCGGCGAGTTCTGGTTCCTGCTGCTGTCCTCCGCCGCGGGCGCCGCACTGCTGCCCGCCGCCCGCGACCTCGCCACCCTCGTCGTCGCCCTCGAAGTCGCCTCGCTGCCCGCGTTCGCCCTCGTCGGCATCAAGCGCGGCGACCGGCGCTCCTCCGAGGCCGCGCTGAAGTTCTTCCTGTCCTCCGTCGTCGCGACCGCCGTGATGCTCCTCGGCGTCAGCTTCGTCTACGCGGCGACCGGCACCCTCCACCTCACCGAGATCGCCGGCCGCCTCGACGACGTCCCCGGGCAGCTCGCCACCCTCGCCCGGGCGGGCGTCGCCCTCACCCTCGTCGGCTTCGCCTTCAAGACCGCCGCCGCGCCCTTCCACTTCTGGGTCCCCGACACCTACGTCGGCGCCCCCCTGCCCGTCGCCGCCTACCTCTCGGTCGTCGGCAAGGCGGTCGGCTTCTCCGGCCTCATCCTCGTCACCGTGGTCGCGTTCCCCTCCTACGCCGACGTCTGGGGCCCCGCCCTCGCCGTCCTCGCCGCGCTCACCATGACCGTCGGCAACGTCGCCGCGCTGCGCCAGAGCGCCACCCGCGCCCGCAGCGCCGTACGCCTCCTCGCCTGGTCGTCCGTCGCCCAGGCCGGCTACCTCCTGGTGCCGATCGCCGCGGCCGCATACGCCGGCGACCGGCAGGTCGGCTCCACCGTCGCGTACGCCCTGATGTACGCCGTCGTGAACCTCGGCGCCTTCGCGGTGGCCGCCCTGGTCGCCCGTACCCACCCCGGCAACCGCATCGCCGACTACCGCAACCTCTACGCCACCCGCCCCCTGGCCGCCCTCGCGATGGGCTTCTTCCTGCTCTGCCTGGCCGGACTGCCGCCCGGCATCATCGGCCTCTTCGCCAAGGTCACCGTCTTCTCCTCGGCCGTCGACGCCGGACTCGGCTGGCTCGCCGTCGTCATGGCCGTCAACGTCGTGATCGCGCTCTACTATTACCTCCAGTGGGCCGCCACCCTGTTCCGCGGCCCCGCGCAGGACGGTACGGAGCAGCCGCAGCCCGCGACCCGGCACCGGACCCCGGCCCCGCTGACCGCCGCGATCGCCCTCACCGCCGTCGCCGGGATCGCCCTCTCGGGCGCCCCGCAGACCGTCCTCAGGTTCGCCGCCGTCGACCTGTTCTGACCGCTGTTGCGACACCTGTTCCAACGGCTTCAAGATCGGCTTGCCCCCGACAGCCCGCTCAGGGCAAGGTCATGCCCGCACACGACGCACCCCGCGTCGACATCACAGAGGAGCCAGAGCAGTGCTGAACGGGTTCAAGGAATTCATCCTGCGCGGAAACGTGATCTCCATGGCGATCGGCCTCGCCGTCGGAGCCGCGTTCACCGCAGTCGTCACCGGGTTCAGCAACGCGTTCATCGTGCCGCTGATCGGCCTCATCACCCGCGGCACCGGCGACTTCAGCAAGGCCGAGTTCAATTTCGACGACGTGACGTTCCCCTACGGACTCTTCGTCAGCGCCGCGATCGCCTTCCTCATCACCGCCGCGGTCCTCTACTTCTGCGTCGTCGTGCCCATGGCCAAGGTCCAGAACCGCTTCACGGCCAAGAAGGACGAGGAGCAGGCCGACATCAAGGCCGCCCTGCGCGACTGCCCCCGCTGCTACACGGAGATCCCGGCCGTCGCCTCCCGCTGCGCCCACTGCACCAGCGACGTCGAGCCCGACCCCGAGGCCCTCGCGCTCGCCAAACTCCCCGTCCAGCGCTGACCCGGGGCGCGCCTCCACCCGTACGGCCTACGGCCCGCTCCGGCACGAACAGCCGGAGCGGCCCCGTCCCGCGGGCGCAACCGGACCGCGAGCACAAGGGAACTAGCTCTCCTCGCCTGGCGTTGACCAGTACGGGAAGCTCCACTGGGGAGTGGAGCACCCACCAAGCAAAGGGTTCCCCTGCTTGCACCACCTGGAGGGCGTACCGTGCACCGCCGGCACAACGGGCTGAGAACCGCCGTACTCCTCGGGGGCCTGTCCGCACTCATCATCCTCATCGGCAGCTTCTTCGGACGTACCGGCCTGATCGTCGCGCTCCTGGTAGCCGTCGGCACCAACGCCTACGCGTACTGGAACAGCGACAAGCTGGCGCTGCGCGCCATGCGCGCCCGCCCGGTGAGCGAGTTCGAGGCGCCCCAGCTCTACCGCATCGTCCGTGAGCTCTCCACCGCCGCCCGTCAGCCCATGCCGCGGCTCTACATCTCCCCGACGCAGGCCCCCAACGCCTTCGCGACCGGTCGCAACCCGCGCAACGCCGCGGTCTGCTGCACCGAGGGCATCCTGCGGATCCTGGACGAACGGGAGCTGCGCGGCGTCCTGGGCCACGAGCTCAGCCATGTCTACAACCGCGACATCCTGATCTCGTCCGTCGCCGGGGCCCTCGCCTCCGTCGTCATGTTCCTGGTCAACTTCGCCTGGCTGATCCCGATCGGCCGCTCCAACGACGACGAGGGCCCCGGCATCCTCGGCATGCTGCTGATCATGATCCTGGGCCCGCTCGCCGCCTCCGTCATCCAACTGGCCGTCAGCCGTTCCCGCGAGTACGAGGCGGACGCCTCGGGCGCCCGGCTGACCGGTGACCCGCTGGCCCTGGCGAGCGCCCTGCGGAAGCTGGAGGCCGGCACGAAGCAGCTTCCCCTGCCGCCCGAGCCGCGGATCGAGACCGCGAGCCACATGATGATCGCGAATCCCTTCCGACCCGGACAGGGCGTGTCCAAGATGTTCTCGACACATCCGCCGATGGCGGAGCGTATTGCCCGACTCGAGCAGATGGCAGGTCATCGCCCGTGAAAACCATTCTGAACGTCATTTGGCTGGTCCTGTGCGGCTTCTGGATGTTCCTCGGCTACCTGGTCGCGGGCCTCCTGCTGTGCGTCACCGTGATCGGCATCCCGTTCGGCCTCGCGGCCTTCCGCATCGGCGTCTACGCCCTCTGGCCCTTCGGCCACCGTGTCGTCGACCGCCGGGACGCGGGCGCGCCCTCCTGCGTGGGCAACGTCCTCTGGCTGGTCCTCGCCGGCTGGTGGCTGGCGCTGGGGCACATCACCACGGGAATCGCCCTGTGCATCACGATCATCGGCATCCCCCTGGGCATCGCGAACTTCAAGCTGATCCCCGTGTCGCTGATGCCCTTCGGCAAGGAGATCGTCAGCACCGACGAGCAGTTCGCCGGCTGGTAGCAGCCCCCGGGCGGCAAACGGGACAACCCGAGACATGCGGTTCGCGCGCCGCGGACCGCAACCGGCCGACGCTCACGAACGTCTTGGATTCCAAGACCGAGTGACGGGTAGGTTCGCACGCATGAGCATTATTGGCTGGATCATTCTCGGACTGATTGCCGGCGTCATCGCCAAGATTCTGCTGCCGGGCCGCGACCCCGGCGGCCTTGTGGGTACCACCCTGACAGGGATCGTGGGTGCTTTCCTGGGAGGCTGGATATCGTCGAAGTTCCTTGACCGCCCGATCTCCAAGGACTTCTTCGACACGGGGACCTGGATCTCGGCCATCGGCGGATCGCTGGTCCTGCTGATCATCTACCGCCTGTTCTTCGGGAACTCCCGCGAGCGCCGCTGAGGCGCATCCGTCACTCAGACGTCCAGCCCGGTCTCGCGCAGGGTCAGATTGAGCCGACCACCGCTCATGCCTGTCGCGGGACCGGCCGTACCCGGGCGGATCCTCGGCACCCCGTGGAACGCGAAACGCGACGGCCCGCCGAAGACGAACAGATCCCCCGAGGCCAACTCCACGTCCGTGTAGGGCCTTCCCCGGTTCTCCGTGTTCCCGAAGCGGAAGACACAGGTGTCACCGATACTCAGCGACACCACGGGCGCACCGGACCGCTCCTCCTTGTCCTGGTGCATGCCCATCCGCGCCGCGTCGTCATAGAAGTTGATCAGCGCGGTGTCCGGCGCGTACGTCCGCACGGGGCTCTCCGGCCCGTAGGCCGCCGTCACAGCCGCCCGCCCCAGCTCCCCGAGCCACTCCGGAAACGGGGCGACCGGTGCGCCGTTCACGTCGTCCGCCGTACGGGAGTACCGGTACGGCTGCCAGTGCCACCCCAGGCACACACTCCGTACGGACATCAACCCGCCGCCCGGCAACGCCGTGTGCCGTAGCGGCACGGGCCCGCGCGCCCACTCCCGGCACGCCGTCACCAACTCCCGCTGCCGCTCCGCGGACAGCCAGTCGGGGACGTGCACGGCCCCCGGCGCGACCTGTGCCCGCGGCCTGGGGAAGAGCCCGGTCATCAGCTCACCGCCAGGGCGCCCTCAAGCCCCAGAAGCCGCTCCTTGCGCTCCAGGCCGCCCGCGTAGCCGCGCAGCGCCCCGTCCGCGCCGATCACCCGGTGACACGGCCGCACGACCAGCAGCGGATTGCGCCCGATCGCCGTGCCCACGGCCCGTACCCCCGCCCCGGAGGCGCCGACCCGCTCGGCGATCTGGCCGTACGACACCGTCTCCCCGTAGGGGACGTCGTCCAGCGCGGCCCACACCCGGCGCTGGAACTCGGTGCCCCGGCCGTCCGCGAGGACGATGTCGAAGCGGGTCCGCCGCCCCTCGAAGTACTCCCGCAGCTGCGCGGCGATTCCCGCGAAGGCCCCGGGCTCGCGGCTCCAGCCGTCCTGGACGACCGCCGCGCCCTTCTGGCCCGGCAGGGAGAGCGAGACGAGCGCGACCCCGTCGCCGGCCGGTCCCGCGGCCTTCTCGCCGACCAACAGCAGTTCGCCCAGCGGGCTGTCGACCGTCGCGTACATGGTCATGGCTCGTCCCTCTCCTCGTCCGGCCGGCAGCCGGACCACCGGCCGCCACGGACCAGTCTGCGTCGCCCGCACCGCCGCTACCGGCGGTATTCGGACATGACGTCCGGGCGCGGAACAGCGTATTCCGCTCCGCGCCCGGACCGCCGCGTCCTACCGGTAGTTCGCGTACTGCACGGCGAAGTCGAAGTCCTGGCCCTTCAGCAGCGCCTGAACGGCCTGCAGGTCGTCCCGGCTCTTCGAGCTGACCCGCAGCTCGTCACCCTGGACCAGCGCCTTGACGCCCTTGGGGCCCTCGTCGCGAATGATCTTCGCGACCTTCTTGGCGTTCTCCTGGGAGATGCCCTCCTCGATGGTGGCGAAGAGCTTGTACTCCTTGCCGGACAGCTGGGGCTCGCCCACGTCCAGCGACTTCAGTGAGATACCGCGCTTGATCAGCTTGGACTGGAAGATGTCGAGGATCGCCTTGACCCGCTCCTCGCCGCTGGCCTCCATGAGGATCTTCTCGCCGGACCAGGAGATCGAGGCGCCGGTGCCCTTGAAGTCGTAACGCTGCGAGATCTCCTTGGCGGCCTGGTTGAGGGCGTTGTCGACCTCCTGCCGCTCGACCTTCGAGACGATGTCGAAACTGGAGTCGGCCATGACGTGTGGCTCCTTGTATCGGGGGTGCTGGAAACGGGATGTCTACGGGGCGGCCGCGGGGCCCGCTGGCACCACGCCGCCCACCGAAGCCTAGCCACCCGCGCCCGTCCGGGCCGCTGGTCAATCCAGTGGCGTAGCACCCCGGGGCATCAGGTATCGTTTACGTCGTTGCCACAGAGCACCGTCGAGAGACGGGTCTCGCGGCAGCATCCCTTGGCGGTGTGCCCGAGTGGCCAAAGGGAGCAGACTGTAAATCTGCCGGCTCAGCCTACCCAGGTTCGAACCCTGGCGCCGCCACAAAGCAAGGCCCCCGTCCTCGGACGGGGGCCTTCTCTGTTGTGCCGTCACGAAGGGCGTGAACATGGAATCCGTGCTGGTCAGTGCCTGTCTCCAAGGAGTGCCCTGCCGCTTCGACGGCCGGGGCAAGGCCTCACCGGAGATGGCCGCGGCCATCGGCGACCGCCGGCCCGTGTCCTTCTGCCCCGAGGTCGCCGCCGGGCTGCCCACGCCCCGCCGCCCCGCCGAGATCGTCGGCGGCGACGGCCATGACGTGCTGGACGGCCGTGCGCGCGTCGTGGACGACACCGGGCACGACGTGACCGAGGCGTTCCTGGACGGCGCCGGGCGGGCGCTGGAGGCGGCACGGAGGACCGGCTGCACCGAGGCGCTGCTGATGGCCCGCAGCCCTTCGTGCGGGCGCGGCACGGTCTATGACGGTACGTTCGCCGGCGAGCTGCGCGAGGGCGACGGGGTCACCGCCGCCCTGCTGGAGCGGCACGGCATCACCGTACGTCCGGCACCGGGCGGCTGACGGGGGCTGCGGATCCGCCGCCCCCGGGGCCCGCGTCAGTTCCCCGCGACGTCCTTCACCGCGACCGTCACCGGCACATTGCCCGAGATCAGCTCCAGGGTCAGGCCCGCCGTCGCCGGGGTGTCCAGCAGCTCCACGATCGCCGCCGCGACGTCGTCGCGCGGCACCGGGCCGCGGCCGGTCGACGCGGCGAGCAGCACCTGACCGGTGCCCGCGTCGTTGGTCAGCATGCCGGGGCGCAGGATCGTCCAGTCGAGCGCCGTCCTGGAGCGCACGTACGCGTCCGCCGCACCCTTGGCCCGCAGGTACACGTCGAACACCTCGTCGCCGGGGTGGTCGGGGTCGGCGCCCATGGCCGAGACCACGACGTAACGCCGCACCCCCGCCAGCTGCGCCGCGTCCGCGAAGAGCACCGCGGCCCCGCGGTCCACCGTGTCCTTGCGGTCCTTGCCGCTGTTCGGGCCCGCGCCGGCCGCGAAGACCACCGCGTCGGCGCCGCGCAGCACCTCCGCGGTTTCCTCGACGGTGGCCGATTCCAGATCCAGGACCACCGGTTCGGCGCCGACCGCCCGGAGGGCGTCACTCTGTCCGGGATCGCGGATGATGCCCGCCGCCTCGTCCCCGCGCGCAGCGAGCAGCCGCTCCAGCCGCAGCGCGATCTGACCATGTCCACCTGCGATGACAATGCGCATGGTCACGACGGTACGCCTGAGAGCGCCGAGGCGCGCTCAGGGCCCGCCGCCGGGGCCGGATTCCGGTCGTCCCTGGCGGGGGAGTCCGGGCCCGCCGCCCGTCTCGGAGTCGCAGTACTCGCGTACCGCGCTGGTCCGGGCCACCACCCGGCCGCGGTGCACCACGATCCGGCTGTACGCCAGTGAGAGCACCCCGGTGAGCTGTTCGCCGCGCACGGCGAGCAGTTCGGCCGGGAAGCCCGCCTCGATCCGCACCTCGGGCAGCCCCATCGCCCGCCTGGCCTCCGCGGACACCGCCTCGTAGGCGTGCTCGGCCCGCAGCCCGTTCTGCGAGGCCAGCAGGAAGGCGGCCTCCAGCGGGTCGCCCCGTCCGACCGGGTTGGCGAGGTCCCGCAGCGCCCCGCTGCCCGCCGCGACCCGCACCCCGGCCGCCCGCAGCAGCCGTACGGGGGCGGTGCCCCGGCGCTCCACTCCGCAGCAGCCGCCCTGGGGCAGACAGATCACCGTCACCCCGGACGCGGCGAGCTGGTCGGCGGCGCGGCCCGCGGCCTCCCGGGTGAGCCGCGAGAGGCCGGCGCAGGGGCCGATGGCGACCCCTTGCCGCAGTCCGCCCGCCATGGCCGCGAGCCGGGCCAGGCAGGCCGGGTCGTCACTGTCCGTGTGCAGATCGACGGGGCAGCCGTGCTCCGCGGCGATCTCCAGGACGGCTTCCGCGTATCCCGTCGGGTCCGGGTCGAGATCGGGGCAGCCGCCGACCGCGCCCGCCCCCATCTTCACCGCGTCGCGGAGCATGGCCAGGCCGTCGGCGCCGGCGATGCCGGTGAGCAGCCGGGGCATGGCGACCGGTGTCAGATCGGCGAGTCCGCGCAGCGAGCGGCGTGCCTGGAGGACGGCTTCGAGAGCGGCGAGGCCCTGTACGTCGCCGATCCGCACGTGCGACCGGAGCGCGGTCGCGCCGTGGCCGAGTTGCAGCAACGCGGCCTCGGTGGCGCGCTGCTGGATGTCCTCGGGGCGTTGCGAGGCCGGTCCCGGAGCGCCCGGTCGGGCGCCGTCGGCTGTGAGCGCGGTGTCGCTGTGGGCGTGCGGCTCGGCGGGCGCGGGCAGCAGCAGGTGGCCGCGCAGATCGATGCGCGCGCCGGGTACGGAGAGGCTGCCCGCGGTGCCGACGGCCTCGATACGGCCGTCTGCGACCCGTACGTCCACGATGCGGCCGTCGGTGAGACGGGCGCCGCGGAGCGTCAGCGCGGAGCTCTCCCGGCCGTTGGCCGCGTCGGCGGCGTGGTCGTCTGGCGGCCGCGGCCGGCTGTCGGGCATCGCGCTCCAGGGAAGGGGGCAGGATCACGCAGAGTGAGTCGAGCCTAGAGGTGTGATGTGTCGGGTTCGAGGAGGAGCTGAATAGTCGTACCGGTGTCGTCCGGAGGGGTGCGTGAGGCCGGAGCGCACGCTGGGGCGGGAGGTGGTCCGGTGGCTGCCGAACCGCTGATCAAGTGCCGGACGAGCGGCTGATCAAGGGTTCGGGGCGGTGCCGATCGGGGGCTCGGGATGGGGCTTCGAAACGGATTTGGGCGATCGGCGACCGAGCGTGTAATGTCTTCATCGCTCGCCCCAATAGCTCAGTCGGTAGAGCGTCTCCATGGTAAGGAGAAGGTCTGCGGTTCGATTCCGCATTGGGGCTCTGGTGATGGGGAATCCCCGCTTCGGCGGGGGGACTCACTCATCAAAGCGGTGTAGCTCAGTCGGTAGAGCAAGCGGCTCATAATCGCTGTGTCACCGGTTCAAGTCCGGTCACCGCTACTAACAGTAGCCGATTGTGGGGTCGGTCCTCCGATCGGCTACTCTTTTTTTGCGTTCATCCGTCCACCGTCCGTCCAAGGAGCACTCACGTGGCTGCCACCGACGTCCGCCCGAAGATCACGCTGGCCTGCGTGGAGTGCAAGGAGCGGAACTACATCACCAAGAAGAACCGGCGTAACAACCCGGACCGTCTTGAGATGAAGAAGCATTGCCCGCGCTGCAACTCGCACACCGCGCACCGCGAAACGCGCTGAATCAGGCTCGTACACGAGGCCGTCCCCGTTGGGGGCGGCCTCGTGTCGTTGTATAGGGCTGTACTTCGGCCCATTCGTCTTTCATCAGGAGGTTGCGAGCTCATGGCGCTCGACCAGTCCTTCGTCGGGCGGACCTATCCGCCCACCGCGCCTTACGAGGTCGGCCGGGAGAAGATCCGGGAGTTCGCCGAGGCGGTCGGCGACGCCAATCCCGCGTACGTCGACCCCGAGGCGGCCAGGGCGCTCGGTCACAGCGATGTGATCGCGCCGCCGACGTTCGTGTTCTCGATCACCTTCAAGGCGGCGGGGCAGGTCGTGCAGGACCCGCAGCTGGGCCTGGACTACAGCCGGGTGGTGCACGGCGACCAGAAGTTCGTCTACGTCCGCCCGGTGCGGGCGGGGGACCGGCTGACGGTCACGTCGACCATCGAGGCGGTCAAGTCCATGGCGGGCAACGACATCCTGGACGTCCGCGGCGAGGTCCACGACGAGTCCGGCGAGCACGTCGTGACGGCGTGGACGAAGCTGGTGGCGCGTGCCGCCGAGGAGGCGTGATGACGGCGAAGGTGACTTACGGGTCGGTCGAGGTCGGTACGGAGCTGCCGGCGCAGTCGTTCCCGGTCACCCGGGCGGCGCTGGTGCAGTACGCGGGCGCCTCCGGCGACTTCAACCCGATCCACTGGAACGAGAAGTTCGCCCGCGAGGTCGGACTGCCGGACGTGATCGCGCACGGCATGTTCACGATGGCCGAGGCCATCCGGGTGGTCACGGACTGGACCGGCGACCCCGGTGCGGTCGTCGAGTACGGGGTGCGGTTCACCAAGCCGGTCGTCGTGCCCAATGACGACGAGGGCGCCCTGATCGAGGTCAGCGGCAAGGTGGCCGCCCTGCTGGACGACAAGCGGGTACGGGTCGACCTGACGGCGATGAGTGACGGCAAGAAGGTGCTGGGCATGTCCCGCGCCGTGATCCAGCTCGGCTGACGCCGTCCGGAGCCGGGTGTCGTAAGGGGCACGGTCCATGGGGCCGTGCCCCTTACATATGGGCGGCCTGGTCCATGGGGCCGTGCCCCTACGCATGAGCGGTCGTGCCATCCCGGTTGACCAAGTTAGTGATTGAGTACTAACTTAGCCCGCATGGTAAGGATGAGTGCAGACGAGCGGCGCGAAAGCGTCATCCGGGCGGCGATCACCGAGTTCGCCCGCGGCGGGTACAGCGCGACATCCACCGAAGTGATCGCCAGACGCGTGGGCGTCTCGCAGCCCTATCTGTTCCGGCTCTTCCCCAACAAGCAGGCCATGTTCCTCGCCGCCGCCGAGAGGTGCCTGGTGGACACCCGCCAGGTCTTCGCCGAGGCCGCCGAGGGGCTCGAAGGCGACAAGGCGCTGCGGGCCATGGCCGCCGCGTATCAGCACCTGATCATCGACGACCCCGACCGGCTGCTGATGCAGATGCAGATGTACGCGGCCGTCGCGGCGGCGGAGGCCGCGGGTGACCACGAGTTCGGCGACTCGTTGCGGGCCGGCTGGCTGGAGATGTTCGACGACATCTCCCTCGCGCTCGGCGCCGATGTCGACGAGGCGACCTCGTTTCTCGCGTACGGCATGCTCATCAACACCCTGACCTCACTCGGTTATCCGGCCGGTCACCGGATCTGGTCCGGGTTCTACGAATCCGCCAGGCCGACGGCCTGACCAGTGAGAGCCCCGTGTCCGGCCCGAATTTCTGCCCAGAAAAGTTAGTAATCAATAACTAACCCTCAGGGGGAGCAGTGACCCAGCAGACGAAAGGCCGCTCGGGAGCGGTCTGGGCCCTCGTCATCACCAGCGTGGCCAGCTTCATGGCCGCCCTCGACAACCTCGTCGTCACCACCGCGCTGCCGTCCATCCGCGCCAGCCTCGGCGGCGAGCTGGAAGAGCTCGAATGGACGGTGAACGCCTACACCCTCACCTTCGCCGTTCTGCTGATGTTCGGCGCCTCCCTCGGCGACCGGTTCGGCAGACGCAGACTCTTCGGCATCGGACTCTCCGTCTTCACCGCCGCCTCCGCCGCGGCCGCCCTCTCGCCCGGGATCAACGAACTGATCGCCTTCCGCGCGGTTCAGGGCGTGGGCGCGGCGATCATGATGCCGCTCACCCTCACCCTGCTCACAGCAGCGGTGCCGCCCGCCCGCAGAGGCGCCGCGCTTGGCCTCTTCGGCGCTGTGACCGGCCTCGCGGTGGCCAGCGGGCCGCTGATCGGCGGCAGCCTCACCGAACACCTCTCCTGGCAGTGGATCTTCTGGCTGAACGTCCCGGTCGGCCTGATCCTGCTGCCGCTCGCCCGGCTGCGCCTGGCCGAGTCGTACGCCCCGGACTCCCGGCTCGACGTGCCCGGCACCCTCCTGGTCAGCGGCGGGCTCTTCGGGATCGTCTACGGCCTGGTGAACGCCAACACCGAGGGCTGGACCGACCCCGTCGTCCTTACCTCCCTCATCGCGGGCGGCGTTCTCCTCGGCGGGTTCATCTACCACGGCTTCCACGCCAAGAACCCGATGCTGCCGATGCGGCTCTTCCGCAACCGGGCGTTCTTCGGGATCAACATGGCCAGCCTGCTGATGTTCCTCGGCATGTTCGGTTCGATCTTCCTGCTCAGTCAGTTCCTCCAGGGCGTCCTGGGCTACTCGCCCACCGAGGCCGGTCTGCGGATGCTCCCCTGGACCGGAATGCCGATGCTGGTGGCGCCCATCGCCGGGGTGCTCGCCGACCGCTTCGGCGGCCGCCCGGTGGTCGTGACCGGGCTCGGCCTCCAAGCCGTCGGCCTCGGCCTGTTCGCCATGGCGCTGGCCCCCGACGCCTCCTACGCCTCGCAGCTGCCCGGACTGATCGTCGGCGGCGTCGGAATGGCCCTGTACTTCGCACCCGCCGCCAGTCTGGTGATGTCCAGCGTCCGCCCCGGCGAACAGGGCATCGCCTCCGGCGCCAACAACGCGCTCCGCGAGGTCGGCGGCGCCCTCGGGGTCGCCGTGCTCGCCACGGTCTTCTCCTCGCAGGGCGGTTACAGCACCCCGCAGTCCTTCACGGACGGGACCGTTCCCGCGGTCTGGATCGGCGCAGGAGTGGTGGCACTCGCCGCACTCGTCGCCCTGCTGATCCCGCGCCGTGTCACCACCCCGGTGCAGGAGCCCGACCAGGCCGAGGCGCGGGTCCCTGTACCCGCCTGAGGCGTTGTCACGCCGATACGGTCCGCGGCCCCGCCATGACGGCGGGGGAGCGGACCGTACTCTTGTCCCCGTGCAGGAACTCCACGACGCGCCCCTCGCCCCCCTGACCACCTTCCGGCTGGGCGGCCCCGCCACCCGGCTCCTCACCGCGACGACCGACGCCGAAGCGGTCGAGGCCGTACGCGCGGCCGACGACAGCGGCACCCCGCTCCTGGTCATCGGCGGCGGCAGCAATCTGGTCATCGGCGACAAGGGCTTCGACGGCACCGCCCTGCGCATCGCCACCAAGGGTTTCGTGCTGGACGGCGCGACGCTCGAACTCGCCGCCGGAGAGGTCTGGACGGACGCGGTCGCCCGCAGCGTGGAGGCCGGACTCGCCGGGCTCGAATGCCTGGCCGGAATCCCCGGCTCCGCCGGAGCGACACCGATCCAGAACGTCGGGGCGTACGGGCAGGAGGTGTCGTCCACCATCACGGAGGTCGTCGCCTACGACCGGCACAGCCGCGAGACGGTCACCATCCCGAACGCCGAGTGCGACTTCTCGTACCGGCACAGCCGCTTCAAGGCCGAACCCGACCGCTTCGTGGTGCTGCGCGTCCGCTTCGGGCTCGAAGAGGCGGGCGGACTGTCCGCGCCCCTGAAGTACCCCGAAACGGCCCGTGCCATGGGCGTCGCGGAGGGCGAGCGCGTTCCCGCCGCCGCCGCCCGCGAAACCGTGCTCCGGCTCCGGGCCGGCAAGGGCATGGTGCTCGACCCCGAGGACCACGACACCTGGTCGGCCGGCTCGTTCTTCACCAACCCGATCCTGGACAGGGAGCAGTTCGAGGCCTTCCTCGTCCGAGTGGCGGACCGGCTCGGACCGGAGGTGTCGCCCCCCGCCTTCCCCGCGGGCGGGGGACTCACCAAGACCTCGGCGGCCTGGCTCATCGACCGGGCCGGGTTCACCAAGGGATACGGCACCGGCCCGGCCCGTATCTCCACCAAGCACACGCTCGCCCTCACCAACCGGGGCGCCGCGAGCACCGACGACCTGCTGGCCCTGGCCCGCGAGGTCGTCGCCGGGGTCCACGAGGCCTTCGGCGTCACGCTGGTCAACGAACCGGTGACCGTGGGCGTGACCCTGTAGCCGGATCCGGCACCGGCCGGCCGCTCAGTACGCCACGCCCACGCCCTGCTTCACCGCCGCCGGGTCGTCGACCAGCGCCAGCATCGCGTGCGCCACGTCGGCCCGGGAGATGGACCGGCCGCTGCGCGGGTTGCTGCCGTAGACCGTCCGGTACGTACCCGTCAGCGGGCCGTTGGTGAGCTTCGGGGGCCGTACGGACGTCCAGTCCGTCGCGGAGGCCGTGAGCGCGGCTTCCATCGCGGCGAGGTCCGTGTAGACCTCCTTGAGGATCACGCCGATCGCCCCGAGCATGATCCGGTCGATCAGCGGGTCGTCGGCGGGCTCCGGCGCGACCGGGGCCGCGCTCACCACGAGCAGCCGCCGCGTCCCCTCGGCCTCCATCGCCGCCAGCACAGCGCGGGTCAGCCGCTCGGCGATCCCACCGGCCTTCCGGCCCCGCGAGCCCAGACCGGAGAGCACCGCGTCGCGCCCCGCGACCGCCTCGCGCAGCGCCTCCGGGTCATCGATCCGGGCCACCGTGTGGACCGTCACGTCGGAGAGCGGGACCGTCAGCCGCGCGGGGTCGCGCACCACCGCCGTCACCTCGTGCCCCGCCGCCACCGCCTGGCGGACGATCTCCTGACCGATGCCGCCTGTCGCACCGAACACCGTGAGTCTCATTGCGCACCCTCCCAGGGTGGGTAAGTATTCACTCACCTCTAGAGTGAGTGAACACTCACCCGCTCGTCAAGGTCTGTTGGAGTACCCATGGAGCAGAAACCGGCCCGCGCCCGCATCATCGACGCCGCTCACCGGCTGATGCTCACCATCGGCCTGGCCCGCGCCACCACCAAGGAGATCGCAAAAGCCGCCGGCTGCTCGGAAGCCGCGCTCTACAAGCACTTCCCGAGCAAGGAGGAGCTCTTCGTGGTGGTCCTGAAGGAACGGCTGCCCAAGGTCGACGGAATCCTGAAGCGGCTGATCGCCGATCCGGGCGAGGGGGAACGGACGGTCGAGCGGAACCTCACCGAGATCGCCCGCGAGGCCGCCCTCTTCTACGAGCAGAGCTTTCCGATCGCGGCGTCCCTGTACGCCGAGCCGAGGCTCAGGGACCGTCACAACGCGGCGATGCGCGAGATGGGTACCGGCCCCCACGTGCCGATCCGCGGAGTGGACGCCTATCTGCGCGCGGAGCAGTCCGCGGGCCGGGTGCGGGCCGACGCCGACACCTACGCGGCCGCGTCACTGCTGCTGGGGGCCTGCGCCCAGCGGGCCTTCGCCTACGCGGCCACGGAGACCGGCGGGCCGCCCCAGTCCCTCGACGCGTTCGCCGAGTCGGTGGCCCGCACGCTGCTGCGGGGCATCGGGGAGCAGGCCGGGCCGGGGGCCGCTCAGCCCACCGGCTTCGCCAGCCAGTCGTCCACGCCCGCCAGCAGCTCCGCCCGCACCGCGTCCGGCGCCGCCGAACCCCGTACCGACTGACGCGCCAGCTCCGCCAGCTCCTCGTCGGTGAAGGCGTGATGGCGCCGCACGAGGTCGTACTGCGCGGCCAGCCGGGAGCCGAAGAGCAGCGGGTCGTCCGCGCCGAGCGCCATCGGCACCCCGGCGTCGAACAGAGTGCGCAGCGGGATGTCGGACGGCTTCTCGTAGACGCCGAGGGCCACGTTCGACGCGGGGCACACCTCGCAGGTCACCCCGCGCTCCGCCAGCCTGCGCAGCAGCCGCGGGTCCTCGGCGGCCCGCACCCCGTGCCCGACCCGGGACGCGTCGAGGTCGTCCAGGCAGTCGCGGACGCTGGACGGGCCCGCCAGCTCACCCCCGTGCGGGGCCGCCAGCAGGCCGCCCTCCCTGGCGATGGCGAAGGCCCGGTCGAAGTCGCGGGCCATGCCGCGCCGCTCGTCGTTGGAGAGCCCGAACCCGACGACGCCCCGGTCGGCGTAGCGCACCGCGAGCCGGGCCAGGGTCCTGGCGTCCAGCGGGTGCTTCATCCGGTTCGCCGCGATGACCACCCGGATCGGCAGCCCCGTCGCGCGCGACGCGCTGTCCACCGCGTCCAGGATGATCTCGATCGCCGGGATGAGTCCGCCGAGCAGGGGCGCGTACGAGGTGGGGTCGACCTGGATCTCCAGCCAGCCGGAGCCGTCCGCGACGTCCTCCTGGGCGGCCTCGCGCACCAGCCGCTGGATGTCCTCGGGCGAGCGCAGGCAGGATCTGGCGATGTCGTAGAGCCGCTGGAAACGGAACCAGCCGCGCTCGTCCGTCGCGCGCAGCCGGGGAGGCTCGCCGCCGGTCAGCGCCTCCGGCAGCCGCACACCGTACTTGTCGGCGAGTTCGAGCAGCGTCGTGGGCCGCATCGACCCGGTGAAATGCAAGTGGAGGTGGGCCTTGGGCAACAGCCGTACATCACGATCCATGACCGATCACCTTCTGTAGCTTTCACGCTCCGCTCTGTGCCGAAAGGCGTCGGGCAGGGCTTGTCCGTCATGCGGCCGATCATCGGCCGGCTGAGAAGCCCCCTGTCGCAGGGGGAGGAGTCACTCCGAGATCCTGCCGCAAGGATCTCTGCCCAGGCAGCCGGATTCATCGAACGAGCGCTTGCCTGAACGCATAAGCGGGTTCCCGGCTCGGCCGGGAACCCGCTTATGCGCGGCATGGAGCGTCAGGCCTTGGCCTCGCCCAGCAGCTTCTGGAGCCGCGAGACGCCCTCGACGAGGTCGTCGTCGCCCAGCGCGTAGGAGAGGCGCAGATAGCCCGGCGTACCGAAGGCCTCGCCCGGCACGACCGCGACCTCGGCCTCGTCCAGGATGAGCGCCGCCAGCTCCACCGAGGTGGCCGGACGCCTGCCGCGGATCTCCTTGCCGAGCAGCGCCTTCACCGAGGGGTACGCGTAGAACGCGCCCTCGGGCTCCGGGCACAGCACGCCGTCGATCTCGTTGAGCATCCGCACGATGGTCTGCCGGCGCCGGTCGAAGGCGGTACGCATCTCGGCGACCGCGTCCAGGTTCCCGGAGACGGCGGCCAGCGCGGCGATCTGGGCGACGTTGGAGACGTTGGACGTGGCGTGCGACTGGAGGTTGGTCGCGGCCTTCACCACGTCCTTGGGGCCGACGATCCACCCCACGCGCCAGCCGGTCATCGCGTACGTCTTGGCGACGCCGTTGACCACGATGCACTTGTCGCGGAGCTCGGGCACGATCGTCGGCAGCGAGGTGAACTTCGCGTCGCCGTAGACCAGGTGCTCGTAGATCTCGTCGGTCAGCACCCACAGGCCGTGCTCGACGGCCCAGCGGCCGATCGCCTCGGCGTCGGCCTCGCCGTAGACCGCGCCGGTCGGGTTCGACGGGGAGACGAACAGGACGACCTTCGTACGCTCGGTACGGGCCGCCTCCAGCTGCTCCACGGAGACCCGGTAGCCGGTGGTCTCGTCCGCGACGACCTCCACCGGGACACCGCCGGCGAGGCGGATCGACTCGGGGTAGGTGGTCCAGTACGGAGCCGGGACGATGACCTCGTCGCCCGGGTCGAGGATCGCGGCGAAGGCCTCGTAGATGGCCTGCTTGCCGCCGTTGGTCACCAGGATCTGGGAGGCGTCCACCTCGTAGCCGGAGTCCCGCAGCGTCTTCTCCGCGATGGCGGCCTTGAGCTCGGGGAGCCCGCCGGCCGGGGTGTAGCGGTGGTACTTCGGGTTGCGGCAGGCCTCGACCGCGGCGTCGACGATGTAGCCGGGGGTCGGGAAGTCGGGCTCGCCGGCACCGAAGCCGATCACCGGACGGCCGGCGGCCTTGAGGGCCTTGGCCTTGGCGTCGACGGCGAGGGTGGCGGACTCGGAGATCGCACCGATGCGGGCGGAGACCCGGCGCTCGGAGGGAGAAGTAGCTGCGCTCATGCCCTCCATGCTCCCAGACCCTATTCCGTGTCGGCACAGCGGTTTCAGGGACCGGACAGCACTCGGACAGGATGCGGACAAACAACCGGACGGCATCGGACAGGACCGGTCGGGAGCTATCTGTTCGACGCAGGGCCGCTGAGCACGTACACTCACCTGTCGTTGGCCTTCACCAGCCGCACCGTTCCTGCACTCGGGACATCCGGGAGCATGCGGTAGGTTGGTGGAAACCACAAAGGGTCGTAGCTCAATTGGTAGAGCACTGGTCTCCAAAACCAGCGGTTGGGGGTTCAAGTCCCTCCGGCCCTGCTACACACTCCTTCGCCAGGATGTGTGCGCATGTACGTACTTAAATGCATCGCCGTGCGGCTCCACCGGGCGCGGCACGGCCATGACCCGGAATCAGGTGAGAAGCGTGACGGACGCCGTGGGCTCCATCGACATGCCTGATGCCGAGGATGAAGTCCCCGAGTCGAAGAAGAAGACCCGGAAGGGCGGCAAGCGCGGCAAGAAGGGCCCTCTGGGCCGTCTCGCGCTCTTCTACCGCCAGATCGTGGCCGAGCTCCGCAAGGTTGTCTGGCCGACCCGCAACCAGCTGACGACATACACCTCAGTGGTGATTGTGTTCGTAGTCGTCATGATTGGTCTTGTGACCGTGATTGACTTCGGGTTCCAGCGGATCATCAAGTACGTCTTCGGCTGATCCCGCGGAGGGCGCCTCATGGGCGCCCCTTTCGCATGTTCCACCCATTTGTATCCAGGAAGAAGCAGCCACCGTGTCTGACCCGAACCTGAACGACGCCGTCGAGCCGACGGCGGGCGCCTTCGAGTCCGCCGAGGACGAGCTCGACATCGTCGAGGCGGCGGACGCTGTGGAGCCGGACCAGGCTGAAGCTGCCGACAAGGCGGCGGGCGAGCCCGCCGAGCAGGCCGCAGTGCACTCCGAGCCCGCCGACGAGGCCGCAGTGGCCGACGCCGTTGACGCCGAGGCCGAGAGCGCCGACGAAGAGACCGCCGAGGCCGAGACCGCCGCGGACGACGAAGAGGCCGACGCCGAGGAAGCCGCCGACGAGGCGGACGAGGAGGAGGCCGAGCCGGCCGCCCCCGTCGACACCGTCACGGCCCTGCGCGAGGAACTGCGCACTCTGCCGGGCGAGTGGTACGTCATCCACACGTACGCCGGTTACGAGAAGCGTGTGAAGGCCAACCTGGAGCAGCGCGCCGTCTCGCTGAACGTGGAGGAGTTCATCTATCAGGCCGAGGTGCCTGAGGAGGAAATCGTCCAGATCAAGAACGGCGAGCGCAAGAACGTCCGTCAGAACAAGCTCCCGGGTTACGTCCTGGTGCGCATGGACCTGACGAACGAGTCCTGGGGCGTCGTCCGCAACACTCCCGGTGTCACCGGCTTCGTGGGCAACGCCTACGACCCGTACCCGCTGACCCTGGACGAGATCGTCAAGATGCTGGCTCCGGAGGCCGAGGAGAAGGCCGCCCGTGAGGCCGCGGAGGCCGAGGGCAAGCCGGCTCCGTCCCGCAAGGTCGAGGTCCAGGTGCTGGACTTCGAGGTGGGCGACTCCGTCACCGTCACCGACGGCCCGTTCGCGACCCTGCAGGCGACGATCAACGAGATCAACGCCGACTCGAAGAAGGTCAAGGGTCTCGTCGAGATCTTCGGCCGCGAGACGCCGGTCGAGCTCAGCTTCGACCAGATCCAGAAGAACTAGCGACTGCCCCGAGCGGGCCGCCAGCTTCTGGACACATGCCTACCGAGCAGGTCAGACCGGCTGACAAAGCCTGTCTGACCTGCTCGGTTTTTGGTCGCGCAGCTATACCCGTTATCGTTGTGCGGTATGCCTGCATCCGGATGACCGGATGACGGCGAAAACTCTCACTAGGACCCGGAGAGAGCACATGCCTCCCAAGAAGAAGAAGGTCACGGGGCTTATCAAGCTCCAGATCAACGCCGGTGCGGCCAACCCGGCCCCGCCGGTCGGCCCCGCACTGGGTCAGCACGGCGTCAACATCATGGAGTTCTGCAAGGCCTACAACGCCGCGACCGAGTCGCAGCGTGGCATGGTCGTGCCGGTGGAGATCACGGTCTACGACGACCGCTCCTTCACCTTCATCACCAAGACTCCGCCGGCCGCCAAGCTGATCCTCAAGGCCGCGGGTGTGGACAAGGGCTCCGGCGAGCCGCACAAGACCAAGGTTGCCAAGCTGACGGCCGCCCAGGTCCGCGAGATCGCCACGACGAAGCTCCCCGACCTGAACGCCAATGACCTCGACGCAGCGTCGAAGATCATCGCCGGCACCGCCCGTTCCATGGGCATCACGGTCGAAGGCTGATTCAGCCCCACCGCCCTCAGTGGTAGGACCAAGCGCTGGTCCGCACCACGACTCCACACTCTGAAACCACAGGAGTAGAAGTGAAGCGCAGCAAGAACCTCCGCGCTGCGGACGCCAAGATCGACCGGGCGCGCAACTACGCCCCGCTCGAGGCCGTCCGTATCGCCAAGGACACCGCCTCCACGAAGTTCGACAGCACCGTCGAGGTCGCCTTTGCCCTGGGTGTCGACCCTCGCAAGGCCGACCAGATGGTCCGTGGCACCGTGAACCTCCCGCACGGCACCGGCAAGACCGCCCGGGTCCTGGTCTTCGCGACCGGTGACCGTGCTGCGGCCGCGGAAGCCGCGGGCGCCGACATCGTCGGCGCCGACGAGCTCATCGACGAGGTGGCGAAGGGCCGTCTGGACTTCGACGCCGTCGTCGCGACCCCGGACCTCATGGGCAAGGTCGGCCGCCTGGGCCGCGTGCTCGGTCCGCGTGGTCTGATGCCGAACCCGAAGACCGGCACCGTCACCCCCGATGTCGTGAAGGCTGTCAACGACATCAAGGGCGGCAAGATCGAGTTCCGCGTCGACAAGCACTCGAACCTGCACTTCATCATCGGCAAGACCTCGTTCGACGAGACCAAGCTGGTGGAGAACTACGCAGCGGCGCTGGACGAGATCCTCCGTCTGAAGCCGTCCGCCGCCAAGGGCCGCTACATCAAGAAGGCCACCCTGGCCACCACGATGGGCCCCGGCATCCCGCTGGACTCCAACCGCACCCGTAACCTCCTCGTCGAGGAGGACCCGGCCTCCGTCTGAGCCTCCGTGCTCGTACGACCGCCGCGTCACGTGTGACATTGACGGGCCCCGCAACCTTTCGAGGTGCGGGGCCCGTCCTCGTTGATACGTACCAGTGACTGTCGGAGCCGTGCGTTAGCGTGAGGTGACCGAGAGCCGGACAAAGGGGTGGGAGCGGATATGAGGACGAGTACCGTACGGCGCGTGGGGCTGTCCGTGGCAGTGGCAGCGGCGCTGACGTCGGTCGCGGCCTGCGGCGGGTCGGACAGCAAGAGCGAGGGCGGCGGCGCGGCGGCGACGAAGGCCGAACCGATCGCCGCACTGCTCGCGGTGCAGAAGAAGACCGGTGGGGCGAATTCGGCGAAGGTCGAGGGCACCACCACGATGGGCAGCACGATGGCCATGAAGCAGACCGGGGCCATCGACTGGTCCGACGGCCTCAGCGGCGCCCTGGAGATCACGTACACCGGCGGCACCATGGCGGACACCCTGAAGCAGGCCGGCAGCGACGGCACGATGCAGGCGCGCTACTTCAAGGACGGCTACGCGGCCAACATGGGCGACGCCTTCGCCCAGCAGGCCGGTGGCAAGCACTGGATCAACTACAGCTACGAGGACCTCGCCGAGCTCTCCGGCGCCTCGGGCGAGGTGATGAAGGACCAGATGCAGAACACCACCCCCGACCAGGGGGTGAAGGCGCTGCTGGCCTCCGGGGACGTGAAGAAGGTGGGCCAGGAGGACGTCCGGGGTGTCGCCGCCACGCACTACTCCGGCACGGTCGACGTGGCCGAGCTGACCGCGAAGAACTCCGAGCTGGACGCCGGCCAGCTCGCCGCGTTCAAGAAGCAGCTCAGCGACGCCGGGATCAGCACGGAGAAGGTCGACATCTGGGTCGACAAGAACGACCTGCTGGTGAAGAAGACAGAGCGCGGCCAGATGAAGACCGGCGAGCTCAACTCCACGGTGTTCTACAGCGACTACGGCACCAAGGTGTCGGTCGAGCGGCCGCCGGCCTCCGACAGCGTCGACTTCTCCGAGCTCCTGAAGCAGCAGCAGGGCGCGTCCGGCGGCGCGTCCTGAACCTCCCGCGGTAGCCGGAGTGGGACGGATTTGCTCGGCGCGACCCCGGTCGCGTATTCTTCTGCAGAAGCCAAAGACCGCTGGTCGTTGCTGCACTCCCGCAAGGGGGAACAGCAACCGAAGGATCCGTTGAGCACGGACGACCTGCGCAGGTGACTGTGGAAAGCTCCCGGACTTCGTGCGGTTGAGCTACGCCCTGGCACCTGTGCTGGGGCGTTTCGTCTTTTCCGGCCCCTTCTGAGCGGTCCTCATCACCCGGAAGGAGGCCGACGCTCATGGCAAGGCCCGACAAGGCTGCCGCGGTAGCCGAGCTCGCGGACCAGTTCCGCAGCTCGAACGCCGCCGTGCTGACCGAGTACCGGGGTCTCACCGTGGCCCAGCTCAAGGAGCTGCGCCGTTCGCTCGGTGAGAACGCCCAGTACGCCGTGGTGAAGAACACGCTGACCAAGATTGCGGCCAACGAGGCCGGGATCGACACGCTCGACGACCTGTTCACAGGTCCGACGGCGGTTGCCTTCGTCACCGGTGACCCGGTGACGTCGGCGAAGGGTCTTCGTGACTTCGCCAAGGACAACCCCAACCTCGTCATCAAGGGCGGTGTCCTTGATGGCAAGGCGCTGTCCGCCGACGAGTTCAAGAAGCTCGCGGACCTCGAGTCCCGCGAGGTTCTGCTCGCCAAGCTGGCCGGTGCCATGAAGGGCAAGCAGACTCAGGCTGCGCAGCTCTTCCAGGCTCTGCCGTCGAAGTTCGTCCGCACCGCGGAAGCGCTTCGCGCCAAGAGGGAAGAGCAGGGCGGTGCCGGTACTCCGGCTCCCGCCGAGGCCGCCGAGTAATTTCGCTCAGCGGTCCAGCGGGCTCCACGTACGCCCGCCGACATATACATCCGGCACCTGCCGAATAGTGGAAGGACGCCATCATGGCGAAGCTCAGCCAGGAAGACCTGCTCGCCCAGTTCGAGGAGCTCACCCTCATCGAGCTCTCCGAGTTCGTTAAGGCCTTCGAGGAGAAGTTCGACGTCACCGCCGCCGCGGCCGTCGCCGTCGCCGGTCCCGCCGCCGGTGGCCCCGCCGCCGAGGCCGAGGCCGAGCAGGACGAGTTCGACGTCATCCTCACGGGTGCCGGCGAGAAGAAGATCCAGGTCATCAAGGTCGTGCGTGAGCTGACCTCGCTCGGCCTCAAGGAGGCCAAGGACCTCGTGGACGGCGCCCCGAAGCCCGTCCTCGAGAAGGTCGCCAAGGAGGCCGCCGAGAAGGCTGCCGAGTCCCTCAAGGGCGCCGGCGCCTCCGTCGAGGTCAAGTGACCCTGCGAGTCTTCTGACTCGTCTGGACCCCCGTGCCGCGAGGCACGGACGTCACATCGCGAAAGGCGATCACCCGTACGGGTGATCGCCTTTCGGCGTACCCGTGGGGGTGCCTTGCTCTTCCCGTGCTGACGAGTATGGTGATCTTCGCCGTGCGCCTCTCGGAGGGGAGCGCGGACGGCACCGAGGGGCGGCGTGTACGGGTCTCCCGGGCCTGTCCCGGCTGGGGGGCCTTGACGAACCGCACGAGGCGCGCAATTCTCAAGGCGCGTCGTCACATCGATCCGGATCCGAGGCATGGATCGATGGCGAAGAGGGCAGTAAAGAAGAGCACGGCTCATGCAGGGCTAGACATAGGTGTTGAGAACAAGCTGTTGAGAGCAACGTGGGTCTCTGAGAACCCCGACTGGACATCAGTGTGCCGCTTGGCTACACTGACCCTTTGCGCTGCCTGTTAGCTGCCTCCTGCCCGTCACCAGGGGCATACCCATTTTGTGCACCGTGGACTGAGCATCCCTGAAAAGGGACATCTATTCATGTGTCCAGTTTGGGACCGGTACGCGCGTAGTGAGTCCGAGCCCTCGGAAGGACCCCCTCTTGGCCGCCTCGCGCAACGCCTCGACCGCGAATACGAACAACGGCGCCAGCACCGCCCCGCTGCGCATCTCTTTTGCAAAGATCAAGGAGCCCCTCGAGGTTCCGAACCTCCTCGCGCTGCAGACCGAGAGCTTTGACTGGCTCCTCGGTAACGCCGCCTGGAAGGCTCGCGTCGAGGCTGCTCTGGACAGTGGACAAGACGTCCCCACCAAGTCCGGCCTGGAGGAGATCTTCGAGGAGATTTCACCGATCGAGGACTTCTCCGGGTCGATGTCGCTTACGTTCCGCGACCACCGCTTCGAGCCCTCGAAGAACTCGATCGACGAGTGCAAGGAGCGCGACTTCACGTTCGCCGCCCCGCTCTTCGTCACGGCCGAGTTCACCAACAACGAGACCGGCGAGATCAAGTCCCAGACGGTCTTCATGGGCGATTTTCCGCTCATGACCAACAAGGGCACCTTCGTCATCAACGGCACCGAGCGTGTCGTCGTGTCGCAGCTGGTCCGCTCGCCGGGTGTCTACTTCGACTCGTCGATCGACAAGACGTCCGACAAGGACATCTTCTCCGCCAAGATCATCCCTTCCCGGGGTGCCTGGCTGGAGATGGAGATCGACAAGCGCGACATGGTCGGTGTCCGCATCGACCGCAAGCGCAAGCAGTCCGTCACCGTCCTCCTCAAGGCTCTCGGCTGGACCACCGAGCAGATCCTGGAGGAGTTCGGCGAGTACGAGTCGATGCGCGCCACCCTGGAGAAGGACCACACCCAGGGCCAGGACGACGCACTGCTCGACATCTACCGCAAGCTGCGTCCGGGCGAGCCGCCCACCCGCGAAGCTGCTCAGACGCTGCTCGAGAACCTCTACTTCAACCCGAAGCGCTACGACCTCGCGAAGGTCGGCCGCTACAAGGTGAACAAGAAGCTCGGCGCGGACGAGCCGCTCGACGCCGGTGTCCTCACCAGCGACGACATCATCGCGACCATCAAGTACCTGGTGAAGCTGCACGCCGGGGAGACCGAGACCGTCGGTGAGTCCGGCCGTTCGATCGTCGTCGAGACCGACGACATCGACCACTTCGGCAACCGTCGTCTGCGCAACGTCGGCGAGCTCATCCAGAACCAGGTCCGTACGGGCCTGGCGCGGATGGAGCGCGTCGTGCGTGAGCGCATGACGACTCAGGACGTCGAGGCCATCACGCCGCAGACCCTGATCAACATCCGGCCGGTCGTCGCCTCCATCAAGGAGTTCTTCGGCACCAGCCAGCTGTCGCAGTTCATGGACCAGAACAACCCGCTGTCGGGTCTCACCCACAAGCGCCGCCTGTCGGCGCTCGGCCCGGGTGGTCTCTCCCGTGAGCGGGCCGGCTTCGAGGTCCGTGACGTGCACCCGTCCCACTACGGACGCATGTGCCCGATCGAGACCCCTGAAGGCCCGAACATCGGTCTGATCGGTTCGCTCGCCTCGTACGGACGCGTCAACGCGTTCGGTTTCATCGAGACGCCGTACCGCAAGGTCGTCGACGGCCAGGTCACCGACGAGGTCGACTACGTCACGGCCGACGAGGAAGACCGTTACGTCATCGCCCAGGCGAACGCGACGCTCTCCGACGAGCTGCGCTTCACCGAGCCCCGCGTCCTGGTCCGCCGTCGTGGCGGAGAGGTCGACTACGTGCCCGGCACCGAAGTCGACTACATGGACGTCTCGCCGCGCCAGATGGTGTCCGTCGCCACCGCGATGATCCCGTTCCTGGAGCACGACGACGCCAACCGTGCCCTCATGGGCGCGAACATGATGCGTCAGGCGGTGCCGCTCATCAAGTCCGAGGCGCCGCTGGTCGGCACCGGCATGGAGTACCGCTGCGCCACCGACGCCGGTGACGTGCTGAAGGCCGAGAAGGACGGTGTGGTCCAGGAGGTCTCCGCGGACTACATCACCGTGACCAACGACGACGGTACGTACACCACGTACCGCATCGCGAAGTTCATGCGCTCCAACCAGGGCACCTCGGTCAACCAGAAGGTCGTCGTCTCCGAGGGCGACCGGGTGGTCGAGGGCCAGGTGCTCGCCGACGGTCCGGCCACCGAGAACGGTGAGATGGCCCTGGGCAAGAACCTGCTCGTGGCGTTCATGCCGTGGGAGGGTCACAACTACGAGGACGCGATCATCCTGTCGCAGCGCCTCGTGCAGGACGACGTCCTCTCCTCGATTCACATCGAGGAGCACGAGGTCGACGCCCGTGACACCAAGCTCGGCCCGGAGGAGATCACCCGGGACATCCCGAACGTCTCCGAAGAGGTCCTCGCGGACCTCGACGAGCGCGGCATCATCCGTATCGGTGCCGAGGTCGTCGCCGGTGACATCCTCGTCGGCAAGGTCACGCCCAAGGGCGAGACCGAGCTGACCCCCGAGGAGCGCCTGCTCCGCGCGATCTTCGGTGAGAAGGCGCGCGAAGTGCGCGACACCTCGCTGAAGGTGCCGCACGGTGAGATCGGCAAGGTCATCGGCGTCCGCGTCTTCGACCGCGAAGAGGGCGACGAGCTGCCGCCGGGCGTGAACCAGCTGGTGCGCGTCTACGTCGCGCAGAAGCGCAAGATCACCGATGGTGACAAGCTCGCCGGCCGTCACGGCAACAAGGGCGTCATCTCGAAGATCCTGCCGATCGAGGACATGCCGTTCCTGGAGGACGGCACCCCGGTCGACATCATCCTCAACCCGCTGGGTGTCCCGTCCCGAATGAACCCGGGACAGGTCCTGGAGATCCACCTCGGCTGGCTCGCCAGCCGCGGCTGGGACGTCTCCGGCCTCGGTGACGAGTGGGCCAAGCGCCTGCAGACCATCGGCGCCGACCAGGTCGCCCCCGGCACCAACGTCGCGACCCCGGTCTTCGACGGTGCCCGCGAGGACGAGATCACCGGCCTCTTCCAGGCCACGATCCCGAACCGCGACGGCGACCGGCTGGTCCAGTCCTCGGGCAAGGCCAACCTGTTCGACGGCCGCTCCGGCGAGCCGTTCCCCGAGCCGGTCTCGGTCGGCTTCATGTACATCCTCAAGCTCCACCACCTCGTCGACGACAAGCTCCACGCTCGTTCGACGGGTCCGTACTCCATGATCACCCAGCAGCCGCTGGGTGGTAAGGCTCAGTTCGGTGGACAGCGCTTCGGTGAAATGGAGGTGTGGGCCCTTGAAGCTTATGGCGCCGCATACGCCCTCCAGGAGCTGCTGACGATCAAGTCCGACGACGTGACCGGCCGCGTGAAGGTCTACGAGGCCATCGTCAAGGGCGAGAACATTCCCGAGCCCGGCATTCCCGAGTCCTTCAAGGTGCTCATCAAGGAAATGCAGTCGCTCTGCCTCAACGTGGAGGTGCTGTCCTCGGACGGCATGTCCATCGAGATGCGCGACACGGACGAGGACGTCTTCCGCGCGGCGGAGGAGCTCGGAATCGACCTGTCCCGGCGCGAGCCGAGCAGCGTCGAAGAGGTCTGACGGGTTGGCCGGCCGGATCCCTGTGATCCGGCCGGCTCTCCCCGGACCCGTTCAGACCATTGCTGAAGTGCCCCGATTTCTCGCGTGAAGCGAGGGGGCTCGAACCCCCGAAAGAGGGATTGACGACAAGTGCTCGACGTCAACTTCTTCGACGAGCTGCGGATCGGCCTTGCCACCGCGGACGACATCCGGACCTGGTCCCACGGCGAAGTGAAGAAGCCGGAGACCATCAACTACCGCACGCTCAAGCCCGAAAAGGACGGACTCTTCTGCGAGAAGATCTTCGGTCCGACCCGGGACTGGGAGTGCTACTGCGGCAAGTACAAGCGTGTCCGCTTCAAGGGCATCATCTGTGAGCGCTGTGGCGTCGAGGTGACTCGCGCCAAGGTGCGCCGTGAGCGCATGGGCCACATCGAGCTTGCCGCTCCCGTCACTCACATCTGGTACTTCAAGGGCGTCCCGTCCCGACTGGGCTACCTGCTGGACCTCGCGCCGAAGGACCTCGAAAAGGTCATCTACTTCGCCGCGTACATGATCACGTTCGTCGACGAGGAGCGCCGTACCCGCGACCTCCCGTCGCTGGAGGCGCACGTCTCCGTCGAGCGCCAGCAGGTCGAGAACCGTCGCGACTCCGACCTGGAGAACCGCGCCAAGAAGCTGGAGACCGACCTCGGCGAGCTGGAGGCCGAGGGCGCGAAGGCCGATGTGCGCCGCAAGGTGCGCGAAGGCGCCGAGCGCGAGATGAAGCAGCTGCGCGACCGTGCGCAGCGCGAGATCGACCGTCTCGACGAGGTGTGGAGCCGCTTCAAGAACCTCAAGGTCCAGGACCTCGAGGGCGACGAGCTGCTCTACCGCGAGCTGCGTGACCGCTTCGGCACGTACTTCGACGGCTGCATGGGTGCCGCTGCTCTGCAGAAGCGCCTGGAGTCCTTCGACCTCGACGAGGAGGCCGAGCGCCTCCGCGAGATCATCCGCACCGGCAAGGGCCAGAAGAAGACCCGTGCGCTCAAGCGCCTCAAGGTCGTCTCCGCGTTCCTGCAGACCAGCAACAAGCCCAAGGGCATGGTGCTCGACTGCGTGCCGGTCATCCCGCCGGACCTGCGTCCGATGGTGCAGCTGGACGGTGGCCGCTTCGCGACCTCCGACCTGAACGACCTGTACCGCCGTGTGATCAACCGCAACAACCGCCTCAAGCGTCTCCTTGATCTCGGTGCCCCCGAGATCATCGTGAACAACGAGAAGCGGATGCTGCAGGAGGCCGTCGACGCACTGTTCGACAACGGCCGCCGCGGTCGCCCGGTCACCGGTCCCGGCAACCGCCCGCTCAAGTCCCTCAGCGACATGCTGAAGGGCAAGCAGGGCCGTTTCCGTCAGAACCTCCTCGGCAAGCGCGTGGACTACTCCGCGCGTTCCGTGATCGTCGTCGGCCCGCAGCTCAAGCTGCACCAGTGCGGTCTGCCGAAGGCCATGGCGCTGGAGCTCTTCAAGCCGTTCGTGATGAAGCGCCTGGTGGACCTGAACCACGCGCAGAACATCAAGTCGGCCAAGCGCATGGTCGAGCGCGGCCGCACGGTCGTGTACGACGTCCTGGAAGAGGTCATCGCGGAGCACCCGGTTCTCCTGAACCGTGCGCCCACGCTGCACCGCCTCGGCATCCAGGCCTTCGAGCCGCAGCTGGTCGAGGGCAAGGCCATCCAGATCCACCCGCTCGTCTGCACCGCGTTCAACGCGGACTTCGACGGTGACCAGATGGCCGTGCACCTGCCGCTCTCCGCGGAGGCGCAGGCCGAGGCCCGCATCCTGATGCTGTCCTCGAACAACATCCTGAAGCCGGCCGACGGTCGTCCCGTCACCATGCCGACCCAGGACATGGTGCTGGGTCTGTTCTTCCTGACCACCGACGGTGAACTCCGTGACACCAAGGGCGAGGGCCGTGCGTTCGGCTCCACGGCCGAGGCGATCATGGCGTTCGACTCCGGTGAGCTGGCGCTCCAGTCGTCCGTCGACATCCGCTTCCCGGTGGGCACCATCCCGCCGCGTGGCTGGGTGCCGCCGGTCGCCGAGGAGGGCGAGCCCGAGTACCAGCCGGGTGACACCTTCCGGCTGCGGACGAGCCTGGGCCGCGCGCTCTTCAACGAGCTGCTGCCCGAGGACTACCCGTTCGTCGACTACTCGGTCGGCAAGAAGCAGCTCTCCGAGATCGTCAACGACCTCGCCGAGCGCTACCCCAAGGTCATCGTGGCGGCGACGCTCGACAACCTGAAGGCGGCGGGCTTCCACTGGGCCACCCGTTCCGGCGTCACCGTGTCCGTCGCGGACATCGTCGTGCCCGAGGCCAAGAAGGCCATCGTCAAGGGCTACGAGGACCAGGACGAGAAGGTCCAGAAGCAGTACGAGCGCGGTCTGATCACCAAGGACGAGCGCACGCAGGAGCTCATCGCGATCTGGACCAAGGCGACCAACGAGGTTGCCGAGGCGATGAACGCGAACTTCCCCAAGACGAACCCCATCTTCATGATGGTTGACTCGGGTGCCCGAGGAAACATGATGCAGATGCGTCAGATCGCCGGTATGCGTGGTCTGGTGTCCAACGCCAAGAACGAGACGATTCCCCGTCCCATCAAGGCGTCCTTCCGTGAGGGCCTCACCGTTCTGGAGTACTTCATCTCCACGCACGGTGCCCGTAAGGGTCTGGCGGACACCGCCCTGCGTACCGCCGACTCGGGTTACCTGACCCGTCGTCTGGTGGACGTCTCGCAGGACGTGATCATTCGCGAGGAGGACTGCGGCACCGACCGCGGCCTCAAGCTGAGGATCGCCGTCAAGGGCGCCGACGGCGTGCTCCGCAAGACGGAGGACGTCGAGACCTCGGTCTACGCCCGCATGCTCGCCGAGGACGTCGTCGTCGACGGCAAGGTCATCGCGCCTGCCAACGTCGACCTCGGTGACGTCCTGATCGACGCCCTGGTGGGCGCCGGCGTCGTGGAGGTCAAGACCCGTTCGGTCCTGACCTGTGAGTCCGCGGTCGGCACCTGTGCCTTCTGCTACGGACGCTCGCTCGCCACCGGCAAGCTGGTCGACATCGGTGAGGCGGTCGGCATCATCGCCGCCCAGTCCATCGGTGAGCCCGGCACCCAGCTGACGATGCGTACCTTCCACACCGGTGGTGTGGCCGGTGACGACATCACCCAGGGTCTGCCCCGAGTCGTCGAGCTCTTCGAAGCCCGTACGCCCAAGGGTGTCGCCCCGATCTCGGAATCCGCAGGCCGGGTCCGTATCGAGGAGACCGAGAAGACCAAGAAGCTCGTCGTCACGCCGGACGACGGAAGCGAGGAGATCCCCTTCCCGATCTCCAAGCGCGCCCGTCTGCTGGTCGGCGAGGGCGACCGCGTCGAGGTGGGCCAGAAGCTCACCGTGGGTGCCACCAACCCGCACGACGTGCTGCGGATCCTCGGTCAGCGCGCGGTCCAGGTCCACCTGGTCGGCGAGGTCCAGAAGGTCTACAACTCGCAGGGTGTGTCGATCCACGACAAGCACATCGAGATCATCATCCGGCAGATGCTGCGCCGTGTGACGATCATCGAGTCCGGCGACGCGGAGCTGCTGCCGGGCGAGCTCGTCGAGCGTTCGAAGTTCGAGACCGAGAACCGTCGTGTGGTCACCGAGGGCGGTCACCCCGCCTCCGGCCGTCCGCAGCTGATGGGTATCACCAAGGCCTCGCTGGCGACGGAGTCGTGGCTGTCCGCGGCTTCCTTCCAGGAGACGACCAGGGTCCTGACGGACGCGGCGATCAACGCCAAGTCCGACTCCCTGATCGGCCTCAAGGAGAACGTCATCATCGGTAAGCTCATCCCGGCCGGTACGGGTCTGTCCCGCTACCGCAACATCCGGGTCGAGCCGACCGAGGAGGCCAAGGCCGCGATGTACTCGGCCGTCGGCTACGACGACATCGACTACTCGCCGTTCGGCACGGGCTCCGGCCAGGCCGTTCCGCTGGAGGACTACGACTACGGTCCGTACAACCAGTAAGCGAGTCGCCTGATACGACCGGAGGGCGGTCATCCCGTACGCGGGGTGGCCGCCCTCCGGCGTTGTGCGGGTCGGGGCGCGACGGGGCCGATGGGCCGCCTCCACGGGGTTCGGACGGGGACTGCCGGCGGATGACCTGTCCGGTTGGGCAGCACTTGTTTTGACCGGAGTCGATGAGGTAGGTACGATCAGACCTTGTGCCTGGGGTGTGCCTGGGCTTGCGTGCGTGTCCTCAACCGCACGGCGAGCCCGTTTTTGGCCACCGTGATATGCGCTTCCACCGCCTTCAGGGCAGTGACCCGCAGTATTCGACACACCCGACCGCGTGGGTCGGAGATGTTTCAGGTTAGTTTCACCGACGGCACACAGAAACCGGAGAAGTAGTGCCTACGATTCAGCAGCTGGTCCGGAAGGGCCGGCAGGACAAGGTCGAGAAGAACAAGACGCCCGCGCTCGAGGGTTCTCCCCAGCGCCGCGGCGTCTGCACGCGTGTGTTCACGACCACCCCGAAGAAGCCGAACTCCGCGCTCCGGAAGGTCGCGCGTGTGCGTCTGACCTCCGGCATCGAGGTCACGGCCTACATCCCGGGTGAGGGACACAACCTGCAGGAGCACTCCATCGTGCTCGTGCGTGGTGGCCGTGTGAAGGACCTGCCGGGTGTTCGTTACAAGATCATCCGCGGCTCCCTTGACACCCAGGGTGTCAAGAACCGCAAGCAGGCCCGCAGCCGCTACGGCGCCAAGAAGGAGAAGTAAGAATGCCTCGTAAGGGCCCCGCCCCGAAGCGCCCGGTCATCATTGACCCGGTCTATGGTTCTCCTCTTGTCACCTCGCTGATCAACAAGATCCTGCTCAACGGCAAGCGTTCCACCGCCGAGCGGATCGTGTACGGCGCCATGGAAGGCCTCCGCGAGAAGACCGGCGCTGACCCGGTCATCACGCTGAAGCGCGCGCTTGAGAACGTCAAGCCCTCGCTCGAGGTCAAGTCCCGCCGTGTCGGTGGCGCCACCTACCAGGTGCCGATCGAGGTCAAGCCCGGTCGCGCCGCCACTCTCGCGCTGCGCTGGGTCGTCGGTTACTCCCGCGCCCGTCGCGAGAAGACGATGACGGAGCGGCTCATGAACGAGCTGCTCGACGCCTCCAACGGTCTTGGCGCTGCCGTCAAGAAGCGCGAGGACACGCACAAGATGGCCGAGTCGAACAAGGCCTTCGCGCACTACCGCTGGTAGTCGCTCACCCCATCGAGACCGAGAGAAGATTGAGCCTTATGGCCACCACTTCGCTTGACCTGGCCAAGGTCCGCAACATTGGGATCATGGCCCACATCGACGCGGGGAAGACGACCACCACCGAGCGGATCCTCTTCTACACCGGTGTGAGCTACAAGATCGGTGAAGTCCACGACGGCGCAGCCACGATGGACTGGATGGAGCAGGAGCAGGAGCGCGGCATCACGATCACGTCGGCCGCGACGACCTGCCACTGGCCGCTCAATGATGTTGACCACACCATCAACATCATCGACACCCCCGGTCACGTCGACTTCACCGTCGAGGTGGAGCGTTCGCTCCGCGTCCTCGACGGTGCCGTCACCGTGTTCGACGGTGTGGCCGGCGTCGAGCCGCAGTCCGAGACCGTCTGGCGCCAGGCGGACCGCTACGGCGTTCCGCGTATCTGCTTCGTCAACAAGCTCGACCGCACCGGTGCCGACTTCCTCCGTTGTGTCGACATGATCGTCCAGCGCCTCGGCGCGGTCCCGATCGTGATGCAGCTCCCCATCGGTGCGGAGGCCGACTTCCGCGGCGTCGTCGACCTCGTGACGATGAAGGCCTTCGTGTACCCCGAAGAGGCCGTCAAGGGCGAGATGTACGACACCGTCGAGATCCCGGACAACCTCAAGGAGGCCGCCGAGGAATGGCGCGGCAAGCTCCTCGAGGCCGTCTCGGAGAACGACGACGAGATGATGGAGCTGTACCTGGAGGGCGTCGAGCCCACCGAGGACCAGCTGTACGCGGCGGTCCGCCGGATCACCCTCGCGTCGAAGGGCACGGCCGACTCCGTCACGGTCACCCCGGTGTTCTGTGGCACCGCGTTCAAGAACAAGGGCGTCCAGCCCCTGCTCGACGCGGTCGTCCGCTACCTGCCTTCCCCCCTGGACGTCGAGGCCATCGAAGGCCACGACGTCAAGGACCCCGAGGTCGTCATCACGCGCCGTCCCTCGGACGACGAGCCGTTCTCCGGTCTCGCGTTCAAGATCGCCAGCGACCCGCACCTCGGCAAGCTCACCTTCGTCCGGATCTACTCCGGTCGCCTCGAGGCCGGCACCGCGGTGCTGAACTCGGTCAAGGGCAAGAAGGAGCGCATCGGCAAGATCTACCGCATGCACGCGAACAAGCGTGAGGAGATCGCGTCGGTGGGCGCGGGCGACATCATCGCTGTCATGGGGCTCAAGCAGACCACGACCGGTGAGACGCTCTGTGACGACAAGAAGCCTGTGATCCTGGAGTCCATGGACTTCCCGGCACCGGTCATCGAGGTCGCCATCGAGCCGAAGTCCAAGGGCGACCAGGAGAAGCTGGGTGTCGCCATCCAGCGCCTCTCCGAAGAGGACCCGTCCTTCCAGGTGCACTCCGACGAGGAGACCGGCCAGACCATCATCGGTGGTATGGGCGAGCTTCACCTCGAAGTGCTCGTCGACCGCATGAAGCGCGAGTTCCGCGTCGAGGCGAACGTCGGCAAGCCGCAGGTCGCGTACCGCGAGACGATCCGCAAGGCCGTCGAGCGTGTCGACTACACGCACAAGAAGCAGACTGGTGGTACCGGCCAGTTCGCGAAGGTGCAGATCGCCATCGAGCCCATTGAGGGTGGCGACGCGTCCTACGAGTTCGTCAACAAGGTCACCGGTGGCCGCATCCCCCGTGAGTACATCCCCTCGGTGGACGCGGGCGCCCAGGAAGCCATGCAGTTCGGCATCCTGGCCGGTTACGAGATGGTCGGCGTCCGCGTCACCCTTCTCGACGGTGGCTACCACGAGGTCGACTCCTCGGAGCTCGCCTTCAAGATCGCCGGTTCGCAGGCGTTCAAGGAGGGTGCCCGCAGGGCGTCCCCCGTGCTCATGGAGCCGATGATGTCCGTCGAGGTCACCACGCCCGAGGACTACATGGGCGATGTGATCGGCGACCTCAACTCCCGCCGTGGCCAGATCCAGGCCATGGAGGAGCGCAGCGGCGCTCGCGTCGTGAAGGGCCTCGTGCCCCTCTCGGAGATGTTCGGCTACGTCGGAGACCTCCGCAGCAAGACCTCGGGTCGCGCAAGCTACTCGATGCAGTTCGACTCCTACGCCGAGGTTCCGCGGAACGTCGCCGAGGAGATCATCGCGAAGGCCAAGGGCGAGTAACTCTCCCGAGCTCACGCTTTAGGCTTGTCACCGGAACCCGGTGGGGCATTCGGCGCGGCGCGCAAGCACTGCGCCGAATGCCCCCGGGTCCCGGCATCCCAGCAAAGATCACCTGGCGCCGATGAAGCAAGGCGTACAGAACCACTCCGCAGGAGGACCCAGTGGCGAAGGCAAAGTTCGAGCGGACTAAGCCGCACGTCAACATCGGCACCATCGGTCACATTGACCACGGTAAGACGACCCTTACGGCCGCCATTACCAAGGTGCTTCACGACGCGTACCCGAACCTGAACGAGGCCTCGGCCTTTGACCAGATCGACAAGGCTCCCGAAGAGCGCCAGCGCGGTATCACCATCTCGATCTCGCACGTCGAGTACCAGACTGAGCAGCGTCACTACGCTCACGTCGACTGCCCGGGTCACGCTGACTACATCAAGAACATGATCACGGGTGCGGCGCAGATGGACGGCGCCATCCTCGTCGTCGCCGCGACCGACGGCCCGATGCCGCAGACCAAGGAGCACGTGCTCCTGGCCCGCCAGGTCGGCGTTCCGTACATCGTCGTCGCCCTGAACAAGGCCGACATGGTGGACGACGAGGAGATCCTGGAGCTCGTCGAGCTCGAGGTCCGTGAGCTCCTCTCCGAGTACGAGTTCCCGGGCGACGACCTTCCGGTCGTCAAGGTCTCGGCGCTCAAGGCTCTTGAGGGTGACAAGGAGTGGGGCCAGACCGTCCTCGACCTGATGAAGGCCGTCGACGAGTCGATCCCGCAGCCCGAGCGTGACGTCGAGAAGCCGTTCCTCATGCCGATCGAGGACGTCTTCACGATCACCGGTCGTGGCACCGTCGTCACCGGTCGTATCGAGCGTGGTGTCCTCAAGGTCAACGAGACCGTCGACATCGTCGGCATCAAGACCGAGAAGACCACCACCACGGTCACCGGCATCGAGATGTTCCGCAAGCTGCTCGACGAGGGCCAGGCCGGTGAGAACGTCGGTCTGCTCCTCCGTGGCATCAAGCGCGAGGACGTCGAGCGCGGCCAGGTCATCATCAAGCCCGGTTCGGTCACGCCGCACACCGAGTTCGAGGCCCAGTCCTACATCCTGTCGAAGGACGAGGGTGGCCGTCACACCCCCTTCTTCAACAACTACCGCCCGCAGTTCTACTTCCGTACCACGGACGTGACGGGCGTTGTGACCCTTCCCGAGGGCACCGAGATGGTCATGCCGGGTGACAACACCCTCATGAACGTCGCGCTGATCCAGCCGGTCGCCATGGAAGAGGGCCTGAAGTTCGCCATCCGTGAGGGTGGCCGGACCGTGGGCGCCGGCCAGGTCACCAAGATCCTCAAGTAAGTACTTGAGCGTCTGACCTGGTAGCTCCGCACAGAGCACCGAGAAGGGCCCCCTCCCGTCGCGCGAGCGGCGGGAGGGGGCCCTTCTGCATGTCTCTGGCCGCATGTCGTCGGACGGTGGCGCCCGGCCGGTGCTCCTGCTGCAACGCCCGTCGCCGGATGGCTCTCACTTCCGCCGCCGCAGCAGCCTCTCCAGGTCCTCCGCCGCCTCGGGCAGACCGGCAGCCGCGGCCTTCCGGAGCCAGCTCTCGGCCTGGGCGAGATTCCCGGTGTGCCACGAGCTGACTCCCAGCTCATACATGGTGGCGGGGTCCCCGGACTCGGCTGCCCTGTGGCGCCACATTCCTGCCGATACGCGATCTCCGTCCCGCTCCTGCAACCGGCCCAGCTCCCTCATGGCGTCGGATCGCCCCGCACCCGCGGCCTCCCGGTACCAGCGCACCGCGCCCGCGCCGTCACCGAGTCGCTCCAGCCGCGTGGCCTCCCTGACCATCGCGTCCGGATCGGAGATGCCCGAGTGCGCCCGGTTCCTGGCCAGCGCGAGATGGCCGACCGTCTGGGTGTTCCGCAGTTCGGGGCGCGGATGCCCCTTGCTGGGCAGAGCTCTGGCGAGGTGTTCGTGGATGGTCTGCAGGGTGAGGAGCTCCGCCGCGTCGGCGGTTCCGTGCCGCAGGAAGTCGAGCAGTTCGCCGGTGTAGGCCGTGTGGCGCGCACCATCAGGCGCGTTGGAAGGGCGATTGGCCGGCGATGACGCCAGAGTGCAGGCACCGGCCACCTCCAGTTGGCCGGCCACCACCGAGGTGGTGGTGGCCATCGCGCCGATGGCCTGTCCGGAGAAGCAGCAGTCGAGAATGAGGACCCGGCTGTCCGCTCGGGCGTTCGCCAGTGTGCGGCGCACCAGGGCGAACGGTATTCCCGTCCACGCCACCAGGTCCGGTTCGCTGGAGGTTCCGGGCAGGGACAGATACAGCTCGCCATCCGGGCCGATGAGGCCGTGACCCGCGTAGTAGACGAGCAAGAGGTCCTCGGCCTCCTTGGCCGCGGCGACCAAGCGGGTTCCTATGGATGTCAGGTCACCGAGATCGGCGGCCGGGGCGTCCTTGTCCCGCCTCGCGCAGTGGTTGTTCGGGAGGGCTGTCCCCCATGGGCTGGTGAGCACCTCGGCCAGGTCGTCGATGTTGTGCTTCACGGCGGGCAGGTCGAACAGGCCGGGATCGGTGAAGGCGTCGAAGCCCAGCAGTACCGCCCGGGACCGCTGTGGGTCGGGCAGGCGCATTCATCGCTCCAGGACGCGTCGCAGCACGGCTTCCAGGTGCGCCTCCGGGACGTCGCGCAAGGAGATCTTGACGCTCTGCCCGTCAGGGCCGGTCACCTCGATGTCCGCCGACGGACGGCGGTGCCTGATCCACACGGACAGCGAGGCCGCCAGTACGGTGCCGGCTCCCTGTGCGCCGAGGGCCACGATCACGACTTCGGACATCCCGCCCATGTGGCCGGGGTGCGCCTCGGGTCGCTCGATGGCGGACCGGCCGCGGAGCTCGTCCTCGCGCGACAGCCAGTCGGCCAGCGCGGTCAGCTCGGTCCGGGCCGTTTCGCCGGTCAGCCGGATGTACGCCTGCATCGTTCTCCCGTCCAGGACGTGCGCGGTTCAGACCCCGGGCCCGTGCTCTTCCTGCAGTACGGCTCTCATGTCCGTCACGGCGTTGGCCACCCCGGCATCGACCGCCCGTCGGCACCACTGCTCCCCGGCAGCCACGTCCCCCCGTACGGCCAGGAGGATCCCGAGCATCGCCATACAGCTGCCGTTGCCGACAGCGGATCCCCTGCGGTACCACATCTCGGCGTCCTCCAGCTCGCCGCGATTCATTCGCACCCCGGCCACCAGGAACATGCCGGATTCGTTCCCCGTCCGGGCGGCTTTCTCGTACCACTGATCGGCTTCGTCCAAGTCCCCCCGCCGCTTCGCCAGCGTCCCCGCCTTGATCATGGCCAAGTCATTTCCGGTGGCGGCGGACTTCCGGTACCAGTGCAGCGCGTCGTCCAGGGCGCCGCGCTCTTCGAGCAGATGGGCCAGCCGGAGCATCGAGCGGTCGACCCTGGCCTCGGCAGCCTCCAGATACCACTGTTCCGCCTCGGCCAGGTCCCCCCTCTCCTCCAACAGGTTGCCCAGGAAGTCCATCGCCGGCGGCACCCCTGCCTCGGCCGCCTGCCGGAACCACGGTTCCGCCTCGGCCGGACGCCGCTGCTCCGCCAGCAGCAACGCCAGCACCAGTACCGAGCGGAGATGCCCGGCCTCGGCCCCTCGCCGGTGCCATTCCTCGGCTTCGGCGAGCCGTCCCTGCTCCACGAGCAGTTCACCGAGTTGGAGCATCGAGGGGCCGTGCCCGTTGCCGGCCGCCCATCGGTAGATCTCCTCGGCCTCGGCCGGCTCGCCACGCTCGCGCAGCAGGGAGGCGAGCAGAGTCAGCAGTTCGGTGATGAGCGTGTACCCCTGTTCCTCGGGTACGTCGTCCGCCTCCATCAGCGTCGCGGCGGCCTCCCGCAGCACCCGCTCCGCCTCCGCCGGGTCACCGCGCTGGAGCGCGAGGCGCGCGAGATCCCTCATTGCGTCGCCCCGCGTCAGAGCCTGGCCCGCACCCGTGCAGTCCGCCGCTCTGCGCAGCCACTTCTGTGCCTCGTCCAGGCGGCCGCTCCGCTCCAGCAGGAGCCCACCGCACCGCATCGAGAAGGCGTCACCATGATCCGCCCCCTTGCGGTACCACTCCTGGGCTCCCGTGAGATCACCGCGCTCCTCCAGGAGGTAACCCACGCTGCCCATCGCGTGCGCGTTCCCCGCGTCCGCGGCCCGACGACTCCAGCGCTCGGCCTCGACGGACTCCCCGCGCTCCTGCAACATCCCCGCGACGTGAACCATGCTCTCGGTATGCCCGGCCTCGGCGGCCCGCCGGTACCACCGCTCGGCTTCGGAGCGGTCCTCCCGCTGCTGGAGCAGCCACCCCAGCTCGACCATCGCGTCCGGGTCGCCGCCTTCGGCGGCTTCGCGGTACTGCTGTTCCGCCTGCTCGTCCATCTGTCCCCCGTTCGTTGCGACGACTCGGACGGCTCAAAGGCGGCCCTTGGCGAGATCGCGCAGCATGCCCTCCTTCACGGAGGGCATCTCGATGCGCTCGATCAGGCGTTTGGCGGTGTGCTTGTCCGTCGTCGCCAGCGTCCTCGCCATGGTGGCGAACGCCCCGTCCCGTTCGTAATCCGTCCTGATGGTCAGCGCGATGCGCTCGGCCTCACGGGCGTTGAAGGCGACCAACTGCTCGGCCAGTATGCGAACCGAGAAGTCCCGGCCGTGCTTTACGACGTGGTCCTCGTATGTGACGGTGTTCGCGATGCGTTCGGCCTCGGCGATGTCGCCCGGTCCGATGGCCACCTGAACGGCGAGATCGGTCAGGGTGGCTGCCCTCCGCCGCGCGTCCGGGATGGCGCGGGCCATCCGTTCGGCCTGACGTATTTCTTCTCGGAGACGACGGCGTCCGGCCATGGCTTTCCCCCTGAGACCCAGGCGACTGCAGTGTTCTCGATGGCAGCACGTCACGTGTACGGCCGCAAGAGTGAGTGACGGACCCTCAACGGCTTTCGGCCATGAGCACGCACAGGTCCCGCGGACCGGCGGGCCCGCAGGCGGCCGGTCTTCGCGACGGCCGACAACTCCGCCCGCCCGCCGGGGCGGTGATGCGGAGGTGGGATCTCAAGTCCAGCTCGAACCAGCCGTAGGGCGGCGCACCATGTAGACGTCGACCGGGTCCTCGCGCTCCAGGGTGAACCCGTGCCGCTCGTACAGCCGCCGGGCCGCGCTGCCCTGGAGCACGTTGAGCCGGACCGCGGTGCCTTCGGCGTCGGTACGGGCCAGCAGTTCACGCAGGACCGCGGAGCCGATGCCCCTGCCCTGGAGCTCCTCGGCGACGAAGAAGCTCTCCAGGCACCAGCCGTCCTCGACCGGCCGCAGCGTGACGCAGCCGCCGAAACGGCCGTCGAGGACGATCACCGAGGTGTACTCGGGTCGGTAGGAGTCGCGCAGCCGCCGGCGCACCCGGTGCTCGTCGTAGCGGCCGAGACGGACCAGGTCCGGGCGCATCACGACGGCCCGGAGCTCGGCTATGGCGTCGACGTCCTCGGGGGTGGCGGGGCGCAGGGACCACGCCTGAGTGGTACGTACATGCATGGCCGGATTCTGTCAGAGGGCGGGGGGGGGCGGGCCCCGGGGCGCGCCCCCCCCCCAGGAGAACGCGCGGGGCGCGGGGTGTTCCGGGACCCGCACCACCGGGGGGGT
>NZ_JBFAJY010000007.1:0-198722 GCF_040655445.1 Streptomyces sp. NPDC050423
CGCGCGCCCCTGGTCCTGATCGGCCACGACGGCGCCAAGCACAAGAAGCACCCGGCGATGACGGGCCGCGCCCACCGTCTCGTGAACCACTGCGGTTTCCATGTCGCCGTCATCGACGCGCCCGGTCACGGCGACCGGCCGCGCACCGCGCACGACGAGCGGGAGCGGGCCGCGCTGTCCGAGGCGTGGCTGCGGGGGCGATAGCGCACACCCTCAAGATGAGAAGGGATACCCCGCACTATCCGACTGAAAGATTCCCGCGACCCTGCCGGTGTCTTCATCGCTTGATGTGGATGATGGGGCCGTTTCACTCGTAGACGCGAGCGGCCATAACCATATGGGCAATCAGTTGCCAGTCCGGCTGCTCTGGTACGGGAATGCCGCGATTCTCGTACCATCCCGGCATATCGTCCAGCCAGGCGGCCCATGCAGCCAGAAAACTCTCAAGGGAGCTGTTCTCCCAGCGTTCTGGATTCTTTGACAAGTCGTCAGCGGCTGAACGCAGGAAAGTGACAAGATCGTCGCGACGCTGAACATTTTCTGTCCCGTCGGAAATTTCCATGATTATCTACGCCTCACGTTGATGGAACTTCCATCGTTTCTAGTGGTGAATTTCCAGCCTTCGTTCTGGATTTCCTGAGGTGTGGCTCTCGCGAATTTTATGTCAACGCCAGCCTCCTGGAAAACGTGGAGCCTTCGATTGTCGAGAGTGTAGATACTCCCATTGCGCTCGAATACTCGAATCGCTGGAAACTCGTCTGTGGTGACCCGTCCATGCCGCAGATCCTCGATAACGTCATCGATGCTCTTTCCGTTCTTGAATCTTTCGCTGATGCTGTCCTGACTAAAACGCACTGCCCTTGGTGAGATTGTTCCCGCTGCGGGAAGCCCGCGAGGTCCAGGCCCGGGTCGGCTGGGCCCCGGACGCGGGTAGTCCGGCGCGAGCCCCAGCGGATCGGCCCAGGTATGCGGGTTGTGGACGTATGCAACCGGGTTGGGCGCCGGCGTCAGGCCCAGTGGGTCCGGGGTGAGGTAGCGGGCTGTTTCGGGGTCGTAGTGGCGGTGGAGGTTGTAGTGGTGGCCGGTTTCCAGGTCGTGGTATTGGCCGGGGAAGCGGAGTGGGGTGTAGGCGGTGGCGTCGGGGTTCCAGGTGGTGGTGCCCCAGAGGGTGGCGTGGGCGTGCCAGGCGATGTGGCCGGATTCGTCGACGAGGTGGGTGGGGGTGCCGATGAGGTCGGTGATGATCGCGTGGAAGCGGGTGTCGGTCTCGGACTGTGGGGTGTCGGCTGCGGGGGTGTAGTGGGTGGTCTGGGTGAGGGGGGTGAGTCCCGAGGCGTCGTGCTCCCAGGTGAGAGTTTCGCGGCCGGGCCAGTCCGTGGATGTGGTGGTCTGTTCAATGAGCGTGTTGCCGTGCCAGGTGAAGGTTGTTTCGTCGGCGACCGCCGAGTCGTGGGCCAGGCGTTGTTTGGAGGTGCGGCGGCCCAGGGGGTCATAGGTGTAGCGCCAGGTGGTGCCGTCAGGGGTGGTGACGTGGGTGAGGTGGTCCTCGGTGTCCCAGGTGTAGTGCCAGGTGTCGGGCTTCCTGGAGAGACGGGTCTTCTGGCGGAGCGTGGTGCGCCCGGCGGCGTCGTACTCGTAGCGGACGCTGCCCGCGGTATCGATGCGGGTGCCGGTGTAGGTGCGGGTGCCGGTGGCTTCGGAGTGGGGAAACGCCTCGGGCCAGGCGGCCTGCGTCTGGTTGCCCGCCTGGTCGTAGGCGTAGGACTCCTGCCAGGTGGTGGCCTGGATGTGGGTGACGCGGCCGGCGGTGTCGAGGGTGTAGTGGGTGTCGTCGGTGGCGGTGAGACTGCCGTCGGAGCGCCAGGTGTGGGAGTGGTGCAGGAGCGGGGCTGTGGTCGCGTACGTCTGGGCGGTGATACGCCCGGCTGTGTCCCGGTCCTGGGCGAGAGAAAGCGCACCGTTCCAGGAGCGCGCGGTTTCACGGCCGGCCGGATCGAGTCGGTGGGTGAGGGTGCGGCCGGACGTGGTCAGGGCTGTGCGCTGTCCCGCGAGGTCGTGTGTGTAAACGGACAGGGACCCGGCAGGTGTCTCCCTGTGTGTCAGGTTGCCTGCGGGGTCGTAGCTCATGCGCAGCGTGCGGCCGTTGACCGTCTCCGAGAGCAACCGGCCCGTCGGGTCGTAGGCGCGGATCAGGTCCGCCCCCGCTCCAGTCGCCTGGAGGAGGTCGCCGGTGGGCGTCCAGCGGTAGGTGGTGCGTTGACCGGCAGCCTCCTTGGTGAGGACGCGACCGAGCGGGTCGTGGGTGAAGTGGGTGACCTGGCCGAGCGGGTCGGTTTGTGCGGTGAGTTGGCCCGCCTGGTCGTGGGCGTAGGTCAGCGTGCGGTCGTCGAAGTCGGTCTCGGACCGCAGACGGCCGGCCGGGTCGTACACGTAGTTCCAGGTCAGACCCTGGGAGTTGGTGACCTGGGTGAGGCGGGCCTCGGCGTCGTGGGTGAAGGCGTAGCGGGCGCCGTCGGGGTCGGTCCGCGCGCTGAGCAGGTCGAAGTGGGTGTACTCGTAGCGGGTGACCCGGCCGAGTTCGTCGGTGTGGGTGGTGCGGTTGCCCTCCCCGTCGTACGTCCATGACTCCGTGGCCCCGTCCGGGCCACTGCGGTGCAGGAGATGGCCCTCCACCGACCAGGTGAACGCGGTGGTGGCGCCCAGGGGGTCGATGGCGGTGGCCACGCGGCCGAAGAGGTCGCGTCGGTAGTAGGCCGTGGCGCCCAGCGGGTCGGTGACCTCCGTGGGGAGCCCGGCCGCGTCGCAGCGGATGCGGGTGGTCGCGCCCAGTGGATCGGTGACGGCGATCAGGGCGCCGTTCGCGGTGTACGTGGAGCGGGTGACCCGGCCCAGTGGGTCGGTGAGGCTGGTGCGATGGCCCGTCGGGTCGAAGCTCTGCTGCCAGACGGCACCGGCCGGGTCGGTGATCCGGAGCGGGTTGCCGTGCTCGTCGAGCGTGGCCGCGATCTCGGTACCGTCCGGGCGGAGCACCCCGGTCAGGTGGCCGTGCCCGTCATGGCGGAAGCCGGTGGTGCGGCCGAGCCCGTCGGTCTGCGCGATCGTGCGCCCCGCGTCGTCGTACGCGGTACGGGTCACCGCACCGGTCGGGTCGATCTCGCCGACGACCTGATGACGGTCGTCGATCAGATACCGGCTGACGGCCCCTTCCGGCGAGGTCAGTGTGGTGACGCACAGGCCTTGGAAGTCGGGATCGGTGCCCTCGTAGGTGAAGCGGAAGGTGTAGTGCCCGCCCTCTCCGCCCTCGGCGGTCACCCGGTCCCGGTCGTCGTAGGCGTACGAGTAGGAGCGGCTGTTCGTGTCGGTCCACGAGGTGATCCGGCCTTCGGCGTCGTACGTGAACCGCAGAGGCAGGCCCGAGGAGTTGACTGTTTCGGTGAGGTGGCCGGCGGTGTAGCCGTACGCCATCGCCCTGGTCCCGGCCAGATGCAGGGCGGTGATCCGGCCGTCGGTGGTGGTGAGGCGGAGCCGGTAGCCACCGCTGTGCTGGATTTCGAGGGGGGTGCCGTCGAGTGCGTAGGTGAACGTGATGCGGTTGCCGTTGCGGTCGGTCAGGTCCGTCAGCAGCGCCGGGCCGTGGCCGTGCGGGGTAAACGTGCGGACGTGACCGGTGTCCGGTTCGGTGACCGTGTAGGTGCCGTCGGCTGCCCTCAGCAGCGGGCGGCGTGGGCCGTCCTCGGGCAGCACTTCAATACCTGCAGCGGAGTGTGGGTAGGTGAGGAGCAGCCCATCCTCGGTGAAGAAGACGACGCCCTGCTCGTCGAACTCAAGACGTTGGTCGGCCGTGGAGGACCAGCCGGGCCCGAACCAGCGACCGCCTCGGTAGCCGGAGTCGGCGCGCCTCGTGAACACCAGGGGCAGTACTCCGGGCAGTTCGATGTCGGTCAGCGGGAGGAACATCCGCCCGGTTGCCAGGTCCACGGGGTCGGTGCGGCCGTGGCGTATTCGGTCCCGGGCGCGTGTGAAGAGTCCCCGCCCGCGCCTGGCCGCATTGCGTGCCCACGCCATCGCTTCACGTTCGGCCACCCTGACCGCGATCCGCTCAGCCACTGGGGCAAGCAGACGCGAGCCCGCCATCATCAGTAGGTCGCCGGCGATCGACTCGCCCAGCAGGAGTTCCAACGGCATACCGAAGGGGCCGGCGAACATCAGCAACGCCATCAACAGGGCGGGGGCCAACTGGACAATCTTTTCCAGGAGGAAGGTGGCGGTCTTGTACTGGTCGAATACGCCTCCCTCCGGACCGAAATTGCTTGAGAGTGACCACAGCAGGCCACCGGCGACAAGGGATCCCGTCAGTGTCACCACGCGCAGCACGGACGCAGCCTGCGCCTCGGCCAGTGTCTCCAGGCGTGCGGCACGTAGCCCGCGGATCGCGAGGACCAGACGGATCAGTCCGAGAAGTAGTCCGGCCAGAGCTGTGGCGACCAGCAGATGCCAGCCGGTGCTGGTGGCGAAGGAGTCCTCCCAGTCCTGCGCCCAGGGAAAAGCCCGCACCGCCATCAGCACACCGGCGGGGACAAGCAGGAGCGCGCCGACTACCAGCAGAACCTTTTCCCACCATGGCCAGCGCCCCGACCGGGCACGAATCCTCTGCCAGACCTGCCGGCCGCCGATGCCTCTCCAGGCAGCCTCACTCGAAGCGGCATCCATGCGCCCCGTCTGACCGGTGACCAGCTCACGCAGAGCCGGCAGTTGTTCGGAGCGGGTCCGTGGGTGGCTTGCGGAGTACAGCAGCGCACGCCGTCGGCGGGCGTAACCCAGCGCGACCACCGGAGTCCAGGGCAGGCGCAGCAGTGCGAAGTTCAGCAGTGCGGCACCGGCCGAACTTCCATTCCGTTCCATCGCGAGCCGGACAACCGGCTCCAGCTGCTTGCCCCGACGTCCCGCACGGATGTCCCAGATCACGGCCAGAGCGATGCAGATCAGCACGGTCCACCAGCCAGCTCCTTCCAGCCGGTCGTACCATTCCTGCGGCCAGCCGTCCGCCCCCTGCCGGGCGGCCGCGTAATTGACCACCATGTGCTGCCCGATCGCCAGCATGGCCGGCACGAGTCCGATCAGTCGCGCCCACCACGAGTGCCCGAGCAGGAATAGCCCCACCCCGAGGCCTCCGAGTGCCGACCACACCACGTGGTGCCCGGCTGTGATGCTCATGTCGAAACTGCCGAGCGCGACTGTGCCCACCGGAGAGGGAAACCAATGTCCGAGGAACTCCGGGAACCCTGCGACGAACGGCGCCGAGAAGCCGCTTCCCACCATCCAGCCGCCGTCGATGCCACGCACCACCGCGTCCGGTGCCAGCGCGTACTGAGCAACCGCCTCCAACAGACCGAAGCCGGCCCCGATGGCGCCACCCAGTACGACGAAGTCCGCCATACCCCACTGCATTCGCCGACGTAAAGTCCAGGCGGCCAGCGCGAGTGGTGCCAGCTTCAACAGCTCTTCGGACGCCGGGGCCGTAGTCCACATCACTGTGTCCAACACGTCGTGGAGCGAACTCTCCCGGGAGCCCGCCAAGCGCTGTGCGACGAAGACCTCGACCAACACCGATGCGACGCCGCTGCCGTATGCGCCCACTCCAAAGGCCAGGAAAACGGTGGGCCATCGAACCGCACGCACCGGCCAGGTGAGCAGGAGTAACTGCAGCACGCACCACACCGATGCTGCCGCCATCCAGAACGCCACGTGCCAACCCCCACCATTAATTTGCATACGCACATTCATGTGTGTGGGTAGGCTAGGTTGAGGAGGTCGGTGGGTTCAAGACCGGGCGGGGAATGCGACGCAAAACCGCATCTCGAACGTCCGCCTCGCGAAGCGAATGACCAGCTCGCTGCTCAGATCAGTTATGAGACCACCTTGGCGAGCTGGGTCTTCGCCCGGCCCGCCGCCGATGCGGGCGCCGTGGCGGGAGCCGTCCCGGCAGGTCCGGCCCGAACCGTCTCGGGTAGCCGTCAGGCACGTGAGATTTCGTCCTACCGCCCGCCGAGTCGGAGCACGACCACCACGTAGAGGCTCGCGGACACCGTCAGAACCAGAAGGGCGAGAACCGTGTGGCCTACCAGCCCGCGCCCTGGGGCAAGGCCCAGATGTGCCCGAGCCGCGCGGCTCACACGGGGTCCGGCGGCGCCTCGCGCGGCGTTCGCGTCGGCCTTCTCTATCGCTCGGCGCAGCTTTCTGCGGCTTCTTTCGGTCGTGATGCCCAGCGCCACCCCGTCGGCGTCGCGGACCAGCAGGGTCCGGTACGCGCTGCCGTACGAGAAGGTCGTCAGCAGCCGGACGGTGGTGATCCGGTTGAGGTCGACGGACCGTTCGCCGGTCAAGGTGCGCGCGATCAGGTGCGACGAAGAGTGCCGGAACGGGGCCCGCTCCTCGCACAGGGCGGGCAGGAGGACGCCACCGGCGATCAGCGACAGCAGGCCGAGCGCGATCGGCGTTCCGTCCGGGACCAGCCCCGCCCTGGCCAGCCCGTAGCCGCCGAAAGGCAGCAGGAGGACCGTCACCGCCAGGGCCGATCCCATGCGTGCACGCGTCACGGCGCGGATTGTGTTCGCTGCCACTGATGGCCCCCGTCTCTGTCGGCAGCCATCAGCATGCAGGTGCGGCAAGCCTCCGCACACTGCCTGGGTCCGGCAGTCTTCGGCCCGGGAACAGGGCAGCCATCGCCTCTACGCGGTGACGGACGACTCCGCGAGGCACTCGCCGCACCTGCCGGGCTCGGGTGCTCTGAACGCGCGGTCGCAGTCGTCGCAGTTCTGGAGCGGCACCGGGGGAGGGGAGAACGGTGCGGGCGGGACGGAGGCCGGGAGCAGTGTGTTCAGCCGGTGCGCGAGCAGCTTGGCCGGGTACTTCAGGGGGACGGGCAGGTCCGTCGTCAGGGCCCGGGTGATCGTTGCGGGGACGGCGTCGCGTTCGAGCCAGGTCGCGACGGCGGGGGTGAGGCTACGGATGTCCTTGTCGGAGAGGACGAGTACGGGAGCTTCTCGCCGCAGCCCGAGCAGGATCGTCGAGGCACGTCGGTGCAGGTCCGGGGTGAGTGCCTGCGGCTGGGGGAGGGTGGGTACGGGTACGGGTACGGGGGCTGGTGGGGCAACTGGGGCCGGAGCCGGGGCCGGGACCCGAGCCGGAACACGGGCTGGAGTGGGTGCAGGAGTGGGCGCGGGAGCCGGAGTCGGTGCGGGCGGGCCGACCGCCTGCGTACACGGCTGGTTGTACGACGTCGTGCGCGTGATCACGCGGCCGCTGGCCAGGCGTTCGCGGTCGCGCCTCAGGTAGCCGTTCTCTTCGAGTTCGCGCAGTGCCTCGGCGATGCGGGCCTCGCTCTCCGGGAAGCGCTCGACCAGGAACTTGATGCCGACCTTCGCCCCGGCGGGCAGCGACTGGATGTGGGTGGCGAGCCCGATCGCGACGAGTGAGAGATCCTGGTGCTGTGCCAGGTGGTTGCCCACGACCGTGAAGTGGCTGGTGTGGCGCACGTTGACGTGTAAGACACCGCCGGACCGGGCGCCGGTCCGGATGCCGGACGGGGTGCCTGGCCGGGTGCCTGACGGGGCGCGCGAGGGCGCGATAATCTGCTGGCTATCCATCGGGAAGCGTCTTTCTTCCGTGGTGGTCAGGCCCTCGCTCGGGATGTCAGTCCCGGCGGGGGCCGTCTCAATGTCTGAAGTTGGTTTCGCGAGCATATGCCAGGCAACCCGGGCGAAAGCCAGCCCAGTTGGCCAACCTCACCCGTGTGAGTGACGGGCGCCCCCGTGGGCGCGCGGGGGCCTGCTGAGGTCCGCCGGGATGGGTTGGGTCGGGTTTGGTTTGCGAGTTTCTTCTTCCCAAAGGACTTAAAAGCCTTTTACGTCGTGGGCCGCCGCGTCGCGGCCGGCCGGGACGCGCCCCACCGGGTCGTAGCCGGCCGCGTCGCGCTCGTTACGATCCGGTGAGGGAGATCTCCGCCCAGACCGTTTTCCGGGGGAACGGCCCGTGCCGGACGCCCCAGCGCGTGGCCAGCGCCTCGACGAGGAGGAGCCCCCGCCCGGACTCGTACGTCTCGGACTGCTCCAGCACGCGGGGCAGCCGCTCCCCGCGTGCGTCAGCCACCTCGATGCGGAGCGTGTCCCCGGTTACCGTCAGCAGGATGCGGAAGTCCCGCCCCGGTACGTAACCGTGCAGCGCCGCGTTCGACGCCAGCTCGGCGATGACCTGGCTCGCGTCGTCCAACGGCAGTCCCCAGGAACGGAGCTGTTCGGTCGCCAGCAGCCGGGCGAGCCGGGCGCCCCTGCGGGTCGCGGAAAGCTGCACGGCGAATTGGCCGCTGCGTGCACGCGGTTGGGTGATTTCTCGGTTCACGTCACTCAGCGTGGCCGTCCGTCGCTACGCTGAAAAGCAGTGACACGTATACGGACGGTGACTGTCCAGCGGTCGTACGGGCCTGTCCACGCCGTACAGCGCCGGAGCGCCGCGAACGGGTGGAGGCGGATGGCGCATGAGTGGCAACGACGTGGTGGACGGACCGGATTGGGCTGTTGACCCCGAGGACGAGTCCGGGGCCGTGATGGCCGTGGTCGGCCGGCAGATCCGGCTCTGGCGGGAGGCGGCGAACCTGCGCGCCGCAGAACTGGGCGAGGCGATCGGGTACGGCGAGAACCTGGTCTACAAGGTGGAGACCGGCACCCGGATTCCCAAGCCGGAGTTCCTGGACCGGGCGGACAAGGCCCTGGGCGCGAACGGCAAGATCGCCGCGATGAAGCGGGACGTCGCGGAGGCGCGGTATCCGAAGAAGGTCCGCGATCTGGCCAAGTTGGAGGCCGGTGCGGTCGAGCTGGGCTCGTTTGCGGCTGGTGTGATTGACGGGCTGCTCCAGACGGAGTCGTATGCCCGCGCCCTCTACGGGGAGCGGCGCCCGGCGTTCACCGAGGAACAGGTCGACCAGCTTGTGGCCGCGCGGTTGGCCCGGCAGGCGATCTTCGCGCGTCGGCCCGCCCCGCTGCTGACCTTCGTGCAGGAAGAGGCCACGCTCAGGCGCCCCACGGGCGGGAAAATGGTGTTGCGTCAGCAGCTCGAACACCTGCTAGAACTGAGCATGTTGAGGCATGTCGAGATCCAGGTGATGCCGACCGAGACCGAGGAGCACGCGGGCTTGGGCGGCCCTCATCGGGTGTTTAAGCTGAGTGACGGCACGGCTGTGGGGCTCAACGAAGTTCAGCTCACCAGTCGGCTGATCAGCGATCCCAAGGAAGTCCAAATCCTTGAGATGCGGTACGGCCTGACCCGGGCCCAGGCACTCACGCCTCGGCTCTCACGCATCTTCATCGAAAAACTGCTGGGAGAGACATGACTGCGAAGCCCTCGGTCGGAAGCCCTTCCGAACTGACCTGGTTCAAGAGCAGCTACAGCACCAACGACGGCCCCTCGTGCGTCGAGGTAGCCACTGCCCCCACCGCCGTCCACGTCCGCGACTCCAAGAACATCCCCGGCCCCGAACTCGGCTTCGCCCCGGGCGCCTGGGCGGACTTCGTCTCGTACGCGTCGGCCAACTGAAGACAGCGCCGCCCGGCGTCACCGCCACGCGGCGATCACGGCCTCCGGCCCCCAGTGCGCGGCCAGCCCCTCGGCCGCCGCTCCCGTCGGGGGCCGGCGGCTGACCGCGACCAGGGCCGCGTCCTGCGCACCCGGCACCTGCTGTGCTGACGCGACGAGTCCGGCCAGGTCCGTTGCCCCGAACGGCGTCTCGTCGCGCCACTTCACCGACCCCACGAAGGCGACCCGGCGCGCCACCGGCTGGGTGTCGGCGCCGATGAGGTCGACCTCCGGGTTGTTCTGACGGTTCCACCAGCCGCCGACCTCGGTCGCCTCGGGGAAGAGGCCGTCCGGTACCCGGCGGGCGAGTGACTCCCTGATCACCGGTTCCACCGCGCGTCCCCTGTCCCCGAAGTGACGCGCTCCAGCCATGTTCCGAGAATGCGCAGCTCACGGCTGCGTCCGGTGAAGGCCACGGGCTCTCCTGAGGCAGGCGGTAAAGTAGGAACGGTTCAAAGTATGAATGGTTCCTACTTTGCTGCTCGGCCGCAGGAACGGAATCGCCCCTTCAGGAGCCGTTCAGGTCCACTGCCGGCGTCTCAGGCGGCCGGTCCCTGCTCGAAGGCCGCCTTCGACCGGGTGGTGAGCAACGCGGTGATCTCATCGGCGACCTGCGGGCCCAGCTCGCCCCAGCCGTCCTTGTAGCCGTAGACACCGGACAGGGTGCGGGCGTCGTAGTCGCCGTTCAGGATCTCGATGTCGTTGGCCGTGATGAAGGCCGGGTGAGCGACGCCGACGGCCGCCGAGACCTTCATCAGCTCCATACGCAGGGTGCGCAGGTAGACAGCGGCCCGGGTGGCCTTCGAGGTCGGGTCGAGGCCGCGGGCCAGCCGCGGGTTCTGGGTGGCGATGCCGGTGGGGCACTTGTCGGTGTGACACTTCTGCGCCTGGATACAGCCGATCGACAGCATCGCCTCACGCGCCACGTTGATCATGTCGGCGCCCAGCGCGAAGGCGACCACGGCGTTCTCGGGCAGGCCGAGCTTGCCGGAGGCGATGAAGGTCAGGTCGTCGGTCAGCCCCAGCTCGGCGAAGGTGCCGTAGACCCGGGAGAAGCCCATCCGGAACGGCAGTGACACCGAGTCGGCGAAGATCAATGGTGCCGCCCCGGTGCCGCCCTCGCCGCCGTCGACGGTCACGAAGTCCACGCCACGGTCGCCGTGCGCCATCAGCGTGGCCAGCTCCTGCCAGAACCCCATCTCTCCCACCGCGCTCTTGACCCCGACCGGCAGACCGGTCTCGGTGGCGAGCAGTTCGACGAAGTCGAGCATCGAGTCGACATCGCTGAACGCGGTGTGCCGCGACGGGGAGGCGCAGTCCTCGCCGACCGGGATGCCACGGATCTCGGCGATCTCCGGGGTCACCTTCGCGCCCGGGAGCAACCCGCCCAGCCCTGGCTTGGCGCCCTGGGAGAGCTTGATCTCGATCGCCTTGACCGGGGCGCCGGCGACCACGTCCAAGAGCTTGTCGAGGTTGAAGCTGCCGTCCTCGTTGCGGCAGCCGAAGTAGCTCGTACCGAGCTGAAGTATGAGGTCGCCGCCATTGCGGTGGTACGGCGAGAGGCCACCCTCGCCCGTGTTGTGCATCGTGCCGGCCAGTGCCGCCCCCTTGTTGAGAGCCGTGATCGCCGCACCGGAGAGCGATCCGAAGCTCATCGCCGAGATGTTCACCACGCTCGCCGGCCGGAACGCCTTGGCCCGCCCGCGCGGCCCGCCCAGCACCTTGGCCGACGGCAGCGGGGCCTGCGGGTCATGCACGTCGGGGAGCAGTCCGGCGAACGTGCGCTGCTTCACGTACGCGTGCCCCTGCACGTGCTCGATGTCGTTGTCGGTTCCGAACCCGAAGTAGTTGTTCTCCCCCTTCGCCGACGCGTAGATCCAGGTGCGCTGGGCGCGGCTGAACGGGCGCTCCTCGTCGTTGGAGGTCACGATGTACTGCCGCAGCTCCGGCCCGATCGTCTCCAACAGGTACCGGGCGTGCCCGACCACCGGGAAGTTCCGGAGCAGTGCGTGCTTCTTCTGGATGAGGTCGCGGGCGCCCACCAGCGCCAATGCTGTCGCGGTGGCGGCAACGATGTTCCGGGCACGCATGAACGTTCCTCTCCTCGATGCTCGACTCCACCGCCATGGGGTGGCCGTCGTCGTGTCGTGTCGCTGTTGGGCGGCGGGCACGACCAGGCGGGCGTCGGCATCCGCCGGAGAACAGCCGGAATTGATATTAGAAGCCCGCGTGCGTAGGCACGGGATCAGGGTCGTCGGGCGGGGCCGGCCCGGCAAGGTCCTCCGGGGCGGCGGCCCGCTCCGGCGCCGGGCCGTGGCGCCGCATTCCCCGGCCGACGCCGTCCTCCCTGCCACCCCCCGCACCTTCTGCGAATATGCGAAGAAAACTGGCGGATGACAACAAAGGGGCTGGTATGTGCGGAATCATCGGATACATCGGTGGGCAGTCGGCGCAGGACGTCGTCGTCGCGGGCCTCAAGCGTCTGGAGTACCGGGGGTACGACTCCGCCGGGATCGCCGTCCTCGCCGATGGCGGGCTGGCCGCCGCGAAGAAGGCCGGGAAACTCGTCAATCTGGAGAAGCTGCTGGTCGAGCGACCGCTGCCGACCGGAAACGCCGGGCTCGGCCACACCCGCTGGGCCACCCACGGCGGGCCCACAGACGTCAACGCCCACCCGCACCTCGACAACGCCGGCCGCGTCGCCGTCGTCCACAACGGGATCATCGAGAACTTCGCCGCCCTGCGCGCCGAGCTGACCGGGCGCGGCCATGACCTGATCTCCGAGACCGACACCGAGGTCGTCGCCCACCTCCTCGCCGAGGCGTACTCCGGCGGCGCGGACCCGGCCGAGGCGATGCGGCAGGTCTGCCGGCGGCTCGACGGGGCGTTCACCCTCGTCGCCGTGTTCGCGGACGCGCCCGACGTGGTGGTCGGGGCCCGGCGGAACTCGCCGCTCGTGGTGGGCGTGGGGGAGGGCGAGGCGTTCCTCGCCTCCGACGTCGCCGCATTCATCGCGCACACCCGGTCCGCGATCGAGCTGGGCCAGGACCAGGTGGTGGAGCTGCGCCGGGAGGGGGTGCTCGTCACCGGGTTCGACGGGCGGCCCGCCGAGGTGCTTCCGTACCACGTGGACTGGGACGCGTCCGCCGCCGAGAAGGGCGGCTACCCCTCCTTCATGCTCAAGGAGATCGCCGATCAGCCGAAGGCCGTCACCGACACCCTCCTCGGCCGGATCGACCCGGAGGGGACGCTCCACCTCGACGAGGTGCGGATCACCCGGGCGGAGCTCCGCGAGGTCGACAAGGTGGTGATCGTCGCCTGCGGGACCGCGTTCCACGCCGGGATGATCGCCAAGTACGCCATCGAGCACTGGACCCGGATCTCCTGCGAGACCGAGCTGGCCAGCGAGTTCCGCTACCGGGACCCGATCCTGGACCAGCGCACCCTCGTCATCGCGATCTCGCAGTCCGGCGAGACGATGGACACCCTGATGGCGCTGCGGCACGCCCGCGAGCAGGGCGCGAAGGTCCTCGCCATCTGCAACACCAACGGGTCCAGCATCCCGCGCGAGTCCGACGCAGTCCTCTACACGCACGCCGGTCCCGAGGTCGCCGTCGCCTCGACCAAGGCGTTCCTCACCCAGCTCGTCGCCTGCTACCTCGTCGCCCTGTACCTCGGCCAGGTCCGCGGGACCAAGTGGGGCGACGAGATCCGTACCGTCATCCGCCAGCTCTCCGAGATCTCCGGCGAGGTCCAGCGGGTCCTGGAGACCATGGAGCCGGTGCGCGCGCTGGCCCGCTCCCTGGCGTGCCACGACACCGTGCTGTTCCTCGGCCGGCACGTCGGCTACCCGGTCGCGCTGGAAGGCGCGTTGAAGCTCAAGGAACTCGCGTACATGCACGCCGAGGGGTTCGCCGCCGGTGAGCTCAAGCACGGGCCGATCGCCCTGATCGAGGAGGGCCTCCCGGTCGTCGTGGTGGTGCCGTCGCCGCGCGGGCGCTCCGTGCTGCACGGCAAGATCGTGTCGAACATCCAGGAGATCCGGGCCCGCGGCGCGCTCACCGTCGTCATCGCCGAGGAGGGCGACGAGGCGGTCGTCCCGTACGCCGACCACCTCATCCGGATTCCCGCAACGCCTACGCTGCTTCAGCCGCTGGTCGCGACCGTGCCCTTGCAGGTCTTCGCCTGCGAGCTGGCCACGGCCCGCGGCAACGAGGTGGACCAGCCGCGCAACCTGGCGAAGTCCGTCACCGTGGAATGAAACGTGCAATGAAGTGAGTGGGCAGTTGTGAGGGGACGTACGTGATCATCGGGGTCGGGATCGACGTGGCGGAGATCGAACGGTTCGACGCGGCGCTGGAACGTACGCCGCAACTGGCCCAACGCCTCTTCCTGGAGAGCGAGTTGCTGCTGCCCGGCGGCGAGCGGCGCGGGATCGCCTCGCTGGCCGCCCGGTTCGCCGCCAAGGAGGCCCTCGCCAAGGCGCTCGGCGCGCCCGGCGGGCTGCTGTGGACGGATGCCGAGGTGTACGTCGAGGAGACCGGGCAGCCCCGGCTGCGGGTGAGCGGCACGGTCGCCGCGCGCGCCGCCGAACTGGGCGTGCGGCAGTGGCACGTGTCGCTCAGCCATGACGCGGGGATCGCGTCGGCCGTGGTGATCGCGGAGGGGTGAGCGGGGGCCCGGTCCGGCTTTCGGCCCGCCCGTCCGCGTGCCGAGGGCGGGGATGTCTGCGTACGTTGGAGCCATGCGTACTGCGTACAGCGTCTCGACCGTACGGGCCGCCGAACAGGCCCTCATGGCACGGCTTCCGGAGGGCGCGCTGATGCAGCGCGCCGCCGCCGGGCTCGCCGCCGTCTGCATCGATGTGCTGCGGCGCGGCGGCCGGGTCTACGGGTCCCGCGTCGTCCTCCTCGTCGGCAGCGGCGACAACGGCGGCGACGCGCTGTACGCGGGCGCCCGGCTCGCCCGGCGCGGGGCCGGTGTGCTGGCCGTACGGGTCTCGCCCGGCCGGGCCCACGAGGACGGGAGCGCGGCGCTGCGCGCGGCGGGCGGACGGGTGGTGGACGCCGACGCGAGCCCGGCGCAGGGCCGGCACCGCGACTGGGGCCGCCGGGTCGACCTCGTCGTCGACGGCATCACCGGCATCGGCGGGCGCGGCGGACTGCGCCCGGCGGCAGCCGCACTGGTGGAGCAGTACGCGGCACACGGGGCGCCCGTCGTCGCCGTCGACCTGCCGAGCGGTGTCGAGGCCGACACCGGTGAGGTGCGGGGCGACGCGGTCCGCGCCGACGTGACCGTCACCTTCGGGGCGTACAAGCCGGGGCTGCTCATCGACCCGGCCGCCGAACGGGCGGGGGCGGTGCACCTCGTCGACATCGGGCTGGGCGCCGAACTGCCGGACGTGCCCGGACTGGAGGCGCTCCAGTACGCGGACGTGGCCGCGCTGCTGCCCGTACCGGGCGCCGAGAGCGACAAGTACCGGCGCGGCGTCGTCGGCATCGTCGCCGGGTCGGCACGCTATCCGGGCGCCGCGGTGCTGGCCGTCTCCGGGGCGCTGCGCGGCGGGGCCGGCGCGGTGCGGTACGTCGGTCCGGGGGCGGACGCGGTCATCGCGCGGCACCCGGAGACCCTGGTCCACGCGGGCCCGCCGTCGAAGGCCGGGCGGGTGCAGGCCTGGGTCGTCGGGCCGGGGCTCGGGGACGGCACCGACGCCGTCGAGGCGGTCTCCGACGTGCTGGCCGCGGACGTCCCGGTGCTGGTCGACGCGGACGGGCTGCGGCTGCTGGACGCCGCAGCCGTACGGGCGCGCACCGCCCCCACCGTCCTCACCCCGCACGCCGGGGAGGCCGCCGCGCTGCTCGGCGTCCCCCGCGAGGAGGTCGAGGCGGGGCGGCTCGACGCCGTACGCGAACTCGCCTCCCGGTACCGTGCGACGGTCCTGCTCAAGGGTTCGACGACGCTGGTCGCCACCGACGCCCCGCGCACCCCCGTGCGGGTCAACCCGACCGGCACCTCCTGGCTGGCCACCGCGGGCAGCGGTGACGTGCTCTCCGGCCTGACCGGCTCGCTGCTCGCCGCCGGCCTCGCCCCGCGCGACGCCGCGTCCGTCGGCGCCCACCTCCACGGCCTCGCGGCCCGGCACGCCTCGGACGGCTCCCCGGTCGCCGCGCAGGACGTCGCGGAGGCGATCCGGGCGGCCTGGCGGGACGTACGGGCCTGAGCGATGCTGGGAGCGGAGGCGGGGGACAGCGACAGCGAGGGAGTGAGCGGTCGTGGGCAGCAACGGTGACGGTGACGTGCGCGTACGCCGGGTGTACGACGCACAGGAGGACGGCGACGGCACCCGCGTCCTGATCGACCGGCTCTGGCCGCGCGGGGTCGCCAAGGAGCGCGCCGCGATCGACAAGTGGCTCAAGGACCTCACCCCGTCGAAGGAGCTGCGCTCCTGGTACCACGAGGACCGCTCCGGCACCCGTTACGACGACTTCGTCGACCGCTACCGCGCCGAACTGACCGATCCCGCGCACACCGCCGCCGTCGGCGAACTCGTCGCACTGGTCCGCGACGGTGGCCCGGTGACGCTGGTCACGGCCGTCAAGGACGTCCCGCACAGCCATGTACCGGTCCTCGTCGACCACCTGGAACACGAGCTGCACCACGGCTGACGGGAGCGGCGGCGCGCCCTGCCGCGACCGGCGGCCGGGGGGCCGTGCCGTACGGCTCTGAGACACTGGGCGCGATGAACGAGACAGCGTCCTTGAGAGCCCGTGCCGAGATCGACCTCGCCGCACTCCGCGCCAATGTGCGCGTTCTGCGTGCCCGAGCGTCCGGCGCGCAGCTCATGGCCGTCGTCAAATCCGACGCGTACGGACACGGCGCGGTGCCCTGCGCCCGTGCCGCGCTGGAAGCGGGCGCCACCTGGCTGGGCACCGCCACCCCGCAGGAGGCGCTCGCCCTGCGCGCGGCGGGGCTCGGCGGCCGGGTGATGTGCTGGCTGTGGACGCCCGGCGGGCCCTGGCGCGAGGCGATCGAGGCCGATGTCGACGTCTCGGTGAGCGCTATGTGGGCGCTGCGCGAGGTCACCGCGGCGGCCGCCGAGGCGGGCCGCCCCGCCCGTATCCAGCTCAAGGCCGACACCGGTCTCGGGCGCAACGGCTGCCAGCCCGCCGACTGGCCCGAGCTCGTCGCCGCCGCCCGCACCGCCGAGGAGGCGGGCACCGTCCGGATCACCGGCCTCTGGTCCCACTTCGCCTGCGCGGACGAGCCCGGACACCCCTCCATCGCCGCCCAGCTGGACGCGTTCCGCGACATGGTGGCGTACGCCGAGAAGGCCGGTGCCGAGCCCGAGGTCCGGCACATCGCCAACTCCCCGGCGACGCTGACCGTCCCCGATTCGCACTTCGACCTGGTGCGGACCGGGATCGCCATGTACGGCATCTCGCCCAGCCCGGAGCTGGGCACCCCGGCGGGCTTCGGGCTGCGTCCGGTGATGACGCTCGCCGCGTCGGTCGCCCTGGTCAAGCGGGTGCCGGCCGGGCACGGCATCAGCTACGGGCACCACTGCACGACGTCCCGGGAGACCACGCTCGGCCTGGTGCCGGTGGGGTACGCGGACGGCATCCCGCGCCATGCGTCGGGCCGCGGCCCGGTCCTGGTCGGCGGCGTCCGCCGGACGGTCGCGGGCCGGGTGGCCATGGACCAGTTCGTCGTCGACCTCGACGGGGACGTGGTCGAGGAGGGCAGCGACGCCGTGCTGTTCGGCCCGGGGGACCGGGGCGAGCCGAGCGCCGAGGACTGGGCGCGGGCGGCGGACACGATCGCGTACGAGATCGTCACCCGGATCGGCGGCCGGGTGCCGCGCGTCTACCGGGACGGGACGGCGGACGGCAAGTCGGCCGGGTCCTGAACGAGGAAGCGTTCCTGACCGGGCACGATCAGAGCATGATCGGAAGACCGGAACGGACCGGACCGGATCGGACTGGATCGGACTGGACTGGATCGGACTGGACCAGTTCTGACCCGTTCCGACCTGTTCGACCAGCCCTGACCTGACGGACACGACCCACGAGGAGCGCGGCACGGTGAGCGAGATCAGCGCGGGGGACGCGATGGCGACGGCCGCTTCGACGGTCGGCTGGCGCCGGGCGGGGATCGCCGGGGCCGCCATAGGCGTGATCGCGGCGGGCGCGGCCGCCGGTGTCGCGGTCGAGCGGCTGACGGTCGGCCGCGGGATGCGGAAACGGGCCAGGCTGGCACTGGACGCCACCGGCCCGTACGGCTCGCTGCGCGGGCTGCCGGGCCGGGCCGCGGCCGACGACGGCACCGAGCTGTACTACGAGATCGACGAGGTCGAACCCGGCGGCGGCACCGGCACGGGCGGCACGCCCCCCGGCACCGCGGCCGGTCCGCGCAGGCGCCGGCTCTTCGGGCGCAAGGCCCCCGCCCCCGTCACGGTCGTCTTCAGCCACGGCTACTGCCTCAGCCAGGACTCCTGGCACTTCCAGCGCGCGGCCCTGCGCGGCCTCGTGCGCACGGTCCACTGGGACCAGCGCAGCCACGGCCGCTCGGAGCGCGGCCGGGCGCAGGCGCAGGGCGTCCACGTCGGCATCGACCAGCTCGGCCGCGACCTCAAGGCCGTGATCGACGCGGCCGCGCCCGAGGGTCCCCTGGTGCTGGTCGGGCACTCCATGGGCGGCATGACGATGATGGCGCTCGCCGACCAGTACCCGGCCCTGTTCCGCGACCGGGTCGCCGCCGTCGCCTTCGTCGGCACGTCGAGCGGGAAGCTCGGCGAGGTCAGCTTCGGGCTGCCGGTGGCGGGCGTGAACGCGGTACGGCGCGTGCTGCCCGGGGTGCTGAAGGCGCTCGGCTCGCAGGCGGAGCTGGTGGAGCGGGGGAGACGGGCGACCGCGGATCTGTTCGCGGGGCTGATCAAGCGGTACTCGTTCGGTTCGCGGGACGTGGACCCGGCGGTCGAACGATTCGCCGAGCGGCTCATCGAGTCCACGCCGATCGATGTGGTCGCGGAGTTCTACCCGGCCTTCACCGAGTACGACAAGACCGCCGCGCTGCCCCTGTTCCGCGAGGTCCCGGTGCTGATCCTGGCGGGCGACAAGGACCTGGTGACCCCCAGCTCGCACAGCGAGGCGATCGCGGACCAGCTGCCCGACGCGGAGCTGGTCATCGTTCCGGACGCCGGCCACCTCGTGATGCTGGAGCACCCGGAGACGGTGACGGACCGGCTGGCCGACCTGTTGGTGCGGGCGGGGGCCGTACCGGAATCCTCTAACGTTGGCGGGCATGGAAGCACCGCAGAACAGCCCGGCGGCTGAGGTCGCCGAGGGCGCCGGGCCGGGCACCGTCACCGTGAACCTGGCCGTCGAGTCCCCCGAACAGATGCGGGCCCTGGGCCGCCGGCTCGCCGGTGTGCTGCGCCCCGGCGACCTCGTGATGCTCACCGGCGAGCTCGGCGCCGGGAAGACCACCCTGACCCGCGGCCTCGGCGAGGGCCTGGGGGTGCGTGGCGCCGTCACGTCCCCCACGTTCGTGATCGCCCGCGTCCACCCGGCGCTCGGCGACGGCCCGGCGCTCGTCCACGTCGACGCGTACCGCCTGGGCGGCGGGCTCGACGAGATGGAGGACCTGGACCTCGATGTGTCGCTGCCGGATTCGGTGGTGGTCGTCGAGTGGGGCGACGGCAAGGTCGAGGAGCTGGCGGACGACCGGCTGCGGGTGCTCATCGACCGCGCGGTCGGTGACACGGACGACGAGCGGCGCGCGGTGACGCTGGTGGGCGTGGGCGCACGCTGGGCGGGCCTGCGGCTCGCGCCGTGGGCGCCGTGGGTGGTGGACGAGGACAACGGGCCTGGTGAGGCGTAAGAGGCGTCGAGTGATCTCCGGGTGATCTCCGGGTGATCTCCGGGCCCGCGCACCCGCTTTCCGACACGGTGTCGGCAAATTGTTGCGCGCGGCGGGGCGGGCGTGGTGACATGGAGGGCGAGAGCAGGTTAGGTCTGCCTAACCGTGCCTTCCACCGGAGTCCCAGGAGGCGTCCATGCCGACATCCGAGCACGAAGTGCGGCAGCCGCCGCGGGCGGTATCGATGCGGGATCTGCTGGCCGCGGGGGCGGCGGCGATCGCGGTGTCCACGCCGCCGGGTGTGGAGCGGCCGGGCGCGGCGGTGGCTGCCGCGCCACGAGAGGGCACGCCCTCGGCCCCTGACCGCGCCTGACGCACATCAAGCCGGTCCGGCACGTTCAGCCTGTCCGGCGTTTGAGGACGGAACCCCGGGCCGGTGCCGCTTGAGCCCAAAGACGTCCTCAATCGCCGGACGGGCTGATTTGACCCGTCCTACGGGATCACGACCACCTTCGCGCCGACCGTGGCGAACGTCCACACCGCGTCGCCGTTCGCACGGGACATCCGTACGCCGCCCGCCTTCAGGGTCGGGTCCGGGCTCTCCATCGAGCCGTCCTGCGCGGCGCTGAAGCCGATGGCCACGTCGCCGGTCGTCGCGAACCGCACCACGTGCTCGATCGGTACCCCGTCGGAGCCGGTGACGGTGCCGGAGCGCGAGGTGACCTGGTACGTCCCCGGAAGCGCGCTCACCGCGCTCGGCATGACCGTGAAGGTCCGCGTCGACTTGCCCTTCGCGTCGACCAGCCACACCCGCCGGTCGTCCAGCGCGTACACCACCCGCATCCCCGTGCCCGAGGAGGCCGGCACCGCGAGCGGGTCCTTCTTCGGCTTCGGCTTGGCGTGGCCCGCCCCGGGGGGCGTGCTGCTGGAGGACGCCTTCGGCTTGGGGGCGACTGTGTCGGGGACGTTCGCCGATGCCTGGTACGCCAGGAGACCGACCACGGCTACGGCCGCCGCGGTGAGCGCGGCCACGATTCCTGAGCTGCCCCTTGCCACCGTGCGCGCCTCTTTCGCCGTTGGGTTGTCGTACAAGCGTTTACACGTACTCCGCGTATACCCGGTGACGGTAGCAGCCGTGCCCCCCGGTACCGGGACGCCGTACGGGGCGCGGTCGCCCCCCGCGCCGGAGCCGTAGGCTGTTTGCGTGCTCTTGCTCGCTATGGATACCGCCACCCCTGCCGTCACCGTCGCCCTGTACGACGGGACCCGTGTCGTCGCCGAGTCCGGTCAGGTCGACGCCCGGAGGCACGGGGAGCTGCTGCTGCCCGCCGTCGACCGGGTCCTCGCCGCCGCCGGGGTGAAGCTCGACGCCGTGACGGACGTGGTCGTGGGCGTCGGCCCCGGCCCGTACACCGGACTGCGGGTCGGCCTGGTGACGGCCGCGACGTTCGGGTCGGCGCTGTCCGTGCCCGTGCACGGGCTGTGCACCCTGGACGGCCTCGCGTACGCCGCCGGACAGGCCGGCCTGGAGGGACCGTTCGCCGTCGCGACGGATGCCCGCCGCAAGGAGGTCTACTGGGCGCGGTACGAGGACCCCCGCACCCGGACCGGTGAACCCGCCGTCGACCGGCCCGCCGACATCGCGGCCGAGCTCGCCGGGGTCCCCGTGGTCGGCGCGGGCGCGGTGCTCTACCCCGACGCGTTCCCGGACGCGCGCGGCCCCGAGCACGTCGCGGCCGGCGCCCTGGCCGCCCTCGCCGCCGAGCGCCTCGCCGCGGGCGCCGGCCTGCTGCCGCCGCAGCCGCTCTACCTCCGCAGGCCCGACGCGCAGGTTCCGAAGAACTACAAGGTGGTCACCCCGAAGTGACCACCGCGACCGCTGTGCTGCGCGAGATGCGCTGGTGGGACATCGACCCCGTGCTCGGCCTCGAACACGAGCTGTTCCCGGACGACGCCTGGTCACCCGGCATGTTCTGGTCCGAGCTGGCGTACGCCCGCGGCCCGCAGGCCACCCGCCGCTACGTGGTCGCCGAGGACCCGGTCACCGGCCGGATCGTCGGGTACGCGGGACTGGCGGCGGCCGGCGACCTCGCCGACGTACAGACGATCGCCGTCTCCCGCGACCACTGGGGCGGCGGCCTCGGCTCCGAGCTGCTGACCGATCTGCTGAAGCACGCCACGGCCTTCGAGTGCGCCGAGGTGCTCCTTGAGGTCCGGGTCGACAACACCCGGGCGCAGAAGCTGTACGAGCGCTTCGGCTTCGAACCGATCGGCTTCCGCCGCGGCTACTACCAGCCGGGCAACATCGACGCGCTCGTCATGCGCCTGCACGTGCACGAAGAAGACGTACAGGCACCCGTACAAGAGACAGAGACTGACTGATGGCTGACGAACCGCTCGTACTCGGCATCGAGACCTCCTGCGACGAGACCGGCGTCGGCATCGTCCGCGGGACGACGCTGCTCGCCGACGCCGTCGCCTCCAGCGTCGACACGCACGCGCGCTTCGGCGGCGTCGTCCCGGAGATCGCCTCCCGCGCACATCTGGAGGCCATGGTCCCGACCATCGAACGCGCCCTGAAGGAGGCCGGGGTCAGCGGCCGCGACCTCGACGGCATCTCCGTCACCGCCGGTCCGGGACTGGCGGGCGCCCTGCTCGTCGGCGTCTCGGCGGCGAAGGCGTACGCGTACGCGCTGAACAAGCCGCTGTACGGGGTGAACCACCTGGCCTCGCACATCTGCGTCGACCAGCTGGAGCACGGCCCGCTGCCCGAGCCGACCATGGCGCTGCTGGTCAGCGGCGGGCACTCCTCGCTGCTGCTGGCGCCGGACATCACCAACGACGTACGGCCGCTGGGCGCGACCATCGACGACGCGGCGGGCGAGGCCTTCGACAAGATCGCCCGGGTGCTGCACCTCGGCTTCCCCGGCGGCCCGGTCATCGACCGTCTCGCGAAGGAGGGCGATCCGAAGGCCATAGCGTTCCCGCGCGGTCTGAGCGGCTCGCGCGACCCCGCGTACGACTTCTCCTTCTCCGGCCTGAAGACCTCCGTCGCCCGCTGGATCGAGGCGAAGCGCGCGGCCGGCGAGGAGGTGCCGGTACGGGACGTGGCGGCGTCCTTCCAGGAGGCCGTGGTGGACGTGCTCACCCGCAAGGCCGTCCGCGCCTGCAAGGACGAGGGCGTCGACCACCTGATGATCGGCGGCGGGGTCGCGGCCAACTCGCGGCTGCGGGCACTCGCCCAGGAGCGCTGCGAGCGCGCCGGTATCCGGCTGCGGGTGCCCCGGCCGGGACTGTGCACCGACAACGGCGCGATGGTCGCGGCACTGGGCGCGGAGATGGTGGCCCGCAACCGGCCGGCCTCCGACCTGGAGCTGTCGGCCGACTCCTCGCTGCCGGTGACCGAGACGCACGTACCGGGCGCCCACGGCCACGCGCACTCGCACGATCACGTGCACGAGATCAGCAAGGACAACCTCTACTCATGAGCGGTACGACGGTCGCCCTGATGTGGGAGGCCCGCGCCACCGACGGCCGGGGCGCGGAGCTGCTGGCGTGGGCGCGGGCCCGTGCGGGCGAGCTGGCCCGGCCGCCGCTGCGCAGCGAGCTGCTGCGCGCCCCGCAGGACCGGGTCCTGGTCATCACCTGGTGGGAGGGCGCGTACGGCGACGAGCTGCCGGAGCTGCCCGAGCCGGACGCGGGGCTCGTCACCCGGCCGGTGCACCGCTGGCGCTTCGAGTCCCTCGGGTCAGCAGACCGGTGACGATCGCGTCGAGCTCGTCCACCACGTCGTAGTAGGCGGCGTACGCCCGCCAGTCGTCCTTGATCGCGGTGAGGCGGGGCAGCTCCGCCGCGTCCGCGTCGGTGACCACGTCGGGGAAGTACCGCTTGGACGGCGGGTGTTCGGCCCGGCGGTCGGCCGCCCGGCGGAAGACCAGGTCGCCGTAGACGTAGCTCCGGATCGTCCGGTAGGCGCGTACCGCCTGCCCGGGGGTCAGGCCGCAGGCGAGCGCGCAGTCGATGATCTCCTCGACCATCCACAGCGCGTTCCGGTCGGTCAGCTGGGCCGCCGCCGGACTGCTCGCGGCGGGGGCGCCGGCGGCGCTGGTCCCGCTCCCGCGCGACCGGGAGCCGGGACGGCGACCCCTCCCGGAACCGGCTCGGCGGGCGTTCCGGTGGCCGACCCGGAAGATTCTCAGAAGAATTCCGGGGGAGCTGTCGATCCGGCCCTGTCCCGTTCGACGCAGGGGTGAGAGGCGGGGAAAGGGTCCCCGCCCTCCCGACCCGAGGAGTCACCATGCCGCGCTTCATGTCACTCATCCGCATCGACGAGCGGGCCGCCGCCGATTTCGAGCCCGATCCCGACCTGGAGAAGCGGATGGGCGCCCTGTTCGAGGAGATCAGCAACGCCGGGGTGATGCTGGAGACGGCCGGTCTCGCCCCGACCTCCCAGGCCACCCGCGTCCACTGGTCCGGGGGCAGGCTCAGCTACACCGACGGCCCCTTCACGGAGACCAAGGAGGTCGTCGGCGGCTACGCGATCCTCCAGTGCAAGGACAAGGAGGAGGCACTGGAGTGGACCAGGCGGTTCCTCCAGGTCCACCCGGAGTCCTGGAGCGTCACCTCCGAGGTCCGCGCCATCGACGAAGGCTGAGCGACCGCCGCCACCAGGGAGTGTTTCAGAAGTAGCGTCGGCCGCCCGGACCACGCGAGACAGACGGGACTTCAAAAACGCGACCTGGTCCCGGCCGCGCTTGCGGGGGTCCGGAGCGGCTGCTCTGATGGGTGGCCGTGACGGCAGCGAGCGCGGTTGAGACGGTTTTCAGGATCGAGTCCGCGCGGATCATCGCCGGTGTCGCCCGGATCGTCCGGGACGTGGGCATCGCCGAGGAGCTCGCGCAGGACGCCCTGGTCGCCGCGCTGGAACAGTGGCCGGAGTCGGGCGTCCCGGACAATCCGGGAGCCTGGCTCATGGCCACAGCCAAGCACCGCGCCATCGACCTCGTGCGCCGCCGCGAGACGTACGCCCGCAAGCTGGCCGAGATGGGCCGCGACCTCGACGGGGCGGGCCGGGGCCCGGAGCCCGGCCCGGCCGATCCCGACGGCATCGACGACGACCTGCTGCGGCTGATCTTCACCTCCTGCCATCCGGTGCTCTCCACCGAGGCCCGGATCGCCCTCACCCTGCGGCTGCTGGGCGGCCTCACCACCGAGGAGATCGCCCGCGCGTTCCTCACCTCCGAGCCGACCGTCGCCCAGCGGATCGTCCGGGCCAAGCGGACGCTCGGCCGGGCCGGCGTCCCGTTCGAGGTGCCGTACGGACCCGAGCGCGCCGCCCGGCTCCGATCGGTGCTCGAAGTCATCTACCTCGTCTTCAACGAGGGCTACGCCGCGACCGCCGGGGACGACTGGCTGCGCCCGGCGCTCTGCGAGGACGCCCTGCGGCTGGTCCGGGTGCTGACCGGCCTGATGCCGCAGGAGCCCGAGGTGCACGGACTGGCCGCGCTGCTGGAGCTCCAGGCCTCGCGCACCGCCGCCAGGACCGGACCGGACGGCGCACCGGTGCTGCTCGCCGACCAGAACCGGGCCCGCTGGGACCGGCTGCTGATCCGCCGCGGCTACGCCGCGCTGCTCCGGGCGAGTGAAACAGCGGGCGCGGCGGGGCAGGCCCTCGGCCCGTACGCGCTCCAGGCCGCGATCGTCGCCTGCCACGCACGGGCGGCGCGGTACGAGGACACCGACTGGGCCGCCATCGCGGCGCTCTACGACCGCCTCAGCGCCCTGACCCCGTCCCCCGTCGTCGAGCTCAACCGCGCCGTCGCCGTCTCCATGGCCGAGGGCCCGGCGGCCGGTCTGGTCCTGGTCGACGCGCTGGCCGCGGACCCCGCCCTCAAGGCGTACCACTTGCTGCCGAGCGTCCGCGGGGATCTGCTGGCCAGGATGGGGCGTACGGACGAGGCACGCGCCGAGTTCGTACGGGCGGCCGAGCTGACCCGCAACGAGCGGGAACGGGCGATGCTGCTCGACCGGGCGACGCTCCTCGGCCGGGCCGGCCGATGAGTTCCGGGCCCGCGACCGGTCCACCCTGCACGACCGTCCGCACCACCGCGTGAGGAGAACGACCATGCAGAAGATCACCACGTTCCTGTGGTTCGACCACAACCAGGCCGAGGCGGCCGCCGCGCACTACATCTCGGTCGTCGGCGGCGACTCCGGCGTCGTGGACGTGACCCGCTGGACCGCGGCCGCACCGGGCGAGGCGGGCGCCGTGATGACCGTACGGTTCCGGCTGGCGGGCACCGAGTACATCGCCTTCAACGGCGGCCCCGAGTTCCCCTTCAGCGAGGCGGTCTCCCTCTCCGTCGACTGCGAGTCGCAGGAGGAGGCGGACGCGCTCTGGGACAAGCTCACCGCGGACGGCGGACAGGAGAGTCAGTGCGGCTGGCTCAAGGACAAGTTCGGCGTCTCCTGGCAGATCGTCCCGCCCGGCCTCGGTGAGGCCCTGACCGACCCGGACCCGGACAAGGCGGCCCGCGCGATGAAGGCGATGCTCGGCATGAAGCGGCTCGACGTCGAGGCGCTGCGCAACGTCTGAGCACCGGCCCCGGCGAACGGCGGCGGAAGGCCGTGCGCCCGGCACTCGGTAGGGTCGCGCGCATGTCCCGCCGTTCAGCGCTGCCCCCGCCACCGCCGCCCGTGGAGATACGCACCTGGCCCGACCGGGGAGCGCTGCTCGCCGACCGGGCCCTGATCCTCGGCGAGCTGGTGACGATGCACCTGGGGCCGGCGCGGCTCGGGATGCTGTGGCTCCGGGGTGGGCTCGGCGCGCTCGGCTGGTCGCTGGCCGGCACGGCGCTCATCACCTTCGAGGAGTCGTACGACGTCTTCAGCGCCGTCTTCGGCGTGGTCTTCCTCGCCCTGGGCGTGTGCTGCCTGGTGCCGGCCGTCATCCTCGTCGTCGTCGGGCTGCGCCGCGACCGGCAGGTGCGCCGACTGCTCGCGCTGTGGGGCGAACTGGACCGTGACGCGGCGGGTGACCGTGCGCTCCGGCTGCCCGGCACGAGTCTGGTCTGGCTGCTGGGTTCCTTCCTCCTGTGCGCTTTCGGGCTGTACGCCTGCGTCGCCGTTCCGGCCGGCGCGGTCAGGGGCGACGACACCTACGGCCTGATGGCCCTCGTCATGGGTCTCGGGTTCGTCGGCTGGCTCATCGGGATCATCGGGGTCACCAAGGCGGTCCTGCACCGGCGTTGGGTGATCCGGGTGCTGATCGGGGCGCCCGCGCCCGCGCCGCTGATCTCCTCCGGCGGCGGGGCGCACCGCTGACTCCGGCTCTATCCTTGGCGCGTACACGAAGGACTTCAGGGGGAGGACGGCTCATGCAGTGGTACTGGTGGTTGCTCATCATCTTCTGGACGGGCGGATTCGGCTGGCTCGTCGACAACGGCCGCACCGCGCTGCGTAACCGGCACACCCGCAAGCTGGAGCTGCTGGAGGCCGACCGGCAGGAACGGCTGGCCGTCGAGGCGGCGCACAAGCCGCCGGAGCCGGTCTGCGGCTGCACGCACCACCTCGCCAAGCACGACAAGCAGGGCAAGTGCCACGAGCTGGTCGAGGTGCCGACCGCCTGGGACGAGCAGAAGAAGCCGGTCCGCTTCGAGTCGGGGCAGTGCAACTGCCAGCAGTACGTCGGCCCGCAGCCGCTCTCCCAGGTGTACGCCGACGACCTGACCGACCTCGCGTAGACCCCGGGCCCGGCCGGCTCCCGTCTTCAGCCCCGGTCCTCCTGAGTTCCGGTCTTCAGCCCCGGCCGGCCTCCGGGCCGGTCACGGGGTGGCCGATCAGCATCGTCGGAGCGTCCGCGACCCGGGTCAGGAAGACGGTGGCCCGGTTCGGGCCCTGGAGCTTCATCTTCCGTCGCAGCTCCTCCGGTTCGACCGGTGAGCCGCGCTTCTTGACCGTCAGGACGCCGACCTTCCGCTCGCGCAGCAGCGCCTTCAGCCGCTTCATGTTGAACGGGAGCCGATCGGTGATCTCGTACCCGGCCGTGTACGGCGATTCGTACAGCTCGTCGCTGGTGACGTACGCGATCATCCCGTCGATCAGCCGGCCGCCGCACCGGTTCACGATGTCGGCGACCAGATGGGCCCGGATCACCGCGCCGTCCGGCTCGTACAGATAGCGGCCGACCGGTCCGACCGGCGGGGCGGGCAGCACGGCCGGGGCCGACAGGGTGGCTCCGGACGGGAGCAGCGTGGCGCGGTACGCGCCGGCCTCGAAGCCCTCGCCGAACCAGAGCACCGCCTCCTTCACGTCGCCGCCGTCCGAGATCCACTCGGCCTCCGCCTGCGGGCCGATCGCCTCGTGCGGGACTCCCGGGGCGATCTTCAGCGCCGCCCTGGGGGCCTTCAGTGCGGCGGCGGTCGCCCAGGAGAGGGGCGGGGAGTAGGCCTCCGGGTCGAAGATCCGGCCGCGGCCGCCCCGGCGGGCCGGGTCGACGAACACCGCGTCGTACGGCGAGGTGTCGATCTCCGTGACATCGGCGCACCGCACCTCGATCAGCGTGTCCAGGCCGAGCGCGGCGGCATTGGCCCTGGCCACCTCGGCGGTCAGCGGGTCGCGGTCCACGGCGAGGACGGAGATCCCGGCGCGGGCCAGCGCGATGGCGTCCCCGCCGATGCCGCAGCACAGGTCGGCGACGCTGCGCACCCCGGTGCCCGCGAACCGTCCGGCGCGGTGGGCCGCCACCGAGGTGCGGGTCGCCTGCTCCACCCCGTTCGGCGTGAAGAACATCCGGTGCGCGTCCTCGGCGCCGAACTTCGCCACCGCCCGCTGCCGCAGCCGGGCCTGCCCCAGCGCCGCCGAGACGAGGCCGGCCGGGTGGGTGCGGCGCAGCCGGGTGGCGGTGGCGAGTTCCGTCGCGGGGTCGTACGACCGCAGCCCGTCCAGCAGCCCGGCGCCCTCCGGGGTGCGCAGCGCCAGGAAGCCGGCGAGGGGGTTCGGGGTGCCGGAAGGGTCGGGGGCGTCGGGCGGGCCGGTCGGGGCGAGAGCGTTCACCTGCCCCATTGTGAGCCAGCCGGGGGACCGTGCGGGCCCGGCGGCGGTGTCGGCCCGGGAGCCCGATCACGGACTGGCAGTATGCGGCGCCATGCAGCTTGTACGACAAAAGGAAGAATCAACCATGAAGCGGCGCAGACCGGGGCAGGAGGAACAGGTGCGGGCGGAGCCGGCGCAGATGCGGACGGAGCCGGTGCGGGACGGGTCGGTGCGGAGCGGGTCGGTGCGGAGCGGGCCGGGGCGTGGCCGGGGATACCTGCGGCGCCGGCCCGGTTACGCGGTCCTGGCCGCGCTCCTGGTCGCCGCGGTCGGCTCCGGCTGCGCGGCCGGGACCGACAGCAGCACCGCGACCGGGGCCGGGCCGGGAGCCAAGGCCCTCGCCGGGCAGCCGGGCGGCCCGGCCGGGAACGCGGGGGCGGCGGGCACGCGTGCCGCGCAGGCCGAGAAGGCGCGCCTCGCCCAGGCCGCCCGTGCGGTCGCCGCCAAGAAGTGGGGCCTGGCGAGCACGCCGCTGGCCGCGCCCGTCCCGCCCGCCGTGAAGCCGCACATCACCACCCGCAAGGGCTTCGAGGTCGAGGGCGGTGACGACTCGCTGCCGCCGGTCTTCACCACGGTCCCGACCGACAAAAAGATCGTCTTCCTGACGATGGACGACGGGGGCGACAAGGACCCCGAGCTGCTGCGGATGATGTCGGACCTGAACATCCCGTACAGCGCGTTCCTCAGCGACTACCTGGTGAGCGACGACTACGGGTACTTCAAGGACGCGCAGTCCCGTGGCGTCACCCTCAACAACCACACGCTCAACCACCGCTATCTGCCGGGCCTCTCCTACGGCGAGCAGAAGCAGGAGATCTGCGACCAGCAGGACATCATCGAGAAGCAGTACGGCGAGCGCCCCCGGCTCTTCCGGCCGCCGTACGGCAACTACAACGGCGACACCCTCCGGATCGCCAAGTCCTGCGGCATCACCGCCGTACCCCTGTGGTCGGAGGAGGCCTTCCCCGACCACATGGAGTGGCGGGAGGAGGACCAGGACCTGCACCCCGGAGACATCATCCTCACGCACTTCCGCGGCAAGAAGGACTGGAAGGGCTCCATGCCCGACCTGGTCCGGGCCGTCATGAAGGTCATCACGGACAAGGGATACGCCGTGGCCCGGCTGGAGGACTACGTATGAGAGGGGCGCACCGGCTGCTGGCCGGACTGCTGGCCGCCGGTGCGCTCCTGACCGCCACCACCGGCTGCGCGCAGTCGGTGGACCCGATCGAACGGCTGGGCCGCAAGGCCGCGCAGCGGGTGAACCGGCCGCGGAGTCCGGCGGAGGTGCGGCCGGCGGCGGTGCGCGGTGACCACGGGGCACCTGGCTCGATGGTCGTCGTCGCCTGCGGCCGGCCGCAGGAGTCCGGAACGGCCGGGAGGGGCCGGACGTTCTCCCTGTGGCAGGGCCGGTTCGAGCCGGGTCCGGGCCGTGACGTCGTACGACATGGGCGCCACGAGGGGCGTGAATTGGCACTCCGCTTGACCGAGTGCTAATCGCGGTCATAGTCTCAGTGCTGGCACTCCCCACTGGAGAGTGCCAGCAGTACTGTGCGACCGGCAGGTCCGGCACCCGCGACGACGGGCCCACCTGGTCGCCGACCAAAGACTGTTAACCCCGTGAGATCTCCGAAGGGGGAGACCGGATCGTGTCGACCAGCACCAAGGTTGCGATCAAGCCGCTCGAGGACCGCATTGTGGTCCAGCCGCTCGACGCCGAGCAGACCACGGCCTCCGGCCTGGTCATTCCCGACACCGCCAAGGAGAAGCCCCAGGAGGGCGTCGTCCTGGCCGTGGGACCGGGCCGCTTCGAGAACGGCGAGCGCCTTCCGCTCGACGTCAAGACCGGCGATGTCGTGCTGTACAGCAAGTACGGCGGCACCGAGGTGAAGTACAACGGCGAGGAGTACCTCGTTCTCTCGGCTCGCGACGTGCTCGCGATCATCGAGAAGTAATTCACCCACGTTTGCTTCTGTTCTGCGCCCCTGGCCCCCTGCGAAATAACTAGCCGGGCGGCGAGGGGCGCAGTTCTTGTTTTGAGAGGACAGTTCAGCTCCATGGCGAAGATCCTGAAGTTCGACGAGGACGCCCGTCGCGCCCTCGAGCGCGGCGTCAACAAGCTTGCCGACACGGTGAAGGTGACGATCGGTCCCAAGGGCCGCAACGTCGTCATCGACAAGAAGTTCGGTGCGCCCACCATCACCAACGACGGTGTCACCATCGCGCGCGAGGTCGAGCTGGATGACCCGTACGAGAACCTCGGTGCCCAGCTGGTGAAGGAGGTGGCGACCAAGACCAACGACGTGGCGGGTGACGGTACGACCACCGCCACCGTGCTCGCTCAGGCGCTCGTCCGCGAGGGCCTGCGCAACGTGGCGGCGGGTGCCTCCCCGGCCGCCCTGAAGAAGGGCATCGACGCCGCGGTCAAGGCCGTGTCCGAGGAGCTCCTCGCGACCGCCCGCCCGATCGACGACAAGTCCGACATCGCCGCCGTGGCCGCGCTCTCCGCACAGGACAGCCAGGTCGGCGACCTCATCGCGGACGCGATGGACAAGGTCGGCAAGGACGGTGTCATCACCGTCGAGGAGTCCAACACCTTCGGTCTGGACCTTGAGTTCACCGAGGGCATGGCCTTCGACAAGGGCTACCTGTCCCCGTACATGGTGACCGACCAGGAGCGTATGGAGGCCGTCCTCGACGACCCGTACATCCTGATCCACCAGGGCAAGATTGGCTCGATCCAGGAGCTGCTGCCGCTCCTGGAGAAGGTCATCCAGGCCGGTGCGTCCAAGCCGCTGCTGATCATCGCCGAGGACGTCGAGGGCGAGGCCCTGTCGACCCTGGTCGTCAACAAGATCCGTGGCACCTTCAACGCCGTCGCGGTGAAGGCCCCGGGCTTCGGTGACCGCCGCAAGGCCATGCTCGGTGACATCGCCACCCTCACCGGTGCGACCGTCATCGCCGAGGAGGTCGGCCTCAAGCTGGACGGCGCCGGTCTCGACGTGCTGGGCACCGCCCGCCGCGTCACCGTCTCCAAGGACGACACGACCATCGTCGACGGCGGCGGCAAGTCCGACGAGGTCAAGGGCCGCGTCAACCAGATCAAGGCCGAGATCGAGTCCACGGACTCCGACTGGGACCGCGAGAAGCTCCAGGAGCGCCTGGCGAAGCTGGCCGGCGGTGTCTGCGTGATCCGCGTCGGTGCGGCCACCGAGGTGGAGCTCAAGGAGAAGAAGCACCGTTTGGAGGACGCCATCTCCGCGACCCGCGCCGCGGTCGAGGAGGGCATCGTCTCCGGTGGTGGCTCCGCTCTGGTCCACGCCGTCAAGGTCCTCGAGGGCAACCTCGGCAAGACCGGCGACGAGGCCACCGGTGTCGCGGTCGTGCGCCGCGCCGCCGTCGAGCCGCTCCGCTGGATCGCGGAGAACGCGGGCCTCGAGGGCTACGTCATCACCTCGAAGGTCTCCGAGCTCGACAAGGGCCAGGGCTTCAACGCCGCGACCGGCGAGTACGGCGACCTGGTGAAGGCCGGCGTCATCGACCCGGTCAAGGTCACCCGCTCCGCGCTGGAGAACGCCGCGTCCATCGCGTCGCTGCTCCTCACGACCGAGACCCTGGTCGTCGAGAAGCCGGCCGAGGAAGAGGCCGATGCCGGCCACGGCCACGGTCACTCGCACTAGCGGGTAGCTCTCCGCGCAAGCGGTGAGGCCCGGTACCCCACAAGGGGTACCGGGCCTTTCGCGCGTCCGGCCCCTGCGCGTTCAGCTTCGCCGTGCGTATCCGGGCACATCCGGCCTGGCACGTCAGCTTCGCCGCGCGTATCCGGGCACATCCAGCCCCGCGCGTTCAGCTTCGCCGTGCGTATCCGGGCACATCCGGCCTGGCCCGTCAGCTTCGCCGCGCGTATCCGGGCACATCCAGCCCTGCGCGTTCAGCTTTGCCGTGCGTATCCGGGCACATCCGGCCTGGCCCGTCAGCTTCGCCGCGCGTATCCGGGCACATCCAACCCTGCGCGTTCAGCTTCGCCCTGCGTATCCGGGCACATCCAGCCTGGCCCGTCAGCTTCGCCCTCCGTATCCGGGCACATCCAGCCCCGCCGGCGTTTGAGGCGCGGGGGTCCGGGGCGGAGCACCCGGGGCTCTGCCCCGCACCCCGCTCCTCAATCGCCGGAGGGGCTTGAGGAGGCCGGCGAGCCCGAAAGAGCCGGCGAGGCTGAAGGCGCCGGGGCTTGAGCTACGCCGAGCGGGACTGCGCGTCGCCGTGGACCGGGTCCGCGAACGGGCGGCCGGTCGCGAACCGTTCCAGCTCGTCCAGCGCCTGGTCCGCCATCCGGTGCAGCTCATTGCCGAGCGAGCCCGCGACATGAGGAGTCAGCAGCACGTTCGGCAGGTCGTAGAACGGCGAGGACGCACGGGGCGGATCGGGGTGCGTCACATCCAGCACCGCGTGCAGCCGGCCGCTCGTCAGCTCGGGAAGCAGCGCGTCCTCGTCGACCAGCGAGCCCCGCGCGGTGTTGATGAGCGTCGCGCCCGCCGGCATCGCGGCCAGCTGGGCGGCGCCGATGAGGTGGCGCGTCTCGGGGAGCTGCGGGGCGTGCACCGAGACCACGGAACTGCTCGCGCACAGCTCGTCGAGCGTGCTGAGACGGGCACCCAGCCCCGCGGCCCGTTCCGCGTCGACGTAGGGGTCGTACAGCAGGACGTCCAGGTCGAAGGGGCGCAGCAGCTCGATCACCCGGCGGCCGATGCGGGAGGCCCCGATGATGCCGACCGTGCGGCGGTAGTTGCCGGAGCCGTCCAGCTCCGCGAGCCAGTCGTGGTCGGCGCGCAGGGCACGGTAGCGGTCCGCGGAATGCAGGACGCGCTTGCCCGCGAACAGGATCGCCGCGAGGGTGAACTCGGCGACCGGCAGCGCGTTGGCCCCGGCCGCCGAGGTGACGGCGATGCCGCGTTCCCAGCAGGCGTCGGTGATGTGGTGCTTGACCGAGCCGGCCGCGTGCACCACCGCGCGCAGCCGCGGCGCGGCGGCCAGCACCGGTGCGGTGAGCGGCGTCGCGCCCCAGCAGGTGAACAGCACCTCGGCCTCGGCGAGCGCGGCGGCCACCTCGGGCGTCGGCTCGGCCAGGTCGTGGGCGACCAGACGGGTGTCCGTACGGGCGAGGGCGGCCAGCCGGGTGTGGTGGCGTTCGGTGAGGAGGCGCCCGGCGATGCCGGGGCCCATCGCGAGCAGGGCCCTGGGCCGGTTGTCAGTGGCGTGCGGCATGGTGGAACTCGTACTCCTCGGGGCTCGCGTGGACGGTCACTTGACGCTTCCGGCGGTCAGTCCCGCCTTCCAGTGCCGCTGCAGGGAGACGAAGGCGACGATCAGCGGGATGACGGCGAGGAGGGACCCGGTGACGACGAGGGGGTAGAAGCTCGGCTCGCCATGGGTGTTGGTGTTCCACGAGTACAGCCCGAGGCTCAGCGGGAACAGTTTGCGGTCCGAGAGCATCACGAGGGGGAGGAAGAAGTTGTTCCAGATCGCGGTGAACTGGAAGAGGAAGACGGTCACGAAGCCCGGCATGACCATGGGCAGACCGACGGACCAGAAGGTGCGCAGCTCACCCGCCCCGTCGATACGGGCCGCCTCCAGGGCCTCGTTGGGTATGTACCCCGCGCAGAACACCCGGGCGAGATACACGCCGAACGGGTTGACCAGCACCGGGATCAGCACCGACCAGTAGGTGTTCACCAGACCGGCCTTGGACGCCAGCAGATACATCGGCAGGGCCAGCGCGGTGGTGGGGACCAGCACGCCCATCAGCACCAGGCCGAACAGCTGGTCCTTGCCCCGGAACGTGTACTTGTCGAAGGCGTACCCCGCGGCGACGCAGATCAGCGAGCAGACGAGCGCGCCGCCGCCCGCGTAGCCGAGGCTGTTGAGGTACCAGCGGAAGTAGATGCCGTCGCCGTAGGAGGCCAGGTTCGACAGGTTCTCGCCGAGGTTGAACCCGTCGAAGGAGAACGCGTTGCCGGCGAGCAGTCCACCGGTGTCCTTGGTGGCGGCGGTGACCAGCCAGACGAGCGGGAAGAGCATGTAGACGACGGCGAGCAGCAGAAAACCGTTGACCGCGGTCTTCGACATCCAGCGGCCGCGGGAGGCGGGGGAACTCATGCTTTCTTGCCCTTCCGGCCGGTGAAGCGGGTCACGACGAAGGACAGCAGCGCGGCGGTGAGCGCCAGCAGGACGGAGGCGGCCGCGGCGAGTCCGTAGTCGTTGCGTTCGAAGGCCGCGGTGTACGCGTACATGTTCGGCGTCCAGGTGGAGGAGACGGCGGAGCCCGTCCCCTTGTTGAGGATCAGTGGTTCGGTGAAGAGCTGGAGCGAGCCGATGACGGTGAACAGCGCGACCATCACGACCGAGGCGCGGATCAGCGGGACCTTGATGGCGATCGCGACGCGCCAGGCGCCCGCACCGTCGACCGTGGCCGCTTCGAGCACGGAGCGGTCGATGGCCTGCAACGCGGCGTAGAAGATCACCATGTTGTAGCCGAGCCACTCCCACAGCGCGATGTTCACGATGGAGGGCAGTGCCCCGTCGGGCGAGAAGAAGTCGAAGCCGATCCCGCCGGACTCCATGGCGCTGACCACCGGGCTGAGCTGCGGTGTGTAGAGGTACACCCAGATCAGCGCGGCGATGATGCCGGGCACGGCGTGCGGCAGGAACAGCGCGAGCTGGAAGAACCGGCGGGCGCGGGCCAGTGTGGAGTCCAGCAGCAGGGCGAGGGCGAGGGCTCCGACGAGCAGCAGCGGAATGTAGAACAGGCAGTATCCGAGGAGTACGCCGAAGCCCTCGCGGAACGCCCGGTCACCCAGGGCCGCCGTGTAGTTGTCGAGCCCGCTGAAGACGGTCTCGGTGCCGCCGAAGCCCAGGCCGGACTGCTTCTCGGTGAACAGGCTGAGCCAGACCGCGTATCCGATCGGCAGCACCATGGCCAAGGTGAACAGTACGAAGAAGGGCCCCAGCAGGATCGCGGCGGCTCTGGTTGTCCGGGCGTGCCTCATCAGCCTGCGTCCTCGACCTTCAGACCGCGCTTCTTCAGCTCGGCGACCGTGGCGTCGTGTCCGGCCTTCACCGCGTCCTTGACGGTGGTGCCACCGCTGGCGACCTTGCCGAACTCGTCCTTCATCGTGGTGTTCGTGGTGCCGGTCGTCGGGCCCCAGCTCCAGTCCGGGCCGATGGACGTCGCGGCCTCGTCGAACACCTGGTAGATGTCCTCGCCGCCGTAAAAGCCGGCGTCGAACGCCTTCTTCGCGACCGGGCGCAGGGACGCGGCGGCCGGGAAGGCGCTCGAAGTGCCGGACTCGATGCGGGCCTTGATGCCGTCCTCGGTGGTCGACATCCAGGTGGCGAACTCGACCGCCGCCTCCGCCTTCTTGCTGGTCTTCGTCACCGCGAAGGTGGAGCCGCCGAGCATGCCGCTGGCCGGCTTCCCGTCCCAGCTGGGCATCGGGGCGACGGCCCACTTGCCGCTCTGCTCGGGCAGGGTCCCCTTGAGGACGCCCGCGCCCCAGGCCGCGCCGACGTAGCCGATGGTGCCGCCGTTCTTGAGGGAGTTGGTCCACTCGGGGCTGAACGAGGCGTTGGCGCGGATCAGGTCGTCGTCGAGCAGACCCTGCCAGTAGTCGGCGACCTTGTCGGTGGCCGCGTCGGTGGTGTTGACCTTCCAGGTGTCGCCCTCGGGCTTGTACCACTGGGCGCCGGCCTGCCAGGCCATCGCCTGGAACGTGGTCGGGTCATCGGGGAAGAACGTGCCGATGCGCGCCTTCTTGTCGGCCTTCTTGACCTTCTCGGCGGCCTTGCGGAAGTCGCCCCAGGTCTTGGGGACCTCGACGCCGTACTTCTTGAACAGGTCCTTGCGGTAGTAGAAGGACTGCGGCGAGGCGTCGAAGGGGACGGCCCAGTTCTTGCCGCCGAGCGTCGTCAGCTCCACCGCCTGGGGCAGCAGCTTCTTCCTGATGTCCTCGGTGAAGTACTGGCCGATGTCCTGGAGCGCGCCCTGACTGACGTACTCCGGGAGCTGCGGGTACTCGATGGAGACCAGGTCGGGGGCGTTGCCCGCCTTCACGGCGTTGGAGATCTTGGCGTAGCCGCCGGCGTTGCCGGACGGGATCTCCTCGTACACCACCTTGATGTTCTCGTGCGAGGCGTTGAACGCGTCAACGACCTCCTTGGACCCCTTGGTCCACCCCCAGAAGGTGATGCTGACGGGCTTGCCGTCGCTTCCGGCGGCGGACGTGTCGTCACCGCTGCCGCCGCAGGCCGTGAGAACGGCGAGGGCGGTGGCGGCGCCGACTACGGCGAGGGACGTTCTGCTCGAACTGCGGCTCACAGCGAGGCTCCTGAACAGGCGGCGACATTGGCGTTGGCCGTGATCCTTGGACCAGCCGTGACCGAAGTCAAGAGCGAAAGATCGATTGATCGAAAAAAAATCAAACGTGTTGTGGGCGGAGACGGTATGAAGGCGTGCGGGAACAGCCCTCCCGATGCGCTCGGGAGGGCCTGCGGAAGCGGCCGGGGAAGGGGCCGGGGAGCTTCTGGGGGTGATTGCGCGAGAGCCTGCGGGGGCTCTTACGGAAGCGGCGCCCCGCAGGAGTCCCTGACCCGGAGCTGCGGAAGCAGCGTCAGGTGCCGGCGGGGCGCACCGGCCTCCTGGCCGAGCCGTTCCACCAGGAGTTCCGTCGCGTGGCGGCCCACCTCGCGCTTGGGCGGTGCCACCGCGGTGAGCGGGGTGTCCGCGAGCGCCGCCACCTCGTCGTCGTACGCGATCAGCGCCAGGTCCTGCGGCACGCGCACGCCCAGCTCGGCCAGGCGCTGCACCACCTGGATGGCGTCCACGTCGTTGTGGATCAGCGCGGCCGTCGCCACCCCCGAGCCGACGGCCTCGCGGAGCGCCTGCACGGCCTCCTCGAACGCCTCCGGGGCCTGCTCGGCGGGAACGGACTCGATCACGTCCTGGGGCACGCGCAGCCCGAGCGTGGCCAGCGCCTCCGCGTAGCCGGAGCGCACCGCGAGGGCGGTCGGGGAGTCCGCGCGGGCCATCAGCAGCGGCGCCCCGTGCCCGAGGCGCACCAGGTGGCGCACGGCCAGCAGCACCCCGTGCGCATGGTCCGAGCAGACCCGGTCCAGACCGTCCAGCGGGGAGCCGGCGGTGGGCCTGCGTTCCAGCAGCACGGTCGGCACGGGCAGCGAGCTGATCCAGTCGCCGAACGCGGAGGGGTCGCCCGGATGCTGCCAGCCGGGCGCGACCAGCAGCCCTTCGGCGCCCGCGGAGAGCAGCCCCTGGGTGCGGGCGTGGTCCTCCTGCGGCCGGTAGTCGGAGATCCGCAGGATCAGCCTGGCCCCCGCCCGCGCGGCGGCCTCGTGGGCGCCGCGGATCACCTCGGCGAAGTAGTACGTCGCGGAGGGCGCGAGCATCCCGAGGACCAGGCCGCCGCCCGCGCCGCCCGGCCCCGGGGCGGAGCCGGCGTCCCGCGGCCAGGACACCGAGCCGTGGACCCGGTCGAGCAGGCCGCGGCCGGCCAGTTCCTCGACGTCCCGGCGCACCGTGACGGGTGAGACCCCCAGCTGCGAGGCCAGGTCCGACACCCGGGCGGAGCCCCGGTCCCGTACCAGCCCGAGCAGGCGGTCATGACGTTCAGCAGCACTCTCGCGCACGGCGGCAGTCCCCTCGCAGTGTGTGGCCCGGCCGGAGTCGGAGCCAGTGCCGGAGCCGGTGTCCGACCCTAGACCAATGTGATCGAACGATGGGAGTTTCGATCATTCAAACGTAATCCATTGACGTTCGATCAATCCGAGTCCAGGATTCCCGGCGATGCCGATCGGGCCGTTCATGGCCCGCCCCGTCCCTGACTGTTCGTACGGAGGAATTGTGAGACATCGCGTCACCGCCGCGGCGCTCGCGGCACTGACCGCCGCCGCCGGTCTGACCCTCGCAGGACCGAGCGCCGCGCAGGCGGCACCCGCCGGCCGCACCTTCCACGTCGACTGCGCCGCGTCCCCCCAGGGCGCGACCGGTAGCAGGCAGCACCCCTGGACCACCCTCGCCGAGGCCAACGCGCACCCCTACGGGCCCGGCGACCGGCTGCTCTTCAAGCGCGGCGCCACCTGCACCGGCACCCTCGCACCCACGGGCAGCGGCTCCCCGCGCGCGTCGTTCACCATCGCGGACTACGGCAACGGCCCGGACCGCGCCAGGCTCGACGGCGCGGGAGCCCACGACACCGTCCTGCTCTCCAACACGCAGTACGTGCACCTCAGGGCCCTGGAGATCACCAACGCCGACAACCCCGGCAGCGAGCGCAACGGCGTCCGCCTCCTCCTCACCGACTACGGGGTGGCCCGCGGCTTCGACATCTCCGGCCTGTACGTCCACGACGTGCGCGGCGGCGACCACAAGACCGTGTCCGGCTCCAGCGCGATCCACATCGCCGTCGAGGGCACCGCGAAGGCCAGCCGGTACGACGGCCTGGACATCGGCAACAACCGCATCGAGGACGTCGACCGCGAGGGCATCTACTTCAAGTCGACCTTCTCCAGGCGCGATCTGGTCGGCGGACAGCAGGACCCGGACGTCTACCCGGGCGAGTGGACCCCCAGCACCGGAGTCCGCATCCACCACAACACGCTCAAGTCGCTGGCCGGCGACGGCATGAAGCTCGACACCACCAGCGGCGCCCGGGTCGACCACAACCGGGTCGACGGCTTCCAGCTCCGCTCGCCCTCCGCCAACGCGGGCATCTGGACCTTCAACACCGACGACACCACCGTCGAGTACAACGAGGTCTCGGGCGGCGGCAACACCCACGACGGCATGTCCTTCGACGCCGACGGCGCCTCCCGGAACACCGTCTTCCAGTACAACTACAGCCACGACAACAAGGGCGGCTTCCTGCTGATCTGCCCGTACGACGGCGCGAAGACCATCGGCACGGTCGCCCGGTACAACGTCAGCCGCGACGACGGGGCCCGCCTCATCCAGAACTGCTGGGGCCCGATCCTCGGCACCGAGATCTACAACAACACCTTCCACAACAAGGACCGGATCCCCGGATACCTCGTCCAGGACGACGCCGGCAGCCCCGCCACCACCCAGCACGAACTGTCCGTCCGCAACAACGTCTTCGTCAGCGAGGGCACCGGCGGCTACGCCTTCAAGAACCCGACTCCCGGGCTCTCCTTCGACCACAACGCCTTCCACGGCATCGACATGACCCGCCCCGACCCCGGCGGCATCACCGCCGACCCGAAGCTCCGGACCGACTTCCGGCTCGGCGCGGGCTCGCCCGCCCTCGCCGCCGGAGCCGTCATCGAGAACAACGGCGGCAAGGACTACTTCGGCGACAGGCTGAAGCCCGGAGCCCCCAACATCGGCGCCTACGCGGGCCGCGGCGTGCGGTAACCGACCGCTCACTGAGGCCCGTACTTGCGGCCTGTCTTGGAGGTGACCCCTCCGAGCAGGCCGCGCGGCGTCACCTTGACCAGCCCCATCAGCGCCTTGTACCGGGGGTCCGGGACCGAGACCGACTTGCCGCGCGCCAGATCCGCCAGGGCCGCGGACACCAGCTTGTCGGCGTCGAGCCACATCCAGCCCGGGATGTTGCCGGTTCCCATGCCCGCCCGCTCGTGGAACTCCGTGCGGACGAAGCCGGGGCAGAGCGCCATCAGCCGCACGCCCGACCCCGCCAGGTCCTTGGCCGCGCCCTGGGTGAACTGCACGACCCACGCCTTGGACGCCCCGTACGTGCCGCGCGGCACGAACGCCGCCACCGAGGCCACGTTCACGACACCGCCCCTGCCGCGCTCCTTCATGCCGGCCGCGGCCGCCGAGGTCAGCCGCAGAACCGCCTCGCAGTGCACCTTCAGCATGGCCAGCTCATCGGCCATGGGGACGTCCAGATAACGCCCCTTGTTGCCGAACCCGGCGTTGTTGACCAGCAGATCGACGGACTGCAGGCGGTCGCCCAGCCGTGCCTCGACCGCGGCGATCCCGTCGTCCGTGGACAGGTCCGCGGACAGGACCTCGGCCTCGATGCCGTGCCGGTCGTGCAGCTCGGTGGCCTGCTCCCGCAGCCGCTCGGTGTCGCGGGCCACCAGGACCAGGTTGTGCCCCTCGGCCGCAAGCCGCCGCGCGAAGGCGGCCCCGATGCCCGCGGTCGCGCCCGTAATCAGTGCTGTCGTCATACGCGGCACGTTAGTGCCCCACCCGTGGCCCCGGCCGACCCGCCCGGCGCTCCCCGCTCACCGCTGCCGCGCCGCGTACTCCCGCGCCCTCCGCAGCGGCTCGGGGTGCAGCGCGTTACCGGCCGCGAGCAGGAGCGGCAGCAGCTCCCTGTGGGTCGTAACGGCCCGGAACTGGAGCTCCACCGTGACGTCGTGGTCCGGCCGGTGAACGATCTCCACCGGGTCACCGGCCCGGACCGCACCCGGCGTGATCACCCGCAGGTACGCGCCGGGCGAGGCGGCCCGCGTGTACCGCTTGACCCACTGCTTCTCGTCGAGGTGCCCCGCGAACGTACGGCACGGGATACGGCCCGACGTGATCTCCAGGACCAGATCGGAGCCGATCCGCCAGCGCTCGCCGATCAGCGCGCCCCTGACGTCCACCCCGCCCGTGGTCAGGTTCTCGCCGAAGCGGCCATTGGGCAGCGGGCGCCCCAGCGCCCGCTCCCACCGGTCCAGTTCCTCGCGGGCGAAGGCGTACACCGCCTGGTTCGAGCCGCCGTGAAAACGCAGGTCGCAGACCGCGTCCCCGGCCAGACCGCTGCCGCCGGAGCCCTCGGGACCGGGGTCGGCGACCTGTACGGGACCCTCGACCGGGTGCTTGTCGATCCCGGTCACGCCGCCGGGGGAATCGGTGTACGGCACTGCCACGGGGCGGCCCGCGTTCACGGTGAGCACTCTCGGCGCGTTCATACCCGCACGCTAACGACTGCTGGCTCAAAGTCGCACACGAATAATTCGCAGCTTCTCCAAGAAGCCCTTATATTCGAAGGGTGATCGAAGCCCGTCATCTCCGCGTCCTGCGAGCCGTGTCCACCACCGGCTCCTTCTCCGCCGCCGCCCGCGAGCTGGGCTGCACACAGCCCGCGGTCAGCCAGCAGATGAAGGCCCTGGAGTCCTCCGCCGGCACCACGCTGCTCATCCGGACCGGACGCGAGATGCGGCTGACGCAGGCCGGTGAGGCGCTCGTACGGCACGCCTCGGGCATCCTCGCCGGGCTCACCGCCGCCGAGGAGGAGGTCGCCGCGATCGCCGGTCTGCGGGCCGGCCGGGTCCGGCTGGTGTCCTTCCCGAGCGGCAGTTCCACCCTGGTCCCCGGCGCCCTCGCGGCGCTGCGGGCCGCGCACCCCGGCACCCGGGTCTCCCTGGTCGAGGCCGAGCCGCCCCGCTCCGTGGAGATGCTGCGCGACGGCGACTGCGACATCGCCCTGGCCTTCCGGTACGGCACGCAGGGCGCCGAGTGGGACGACCTGGTGGTGCGCCCGCTGCTCACCGACCGCCTGATCGGCCTGCTGCCCGACGGCCACCACCTGGCGGGCCGGCCGGCGGTGGACATCGCCGAACTCGCCGGTGAACCGTGGATCGCCGGCTGCCCGCGCTGCCGCCGGCAGCTGGTGGAGGTCTGCGAGGAGTCCGGTTTCACCCCCCGGATCGACTTCGCCACCGACGACTACCCGGCGGTGATCGGCCTGGTCGGCGCGGGGCTGGGGGTGGCCGTGCTGCCGGCGCTGGCGATCGAGTCGGTACGCCCCCGGGGCGCCCGGACCGTCGCGGTGGAACCGGCCATCGAGCGCGAGATCGTCGCGCTGACCCTGCCCGATCTGGCGCAGGTCCCGGCGGTGGCGGCCACTCTGGACCAGCTGTCGCTGGCGGCCGCCCGCTGAGCGGAGCGCGGTGCGGGGTGCGCGGGCGCGGTCAGTGGCCCGAGGCACGCGCGTCGCGGGTCCGAGGCACGGTGGGTCGCGGGTCCGAGGCACGCGCGTCGCGTGCGCAGAAACGTTTCTGCTGCGAGGCAGGGGTCAGCCGTGCCCAGGAGGCGACGCGGGGCCCGAGGGTGCCGTCGCCGCGATGAGCCGGTTGCGGGCCCGTCCCATGAGCTCCTCGCGCTCGTCCTCGGTCAGGCCGCCCCACACCCCGTAGGGCTCTCGTACCGCCAGTGCGTGGGCCGCGCACTCGGCGCGTACCGGGCACCGCATGCAGACCTCTTTCGCGGAGTTCTCGCGGGCGCTCCGGGCGGCGCCCCGTTCTCCCTCGGGGTGGAAGAACAGCGAGCTGTCGACCCCGCGGCAGGCCGCCAGCAGCTGCCAGTCCCACAGATCGGCGTTGGGTCCGGGAAGGCGGGAGAAATCTGCCATTGCTTGTCCCCTCGAAACCATGCTGAGTCGGAAAGGTCGTGGTCGTCCGTCTTTGTCCGTGCTCATGACCGTACATCTACGGTGTTAGTAGATGTAAATATGACTGATTGCGAATCTAGTCACAGACACCAGCAAAAGGGAAGAAAATCCGCTAAATGGGGCATAAGTTCCTTCGAAGGTTCAGTTGACGGCTGGACGACCCGTGGCGCTCTGCTCCGTGTCCGCCCCCTCACGTAGAGTGCCGAACTCGGTTGTCCGACCCGTAACTCTTTCGAGTGACCATCGTTGAGAGTGCGGAGGCGGTTGGCAGAGAAAGTGATCGGGCAGATGTCCGAGAGCGTCAATCGCACAGGTGACGACTTGTAACAGCCTGGAGGCTCAAGGTGACGCGCATCAGCTTCGGAGGGCGGTCATGACATCCGTCCTCGTCTGCGACGACTCCCCGCTTGCCCGAGAGGCGCTCCGCCGCGCGGTCGCGACCGTGCCCGGCGTCGAGCGTGTGACGACGGCGGCCAACGGCGAGGAAGTCCTCCGCCGCTGGGGTGCCGACCGTTCGGATCTGATTCTGATGGACGTACGCATGCCCGGTCTGGGGGGTGTGGAGACCGTCCGCCGGCTGCTCTCCGCCGACCCCGGGGCGAGGATCATCATGCTGACCGTCGCCGAGGATCTGGACGGCGTCGCGCTCGCGGTCGCCGCCGGGGCCCGCGGGTATCTGCACAAGGACGCCTCCCGGGCGGAGCTCCGGGCGACCGTCACCCAGGCGCTGGCCGACCCGACGTGGCGGTTGGCCCCGCGCCGGCTGCGGTCGGCCGAGATGGGCGCGGCGCCCACGCTCACGGCGCGTGAGATCCAGGTGCTCGAAGGGATGAGCCACGGCCGCTCCAACGCGGAGATCGGCCGTGAGCTGTTCCTCTCCGAGGACACGGTGAAGACCCACGCCAGGCGGCTGTTCAAGAAGCTCGGCGCCTCGGACCGGGCGCACGCCGTCGCGCTCGGCTTCCGCTGGGGCCTGGTCCGCTAAGGCCTGTCGTCAAACTGCCGTCTGCCGTCTGCCGTGCGGCGTCCGGCCCCAGGCCCTGGGCCGTGTCCGCAGAGCCAGAGTCCCGTCTGCCTCGCGGCGGGCGGGGCGGTCCGGGCCAGGGGTGCACCGGGGTCTGTTCCGAGGCCCCGCCCACCGTGCGGCGCCCGGGGCGCACGCCCGCGGAGCCGTTGAATTTCCGGTGGGCCCTTCCCGGTATGTGACGCTTCCCGGCGGATGACGCATCCTTGAGATGTGGAGTTCCTCGGGAACGATTCGGTCGAGCGGAAGGGGAGGGCGCAGGACATGACTTCCGGCGCACCCGCTCATAACGCTTCGGTGCACAACTACGGACGCGGTGCCGCGGATGACGCGGCACCGAGGCACCATGGTCCGATGCGCGAGGACGGAACGACGGTGATCGGTGCCCTGGTGCACCGCGCCGTCGAGGGCGACGCGCAGGCCACCCATGATCTGCTGGCCCATGTCCACCCCCTCGCGCTGCGCTACTGCAGGTCGCGGCTGAACCGGCTGCCCGGTGATGCCCGCCACTTCGTGGAGGACCTGGCGCAGGAGGTCTGTGTCGCGGTGCTGATGGCGCTGCCGCGGTACAAGGACACCGGCAGGCCCTTCGAAGCCTTCGTCTTCGCCATCGCCGGCCACAAGGTGGCCGATCTCCAGCGGGCCGCGATGCGGCACCCGGGATCGACCGCGGTGCCCTCCAACGAGATGCCGGAGCGGCCGGACGATTCGCTCGGGCCCGAGGAGCGCGCGCTGCTCAGCAGCGATGCGGCCTGGGCCAAGAGGCTCCTCGCCAACCTTCCGGAGAACCAGCGTGAGCTGCTGGTTCTGCGCGTCGCGGTCGGGCTGACCGCCGAGGAGACCGGACAGCTGCTGGGCATGTCCCCGGGTGCGGTCCGGGTCGCCCAGCACCGTGCGCTGAGCCGGCTGCGAGCCCTCGCCGAGCAGTGAGCCGGGGATCGCCGCGGCCCCGTACGAAGCTACAGAACCTCCAGGTGATCTTGCTCGTGGAATGAGACGCCCACGGAGGCCGTTAGCATGGACATCCGCACCGATCAAGGCCATTTGGGGAAGGTGTCATGACTGCAAACGTCGACGGAGTGCCCGAGAAATTCGCGACGCTCGGGCTGACATACGACGACGTGCTGCTGCTGCCGGGCGCATCTGACGTGCTGCCCAACGCGGTCGACACCTCGTCGCTCATCTCGCGCAACGTCCGGGTGAACATCCCGCTGCTCTCCGCCGCCATGGACAAGGTGACCGAGGCGCGGATGGCGATCGCCATGGCCCGTCAGGGCGGCGTCGGCGTACTGCACCGCAACCTCTCGGTCGAGGACCAGGTCAACCAGGTGGACCTGGTGAAGCGGTCCGAGTCCGGCATGGTCACCGACCCGATCACGGTCAGCCCGGACGCCACGCTCGGCGAGGCCGACGCGCTGTGCGCCAAGTTCCGCATCAGCGGCGTCCCGGTCACCGACCCGGCGGGCAAGCTGCTCGGCATCGTCACCAACCGCGACATGGCCTTCGAGTCGGACCGCTCGCGCCAGGTGCGCGAAGTCATGACGCCGATGCCGCTGGTCACCGGCAGGGTCGGCATCTCCGGCGTGGACGCCATGGAGCTGCTGCGCCGCCACAAGATCGAGAAGCTTCCGCTGGTCGACGAGGCGGGCATCCTCAAGGGCCTCATCACGGTCAAGGACTTCAAGAAGGCCGAGCAGTACCCGAACGCGGCCAAGGACGCCGAGGGCCGCCTGCTCGTCGGCGCGGCCGTCGGCGCCAGCCCGGAGGCGCTGGACCGCGCCCAGGCGCTGGCCGGGGCCGGGGTGGACTTCCTGATCGTCGACACCTCGCACGGCCACAACAGCAACGCCCTCAACTGGATGGCGAAGATCAAGTCGGCCGTGGACGTGGACGTCATCGGCGGCAACGTCGCGACCCGCGACGGCGCCCAGGCCCTGGTCGACGCGGGCATGGACGGCGTCAAGGTGGGCGTCGGACCCGGCTCGATCTGCACCACCCGGGTGGTCGCCGGCATCGGCGTCCCGCAGGTCACCGCGATCTACGAGGCCGCGCTGGCCGCCCGTGCGGCGGGCGTCCCGGTCATCGGTGACGGCGGCCTGCAGTACTCCGGCGACATCGGCAAGGCCCTGGTGGCCGGCGCGGACGCGGTGATGCTCGGCTCGCTGCTCGCGGGCTGCGAGGAGTCCCCGGGCGAGCTGCTCTTCATCAACGGCAAGCAGTTCAAGTCGTACCGCGGCATGGGTTCGCTGGGCGCGATGCAGTCCCGCGGGCAGGGCCGCTCGTACTCGAAGGACCGCTACTTCCAGGCCGAGGTGTCCTCCGACGAGAAGCTCGTCCCCGAGGGCATCGAGGGCCAGGTTCCCTATCGCGGCCCGCTGGGCAACGTGCTGCACCAGCTCGTCGGCGGTCTCCGCCAGACGATGGGGTACGTGGGCGCGGCCTCGGTCGACGAGATGGAGAGCAAGGGCCGCTTCGTGCGGATCACCTCGGCGGGTCTCAAGGAGAGCCACCCGCACGACATCCAGATGACGGTCGAGGCACCGAACTACAGCAGGAAGTAACGCAACGACGCAGGTGAGGGGCGGACCGGGGTTCCCGGGACCGCCCCTCATGTGCGTGTCGGGGATACTGGACAGCGCAGACGTAGAGGGAAAGGCCACACCATCGTGACTGAGATCGAGATCGGGCGCGGCAAGCGCGGCCGCCGGGCATTCGCATTCGACGACATCGCCGTCGTCCCGAGCCGCCGGACCCGCGACCCGAAGGAGGTCTCGATCGCCTGGCAGATCGACGCCTACCGCTTCGAGCTGCCGTTCCTGGCCGCGCCCATGGACTCCGTCGTCTCCCCGCAGCACGCCATCCGCATCGGTGAGCTCGGCGGCCTCGGCGTGCTCAACCTGGAAGGCCTGTGGACCCGGCACGCCGATCCGCAGCCGCTGCTCGACGAGATCGCCCAGATGCCCGTCGAGTCGGCCACCCGCCGGCTCCAGGAGATCTACTCCGCCCCCATCCAGGAGGAGCTGATCGGGCAGCGCATCAAGGAGGTGCGCGACTCCGGCGTCGTCACCGCCGCCGCGCTCTCCCCGCAGCGCACCGCCCAGTTCTCCAAGGCCGTCGTCGACGCGGGTGTGGACATCTTCGTCATCCGCGGTACGACGGTCTCCGCCGAGCACGTCTCGGGCGCGGCCGAGCCGCTCAACCTGAAGCAGTTCATCTACGAGCTGGACGTCCCGGTGATCGTCGGCGGCTGCGCCACGTACACCGCCGCCCTGCACCTGATGCGTACCGGCGCGGCCGGTGTCCTCGTCGGCTTCGGCGGCGGCGCCGCGCACACCACGCGCAACGTCTTCGGCATCCAGGTCCCGATGGCGACCGCGGTCGCGGACGTGGCCGGTGCCCGCCGCGACTACATGGACGAGTCCGGCGGCCGGTACGTGCACGTGATCGCGGATGGTGGCGTCGGCTGGTCCGGCGACCTGCCGAAGGCCATCGCCTGCGGTGCGGACGCCGTGATGATGGGCTCCCCGCTCGCCCGCGCGACGGACGCGCCCGGCCGCGGCCGGCACTGGGGCATGGAGGCCGTCCACGAGGACGTGCCGCGCGGCAAGCTGGTCGACCTCGGCTCGGTCGGGACGACGGAGGAGGTCCTCACCGGCCCCTCGCACACCCCCGACGGCTCGATGAACATCTTCGGCGCGCTGCGCCGGGCGATGGCCACCACGGGCTACAGCGACCTGAAGGAGTTCCAGCGCGTCGAGGTCACGGTGGCGGACTCGCAGCACCGCCGCTGAGTACGCGCAGTACGACGGGAGGGCCCGGACCGCGATCGCGGTCCGGGCCCTCCCGTGTGCGGGGTGCGACCCTAGGCTGCGGCCTTCTTGGCGCCGGAGAACGCGGCGACCGCCGCGACGGCGAAGAAGAGGTACGAGATGAAGTCCGAGTCGGCCTTCCACGCATCGTTCAGCAGGCCGAAGTGGTCGAAGAAGAGCTCGGAGACCGTGATGGGGTAGTCCTTGGCCGCGATCATGGCCTCGCCGAGGAGCTGGCCGAAGTAGACGGCGATCAGCGCGAAGACGGCGCTGAGGACCGGCAGCGCGGGGTTCCGGCCGCCGACCTTGCCGGAGGCGAAGCCGACGAGGAAACCGACAGCCACGGCCGCATAGCCGATCTCGTGCTTGGTGGCGCCGATGATCGCACCGTAGACCGCTCCGGCGACCACTGCCGCCACGAACGCGGCGAGGATACCGAGCCCGACGTTGTCCCGTGCCGGTGCCACCGGGGCGAACGGTGTACCGCCGCCGAACTGCGGGCCGGGCTGGCCCGGCTGGCCGTACGGGCCCGGCTGCTCGGCGAACGGGTTACCGGTCGGGGCGCCGGGCTGCGGCTGGCCCGGCTGCTGGCCGGCGTACGGGTTGCCGTCCTGGGGCGGGCCGCCGTACGGCTGCTGCGGCTGGTTCGGCGGTGGTACGGGCTGGCTCATGACGCGATCCCCCTGGGACGTGTACGCACGACTGTGCGAGAAGTGACGCCGCAGGCTAGCAGTCGCTTCGGACATCGGCCCAGAAGAATTCCTTGGGGGGACTGCGATCAGAGCCGGTGAGCGGCTCCGGCCGGCGTCGCGCCCCGGGTGTCGAGGAGCAGCTGCGCCTTCACGGCGAGACCTTGCAGGTCGTACGTGCGGTGGTGCTGGAGCAGCACCGTGAGGTCGGCGCTGGAGGCCGCTTCGTACAGCGAATCGGCGCGGGGGACCGGGAGTTCACGTACGCGCCAGTCCAGGACGTGCGGATCGTGGTAGCCGATCTGGGCCCCCATGTCCATCAGCCGGGTGGCGATCTCGCGGGCGGGGGAGGCCTCCTGGTCGGCGAGGTCCGGCTTGTAGGTGACGCCGAGCAGCAGTACCCGGGCACCGCGCACGGATTTCCCGTGTTCGTTGAGGAGGGTGGCGCAGCGCTGGATCACGTACTGCGGCATCCGGTCGTTGATCTCCTGGGCGAGCGAGACCATCCGCAGCGGGTGGCCGGGGGTGCGGCTGCTGTACGGGAGGTAGCCCGGGTCGACCGGGGCTCCGTGGCCGCCGACGCCGGGGCCGGGACGGAAGGGCTGGAAGCCGAAGGGCTTGGTCTCGGCGCACCTGATGACGTCCCACAGGTCGACGCCGATGTCGTGGCAGAGCACGGCCATCTCGTTGACCAGGGCGATGTTGACGTGCCGGAAGTTGGTCTCCAGGACCTTCGTCATCTCGGCCTCGCGCGGGCCGCGGGCTCGTACGACCTTGTCGGTGAGCCTGCCGTAGAAGGCCGCGGCCGATTCGGTGCAGGCGGGGGTGAGGCCGCCGATGACCTTGGGGGTGTTGGCGTAGACGTGGGTGCGGTTGCCGGGGTCGAGCCGGGTCGGGGAGTAGGCGAGGTGGAAGTCGCGTCCGCCGCGCAGCCCCGAGCCGTTTTCGAGGAGGGGGAGCAGGAAGTTCTCGGTGGTGCCGGGCGGCACGGCCGATTCCAGCAGCACCGTGGTGTGCGGTCGCAGCCGGGCGGCCAGGGCGCGGGCCGCGTCGGCGACGGCGCCGAGGTCCAGGGTGCGGTCGGGGCCGAGCGGGGTGGGCGCGCAGATCACGGCGGTACGGACCCGGCCCAGCTCGGCCTCGTTGGTGGTGGGGCGGAAGCCCCCGGAGAGCATGCGGCGGACGTCGGACGCGGTGAGCGGACCCTCGACGGGGGTGCGGCCCGCGGAGAGCTCCGCGAAGGCCCGGGGGTCGGTGTCGTAGCCGACTGTCTGGATGCCGGCTGTGACGGCGGCTTGGGCGAGGGGCAGGCCGAGGTGACCGAGTCCGATGACGGCGAGGTCTGCAGGCACGTGGGTGGCCGTCCTTCCCTAAGACCATGAGGGCAGAAAGTGCAACTGCTGGGGACAGTGCAATGTCAGACTAGGCGTAAATATGACCTATATGTCGCATTGTGCTGCCCTGGTTGTCCGGGTGTTGTCCACAGGCGGTGGCTGAAGTCGCGGAGCCCGGACAGAATCGAGGGGTGGGCACGGGCGCCCGACCCCACGGTCGGACCGCACCCCCGTGCCCGGACCACCCCGATCTACCGGGAGGCAGCAGTGAGGACAGCGACACTGGGACCCGCGGAGCGCGGCGAGGCGCTCGCAGCGATGGCCGAGCGAGAACTGGACGTGCTGGTCGTGGGGGCGGGCGTGGTCGGCGCCGGGACGGCACTCGACGCGGTCACGAGAGGGCTCTCGACCGGGCTGGTCGAGGCGCGCGACTGGGCGTCCGGCACGTCGAGCCGGTCGAGCAAGCTGATCCACGGCGGGCTGCGCTATCTGGAGATGCTCGACTTCGCGCTCGTCAGGGAGGCGCTGAAGGAGCGCGGGCTGCTGCTGGAGCGGCTGGCCCCGCATCTGGTGAAGCCGGTGCCGTTCCTCTATCCCTTGCAGCACAAGGGCTGGGAGCGGCTGTACGCGGGCTCGGGCGTCGCGCTGTACGACGCGATGTCGGTGTCGTCCGGGCACGGCCGCGGGCTGCCCGTGCACCGGCACCTCTCCCGCCGCCAGGCCCTGCGGGTCGCGCCCGCGCTGAAGCGGGACGCCCTGGTGGGAGCCCTGCAGTACTACGACGCCCAGATGGACGACGCCCGCTATGTGGCGACGCTGGTGCGCACCGCCGCCGGCTACGGCGCACACGTGGCGAACCGGGCCCGGGTGACCGGATTCCTCCGGGAGGGCGAGCGGGTCGTCGGCGTCCGGGTGGAGGACGTCGAGGCGGGTGGTGAGTACGAGGTCAGGGCCAAACAGGTGGTCAACGCCACCGGCGTCTGGACGGATGACACCCAGGCGCTGATCGGCGAGCGCGGTCAGTTCCACGTCCGGGCGTCCAAGGGCATCCACCTGGTCGTCCCGAAGGACCGCATCCACTCCTCCACCGGCCTGATCCTGCGCACCGAGAAGTCCGTGCTCTTCGTCATCCCGTGGGGGCGGCACTGGATCGTCGGCACGACGGACACCGACTGGGACCTGGACAAGGCGCATCCGGCGGCGTCCAGCGCGGATATCGACTATCTGCTGGAACACGTCAATTCGGTGCTGTCCACCCCGCTGACCAGGGACGACGTCCAGGGGGTCTATGCGGGGCTGCGGCCGCTGCTGGCCGGCGAGTCGGACGCGACCAGCAAGCTCTCGCGCGAGCACACCGTGGCGCATCCGCTGCCGGGCCTCGTCGTCGTCGCGGGCGGGAAGTACACCACGTACCGGGTGATGGCCAAGGACGCCGTCGACGAGGCGGTGCACGGCCTCGACCAGCGGGTGGCCGAATGTGTCACCGAGGACATTCCGCTGCTGGGCGCCGAGGGCTACCGAGCCCTGTGGAACGCGCGGGCCCGGATCGCCGCCCGGACCGGACTGCACGTCGCCCGGGTGGAGCACCTGCTGAACCGGTACGGCGCCATGACCGAGGAGATCCTGGAGCTGATCGTCGCCGATCCGGTGATGGGCGAACCGCTGCCGTCCGCCGACGACTACCTGAAGGCCGAGATCGTCTACGCCGCCTCGCACGAGGGGGCCCGCCACCTCGACGACGTGCTGACCCGGCGGACCCGGATCTCCATCGAGACCTTCGACCGGGGCACGCGCTCCGCGCAGCTCTGCGCGGAACTGATGGCTCCGGTGCTCGGCTGGGACAAGAGCCAGGTCGGGCGGGAGGTCGCGCACTACGAGAAGCGCGTGGAGGCGGAGCGCGAGTCGCAGCGCCAGCCCGACGACCTGACGGCGGACGCGGCACGGCTCGGGGTGCCGGACATCGTGCCCGATTAGGGCCTGTATTGGGTTGTCCCGTGACGCCGCGGGACAACCCAATACAGGCCCTAGGAGTGGGGTGGCTCCGGTGCGGGGCCCGTGCCGTGCGGGCCCCGCACCGGGCAGAACTCCGCTGCCAGGAGCGCGGGTTCGAGGGTGTCCGCGTGGTCCAGGATGTCCGTGTCGACTCGGTACGTCAGAATGTGGCCGCCGGCGCGGCTCGCGGCGGTACGGACGTAGCTGCCCGCGATGCGGCCGTTGTGGCCCCAGACGGTGACCCCGCAGGAGAGCCGCTCCGGGTAGATCCCCAGGCCGTAGTTCCCTTGCGCCGCAGCGGTGTTCAGCAGCGCGGCGAGCTGGGCGGGTGGGAGCAGCCGTCCGCCCAGCAGGGCCGCGTAGAAACGGTTCAGATCGTCGAGCGTGGAGATCAGCTCACCGGCTGCGCCCGCGGTGCGCGGGTCGAGCTCGGTGGCATCGCTCAGGCCGCCGCCCGCCGGATCGCGGGACCAGCCCCGGCCGTGCGGTGCGGGAAGGGTGGTGCGGGCCCCGGGCAGGGAGGTACCGGTGAGACGGAGGGGAACGATGATGCGGCGCCGGATCTCGGTGGCGTATGTGTGTCCGGTGACGCGCTGAACGATGAGTCCCAGTGCGGTGTAATCGGTGTTGGAGTAGGCGAATCTGCCGGGGCGGGACATGGGGCGGTGGCTCGTCGCCGTACGGATCGCGGCGGTGGCGGAGAGCGGGTGCGCCGACCTGTCGTCGGTGTAGTCGTAGAGCCCGCTGGTGTGGCTGAGCAGGGCGCGCAGGGTGATGCGCCGGCCGTCGTTCCCGTGGCCGCGGATCAGTCCGGGCAGGAAGCGCTCGACCGGGTCCGACAGTCGCAGTCCGCCCTCGTGGGCGAGTTGGAGGACGACGGTGGCGACGAACGTCTTGGTGATGCTGCCCGCCCGGAAGCGGTCCGCGTACCGGATGCCGGGACCCGTTGACCGGTAGACGCCGGGGCGGGCGGCGGAGGAAGTACGGGTCAGGAGTGCGGCGGTGGGGGCTTCGCCCTGGACGGCGAGGCGTGGCAGGTAGGAGGCTGCGGGCGTGAGGTGTGGTTCGCTGGGCAGGTTCGCTGTTCCGAGGCCGAGCAGCGCTGTCACCAACAGGGTGACGAGTGGTGCCCTCGGGGTCGGCATGGCGGGGGAGTCCTTTCCTCCGGCCACATCATGGCGGACCCGGGCCCCGGCACCAGGACCGGTCCCGGGGTAGGGGACAATGAACGCTCTGCCAGGGCGGGTTGATCGCAGAGGGGACGCATGTCGGAGGCGGAGCAGGCACGGGAGCCCCAACGGGACAAGGACGGACGTCTCCTCGCGGGGCGGTACCGGCTCGGGGAGGTGCTCGGCCGGGGCGGTATGGGCACGGTCCACCGCGCCGTCGACGAGACGCTGGGCCGCACGGTCGCGGTCAAGGAACTGCGGTTCCCGACAGCCATCGACGACGACGAGAAGCGCCGTCTCATCACGCGTACGCTGCGCGAGGCGAAGGCGATCGCCCGGATCCGCAACAACGGCGCGGTCACGGTCTACGACGTGGTCGACGAGGACGACCGGCCGTGGATCGTCATGGAACTCATCGAGGGCAAGTCGCTGGCCGAGGCGGTGCGCGAGGACGGTGTCCTGACGCCGAGACGCGCGGCCGAGGTGGGTCTGGCCATTCTCGACGTGCTGCGCTCGGCGCACCGCGAGGGCATTCTGCACCGTGACGTGAAGCCGTCCAACGTGCTGATCGCCGAGGACGGCCGGGTCGTGCTGACCGACTTCGGGATCGCCCAGGTCGAGGGCGACCCCTCCGTCACCTCCACGGGCATGCTCGTCGGCGCCCCCTCGTACATCTCGCCGGAGCGGGCCCGTGGACACAAGCCGGGCCCGCCGGCCGACCTGTGGTCGCTCGGCGGACTGCTGTACGCGAGCGTCGAGGGCTGCCCGCCGTACGACAAGGGCTCCGCGATCGCCACCCTGACCGCGGTGATGACCGAACCGCTCGACCCGCCGAAGAACGCGGGCCCGCTGGAAGAGGTCATCTACGGCCTGCTCGCCCGGGACCCCGAGCAGCGGCTCGACGACGCCGGTGCGCGCGCCCTGCTCAACGACGTGATCGACGCCCCCGAGCAGGAGGACGTCCCGGTGCCGCCGCCGGCCGACGCCACCCAGGTGATGGCGCTGCCCAAGGTGCCGGCCCCCGCCAGGCCGGCGTCGAAGTCCGGTGAAGCGGGCGAGGGTGCCCGCGACCGGCTGCGGGGCGCACTGCGCTCCGCACGGAACGCGAAGGCGGCGCCCGTCGCCGCCGCGGGCGCCGTCGCCGCGGCCCCGTCCGCACCGGCCCGCCCCGCCACGACCCCCACAACGGCCGCGGCCTCCGCCTCCGCGGCCGTACCGCCGCCGCGTCCGGCCACCTCTCCGAGCACCCCGCCCCGGGCGTCCCTCACGGACGTGGTGCCGCGCCGCACCCTGGCGATCATCGCGGCCGTCATCGTGCTCGCCGTGCTCGGCACGGTCCTCGCGCTCACGCTGGGCGGGGACGGCAAAGGCGCCGACAACGCGGGCAAGGGCAAGGGCGACACCTCCGCCTCGGCCGGCTCGTCGGCGGGCGGCGGCTCCGCCGGTACGGAACAGGGCGGCAGCGGCAAGGACCAGGGCAAGGGCCAGGACGGCACCGACGGTAAGGACCAGGACAAGGGCAAGGACTCCGGCAAGGACGACTCCGGCAAGGGGTCGGACGACGCGGACGACGACGCGGACGGCAAGGGTGCGCTGCCCGCCGGGTACAAGTGGGTCACCGACAAGCGGTTCCACTTCACCATGGCGATGCCCGAGGGCTTCGAGCGCAATTCGATCGCGGGCAGCAATTCCGGCGGCATCTACAACATCGACAAGGGCTTCCCGCGCGTCCAGATCGACTACAACAGCTCGCCCGGCGATGACGCGGCCTCCGCCTGGAACGCGCTGAAGGGCGCGGTTGCCGGCAGCAGCAGCGGGTACAAACACCTCGGTATTGATCCGGTCGAGTACAACGGGTACCCGACCGTCGCCGACTGGCAGTTCGAGCGCGACGAGCACGGCCGGCGCAGCCGCGTCCTGAACCGCGGCTTCAAGGTCGACGCCAAGCGCGGCTACTCGATCATGATCAGCTGCAAGGTCGACGAGTGGGACGGCAAGGCGTGCAAGACGCTGCGCGAGACGGCGTTCGACACGTTCAAACCGCTCGACTGAGGGTGCGGCCGGCGGACCGGGTTGCGGCGACCTTCCGCGCGGCCGCCGGTTGCCACGTATTGTGAGAGCTCGAAGACCGTACGCAGCCGGAACCGCAAGTCAATTGCACGGTAAGTGACCGCAATTGGTGGGTTTCGTGCGGTCTACGTGACCGGGGGACAGCGCGCTCTGGGGAGGCGTCGTGGACGACTACGCGGGTCGGGTACTTGCCGACCGCTATCGCCTTCCGCTGCCCCCGTCCGATGCCTACGAACTGGTCGAGACCCGGGCGTTCGACACCTACAGCGGACAGGAAGTCCTGGTCCGGCAGGTGCCGTTGCCCGAGGTCGTGGACGCGGAGGTGCTCGACGCCGACGGTCTGCCCACGCAGGCCCGGCGCACGAGCGCGCGCACGGTGCGGCGGTCCACCGACCCGGCGGTCCGGCGCGCCATCGAGGCCGCCCAGGCGGCGGCCCAGGTGCCCGACCATCCACGGCTCGACCAGGTCTTCGACGTGTTCGCCGAGGCGGGATCGCTCTGGATAGTGAGTGAACTGGTCGCGGCCCGCCCGCTGGCGGCCCTGCTCGCGGAGCGCCCGCTCAATCCGTACCGGGCCGCGGAGATCGGCTCCGACGTCCTGACGGCGCTGCGCGTCCTGCACGCCCACGGCTGGACCCATCGCAACATCACCGTGCGCACCGTGCTCATCTGCGACGACGGACGCGTCGTGCTGACCGGCCTGGCGGCCGGTGCGGCGGAGGAGGCCCTCTGCGGGTACGTGCCGGTGCCGCGCCCCGACGACGCCGAGGACGACGGGGAGTACGGCCGCCCCGCGGTGGAGTCGGGCCCCACCGGCCCGTACGTGCCGCCGATGGCCGAGACGGGGTCCGGCGATCCCTACGCGCTGCCGATGGCCGGCTACGAGTCCGGGGCCGATGACGCGTACGCGCTGCCGATGGCCGACTCAGACTCCGAAGCCGAATATGACGACGACTACGAGACCGGGCCGGGCGCGCCCGACCCGTACGAGCCGCCCGACCCGCACGCGCTCTTCCGGCCGCCCGCGCAGTCGCCGCCCGCGCAGCCGCCGTCCGCCGGGATGCCTGGTTCCCGCGGTCCCGCGGCGATCGAGTCCGCGCCGTCCGGGGGCGGTTCCGAGAGCCCGTACGGCGCCGCTGAGCTGGAATCCGTACGCCGCCCGTCGCCGCCCGTGCCCGCTCCCGGGTCCGGCGGCGCCGCCCAGGCGCGTGCCGCGCGCGCGGGCGCCATCGCCGCGTACCGCGCGGGTGCCCGAGCCGCCGCGCGCATCAGCGAGGAGGAGCGCCGGGCCGGTGCGGACGAGGCGCGGGACACCGGCACCCTGCCGGTCCAGCGCGAAGGTGCCGGTCCGGCCGGCCTGCTGCCGCCGGCGGGCTGGAGCCGTACGCCCGACGCCCAGGAGCCCTACGACCACGACGACGAGGACGACCCGTACGACGACGAGGACGGCGGGAGTGACAGCGGTGACGGCGGCGGTCAGGCTCCGCCCCGGCGGCTGCATCTGACGGGTTCCTGGGACGACGGCCCCGGCTCCGGGCGCCCGGTCCCCGCCGGCGGCTCCAGCGAGGACGCTCTGCGGGCCGACTCCCGGCGCCGGGGCGCCACCCCGCCCGCAGCCCGCCCGCAGCCGCTCGCGGAGCCCCCGGAGACCGCCCCCGGCCGCTGGGACGAGATCGTCGCCGGGAACCGCGACACCTCGGCCTACCGGGGCCCCGCCACCACCCTCGCCGCCGAGCGCGCACGGCAGGCCCGGATCGCCGTCGTCGGCGCCGTCACCGAGCGCTGGGCGCCCGAGCAGGCCGGGCCGGTCCACGAGAACTGGCGGCTGGCACCGCCCATCGGCCCCTCCACCGACCTCTGGGCGCTGGGCGCGCTGCTCTACCGCGCCGTCCAGGGCCATGCCCCGTATCCCGAGGAGAACGCCGCCGAGCTCGTCCAGATGGTCTGCGGTGAGCCGCCCGCCTTCGCTGAGGAGTGCGGCGCGCTGCGGCCCGTCGTCGAGTCGCTGCTGCGGCAGGACCCCACCGAGCGCCCGGACTTCGAGGAGCTGCGCGGCTGGCTGCGCTCCCTCGTACGGGCGGCGCCCGAGCCCGAGGCCGGTTTCGACGTCGTGCCGCTGCCGTCCGCGGACGACACCCGGCTGCCCGTCGTGCGCCGCCGGGGCGAGCTCGTCCGCAAGCGCCGCGGCCGCCGCAACGGCCCGGCGCACGGCCGCCACCGCCAGGGCAAGGGGCGGCCGGAGGCGGAGCCGGTACTCGCGGAGCCGCGCGAGCCCAGAGCCGTCAAGCCGCCGCGTGAGCCCAAGGGCCCCAAGGCGCTGCGCACCCCGCCCCGCCCGCCGCAGGACGGGCAGCGCGCGCCGCGACGGCTCGGCCGGCTGCTGCTCGTCCTGATACTGCTGGTGCTGGTCGCGGCGATCGTGTACGCCGTGAAGTTCATGCCCCAGTCCGGTGCGCAGTCCGGTGCGGGCGCCGGCCCGTCCCGTACGGCGACCGGAACGCCCGGTCCCGGCCCCAGTGAGCCCGCGCCGACCGGGTCGGGCGGTGCGCAGAAGCCGCAGACCAGCCGCTCCGCCGTCGCACTCGCGTCCGGCTACGTCCTGCGCAAGGACGACGAGGGCTTCGAGGTCGGGGTGCCCAAGGGGTGGCAGCGCAGCCCCGCCGACACGGACCGCCAGATCCGCTACGGCAGCGACGGCTTCACCCTGCTGGTCGTCCCCGGCCGCGACACCGTCAAGACGAACGGCGCCGACCCGCTCGCCTACCAGCGGGACAAGGAACCCGAGTTGAAGCCGTTCCGGGACTCCAGCTGGTCGTCCGCGAGCGGACTGCGCCGGATCGACGTCGGGCGACAGGCCATGGCGGAGGGCCAGTTCACCTGGCAGGACAGTTCCGGACGTGAGGTGTACGTACGCAACCTCGTGATGGTCGTCTCGGGCCGCTACCACATCCTTCAGGTCATCGGTCCGGAGGACCAGCGCGACAAGGTGTCGGACATCTACCAACAAGCCATCGCTTCCTACCGCGTGACGCCCTGATACGTGCGGGGACCCCAGAGCGACGGGCCGGCGCGACAAGCATCACAGTGCGATCTCGTGGGCGGTGCGAGGTTCCGTGGCCGCACCTCCCCTCCGTAACCTGTCATCCGAAGGAACGGGGCGGGTACACGTGGATCGATCACAGAACACGGACGCGGGACTGGTGCTGGCCGGGCGATACCGGCTCGGCGAAGTCCTCGGGCGCGGCGGCATGGGCAAGGTCTGGCGGGCGCACGACGAGGTGCTGCACCGCACCGTCGCCGTCAAGGAACTGACCGCCGGGCTGTACGTCGCGGAGGCGGACCGGCTGGTGCTGCACGCCCGCACCCAGAAGGAGGCCCGCGCGGCAGCCCGCATCACTCACCCTGGCGTGGTCACCGTCCACGACGTCATCGAGTACGACAACCGGCCGTGGATCGTCATGCAGTTCGTCGACGGACCGTCACTCGCCGACGCCGCCAAGGAATCCGGCGAGCTGGAGCCGCGCGAGGCCGCCAGGATCGGCCTCCACGTGCTGGGCGCGCTGCGCGCCGCGCACGGCGCCGGGGTGCTGCACCGCGACGTGAAACCGGGCAACGTGCTGCTCGCCCGGGACGGCCGGGTGCTGCTCACCGACTTCGGGATCGCCGCGATAGAGGGCGACTCGACGATCACCAGGACCGGTGAACTGGTCGGCTCCATCGACTACCTGGCGCCCGAGCGGGTGCGCGGGGGCGACCCGGGACCCGCGTCCGACCTGTGGTCGCTGGGCGCCACGCTGTACACCGCGGTCGAGGGCCGGTCGCCTTTCCGCCGCACCTCCCCGATATCCACCATGCAGGCCGTCGTCGCCGAGGAACCGCCGGCGCCCGTACGGTCCGGGGCGCTCGCCCCCGTCATCACCGCGCTGCTCCGCAAGGACCCCGCGGACCGGCCGTCGGCCGAGGAGACGGAACGGATGCTGCTGGAGGCCATGGAGGGGCGCGAGCCCCGGGCGGCCCAGGCGTACGTCCCGACGCAGCAGATGCCGGAGGAGGTCCTCCGCGCGATGGGCCCCGGCGGGATGTCCGGCGGTACGGCCCGGCTGCCCTACCCCGCCGCCCCGGCTCCCGGGTCCGCACCGGTGACCCGGCGCAGCCGCGGCCGGTGGCGCACGGCGATGCTGGTCGTCGCCCTGGCGGCGCTGCTCGGCGGTGGCGCGGGGATCGCCGTGATGAAGTACCGGGGCCACCCGGACGACAGCACCGCGAGCGGCGGCACCGGGACCCCAGGCGACCGGTCGCCGGACCCGGCGCCCCACAAGTCCTCGCCGGACTCCTCCCCGAAGCCCGACCCGACGCTGAAGGGTGTCCCCGACGGCTGGCAGCGGGTCCACGACCCGGAGGGGTTCAGCCTCCTCGTGCCCGACGGCTGGCAGCGCCGGAAGACCGGCGCGAACATCGACTACACCCCGGACGGGGGCAGGCGCTACCTCCGCATCAGCGTCGACGAGAATCCGGACTTCGAGAGCTCGTACCAGCACATGAAGAACCTGGAGACGAGCCTGCGGAAGCGGCTCCCGGCCTACCGGAACCTGGACCTGCGCAGCAACTTCTACCGTGACCACCCGGGATCGCTCTGGGAGTTCACCTGGACCGAGAAGAACGGCGAGCAGAGGCACGCCGTGGACCAGATGTACTACGGGGACGACGGCGGACCGGAGTACGCGCTGTACATGACGGGTCCGGCGGCGGACTGGGACACCACCCGCGAGCAGTTCGACACCATGCTGCGCGGCTGGCGCGCCCCGGGGGACTCCGACTGACGCGGTGGTGCGCCCACGTCCCGTCTGTCACGGGTGAGCCCCTGATCAGCGCTTATGTAGCCAGTAGCCACTGGCTCGATCGGCGGGTACCGCGACGGGCCGTTGTGGGGAGTATGAAAAGCTGTTACCCACGGGTATCCAAAGTATCCCGCTGGACGTACTCTCGGCCTCATGACGGACTCGCAGGCCTCCACGCCCACCTCCGCCGCCGGTGTCGGCACCAACCCGGTGGCGGCAGCGCCCGCGGGCGTGCGCACGGCCGCCGATGTCGTGACCCCCGAGGTGATCGCCCAGCTGACCCGTGGCGTCGTCGGCTCCGGCCGTACCGCCAACCACACCCCCTTCACCGGGGAGAAGCTGGCCGACCTGCCCGAGTCCACCCCCGAGGACGTGGCGACGGCCTTCGAGCGGGCCCGTGCCGCCCAGCCGGCCTGGGCCGCGACGGCCGTGCGGGCCAGGGCCGCCGTGCTGCTGCGCTTCCACGACCTCGTGCTCAGCCGCCAGTCCGAGGTCCTCGACCTCATCCAGCTGGAGACCGGCAAGGCCCGGCTGCACGCCCACGAGGAGGTGCAGGCCGTCGCCGTCGCCGCCCGGCACTACGGCCGCAAGGCCGGTTCGTATCTGCGGCCCAAGCGGCACACCGGAGTCGTACCGACCCTCACCAAGGTCACCGAGCTGCGCCAGCCGCGCGGTGTCATCGGCCAGATCGCGCCGTGGAACTACCCCCTCGAACTGTCAGTGGGCGACGCGCTGCCCGCGTTCGTCTCCGGCAACGCCGTGGTGATGAAGCCCGACACGGAGACCGCGCTGACCGCGCTGTGGGCCCGTGACCTGCTGATCGAGGCCGGGCTGCCCGCCGAGGTGTTCCAGGTCGTGCTCGGTGACGGACCCGTGGTCGGCCCCGAGGTCGTCAAGCACGCCGACTACGTCTCGTTCACCGGCTCCACCCGCACCGGCCGCGAGGTCGCCCAGGGGGCCGCGGCCCGGCTCGTCGGGGTCTCGCTGGAGCTCGGTGGCAAGAACGCCATGCTGGTCCTGAAGGACGCCGACGTGGAGAAGGCCGCCGCGGGCGCCGTCCGGGCCTGCTTCTCCTCCGCCGGCCAGCTCTGCATCTCCATCGAGCGGCTGTACGTCCACGAGTCGGTCGCCGACGACTTCGTGGCGCGGTTCGCCGCCCGTACCAAGGCCATGCGGCTCGGCAACTCCCTCGCCTACGGGGCCGACATGGGCTCACTGGTCGGTGAACGCCAGCTGGAGACGGTCAGCCGGCATGTCGCGGAGGCCGTCGAGAAGGGCGCCAGGCTCGTCGCGGGCGGGGTCGCCCGCCCCGACATCGGCCCGCTCTTCTACGAGCCGACCATCCTCGACGGCGTCGAGGCGCCGATGGCCGTCTGCACCGAGGAGACCTTCGGACCGGTCGTGTCCCTCTACCGCTTCAGTGACGAGGACGAGGTCATCGGCCTCGCCAACGGCACCCCGTACGGCCTCAACTCCAGTGTCTGGACCAAGGACGGCAGGCGCGGCCACCAGGTCGCCGCCCGGCTGCGGACCGGCACGGTCAACATCAACGAGGGCTACGCCCCCGCGTACGGCAGCGTGCAGTCCCCGATGGGCGGCATGAAGCAGTCCGGACTCGGCCGCCGGCACGGCTCCGAGGGCATCCTCAAGTACACCGAGGCCCAGACGGTCGCCCAGCAGCGGCTGATCCCGCTCGCCCCGTCCTTCGGGATGGACGACGAGAAGTACGCGGCCCTCATGAGCCGCAGCCTGAAGGCGATGAAGGCGTTCCGCCTGCGCTGACCCCCCGCACCACCGCAGCATTTCTGTCCTTTTCGTACGGAGGAGTGCCATGTCCCAGGACAGCCCTGCCCGGAACCAGGCCGGACCGCCCGGTGCGGCCGATGACGACGCCGCGTACGACTACGACGTACTGGTCGTCGGTTCGGGCTTCGGCGGTGCGGTGTCGGCTCTGCGGCTGAGCGAGAAGGGGTACCGCGTCGGCGTCCTGGAGGCGGGCCGCCGGTTCACCCCCGGCACGCTGCCCAAGAACTCCTGGGACCTGAAGAACTACCTCTGGGCCCCCGCCCTCGGCCTCTTCGGCATCCAGCGGGTGCACCTGCTCGGCAAGGTGATGGTGCTGGCCGGCGCGGGGGTCGGCGGCGGCTCGCTGAACTACGCCAACACGCTGTACGTGCCCCCGGCGCCCTTCTTCGAGGACCGTCAGTGGGCGCACATCACCGACTGGCAGGACGAGCTGAAGCCGTACTACGACCAGGCCACCCGGATGCTCGGGGTCCGGCTCAACCCGACGACGACCCCCTCGGACGTCCACCTGAAGGCCACCGCCGAGGCCATGGGGGTCGGTGACACCTTCCACCTCGCCCCGGTCGGCGTGTTCTTCGGCGACGGCAAGGACGCCGACGGCACGGCGAGGGCGAAGCCCGGCGGCACGGTCGCCGACCCGTACTTCGGCGGTGCGGGCCCCGCCCGCAAGGCCTGCACGGAGTGCGGCGAATGCATGACGGGCTGCCGGCACGGCGCGAAGAACACCCTCAACGAGAACTACCTCCACCTCGCGGAGAAGGCCGGGGCGGTCATCCACCCGATGACCTCCGTCGTCGCCGTCACGGACGACCCGGAGGGCGGTTACCGCGTCACCACCGTCCCCACCGACCGCCGCAGGAAGGGCAGGCCGACGCGGCTGCGCGCCCGCCAGGTGGTCGTCGCGGCGGGCACGTACGGCACCCAGACCCTGCTGCACACGATGAAGGACCGGGGACTGCTGCCCCGCATCTCGTCCCGGCTCGGGGAACTGACCCGGACCAACTCCGAGGGGCTCGTGGGAGCGCAGACCTCCGACCGGCGGTACCGCAGGAAGCACGGCCGCAAGGCCGACTTCACCAGGGGCGTCGCCATCACTTCGTCGATCCACCCCGACGAGAACACCCACATCGAGCCGGTCCGCTACGGCAAGGGGTCCAACGCGATGGGCGGGATGACCATCCTCCAGGTCCCCTACAGCACCCACCGGGTGCTGGGCTGGCTCGGCAACATCGCCAAGCACCCGACGCTCGCCGTTCGCTCGCTCTCCAACCGGCGCTGGTCGGAGCGGACCATCATCGGGCTCGTCATGCAGTCGCTGGACAACTCCCTGACCGCGTACCGCAAGCCCGGCGGCATCGGGAAGGGCCTGCTCACCGCCCGGCAGGGGCACGGCGCGCCCAACCCGACCCAGATAGCCGAGGCGACCCGGAGCGCGACACTGCTCGCCGACGAGATAAACGGCTTCGCGGGCTCCAACATCGGTGAGCTGATGGGCACCCCGCTCACCGCGCACTTCCTCGGCGGCTGCCCGATCGGCGCGAGCGCCGAGGACGGGGTGATCGACGCGTACCACCGGCTGTACGGCCACCCGGGCATCTCGGTGGTCGACGGTTCGGCGGTCTCCGCCAACCTCGGCGTCAACCCGTCGCTGACGATCACCGCGCAGGCCGAACGCGCCATGTCCTTCTGGCCGAACAAGGGCGAGCGAGACCCCCGCCCGGCGGCGGGCGAGGCGTACGAGCGGCTGGCCGCGGTCCAACCGCAGGCACCGGCCGTTCCGGAGGAGGCGTTCGGCGCGCTGAGGCTGCCGTTCCTGGGGATGCCCGCGGTACCGCCGAAGAAGACGGGGAAGACCGGGCAGACCGGGCAGACCGGGAAGGCCTGACCTGGAGCGGGACAGCAGAAGGGGCTGCACCCCCCTCCGAGTGCAGCCCCTCATGCTCTACCGGTGAAGCCGAGTTACGGATGTGACCGGTGGTTCCGCATGCATGACCTGCAAGGTGTCCCGATGGTTGTCCCGGGATTCACAGAATCTTTATGTGACGCCGCTCACGTCTGCTTCCGTGCTCAATCCGTGACCTGTGTCCGCGCAACTGTTCGTACGGGCCCGGGGTCGAACTCGTACCGCTGCCACAGCGGCCGCACAGTTCCCACCGACCCCCCCAGAAGGTCCCGCGATGAGAAGCACGACCCCGAGAGCGGCGCTGCGCCGCGCCGCAGGTGGATTCGCCGCCGCCGGTCTGATGGCCGCAGGATCTCTCGGCCTGACCGCTCCGGCGCAGGCCGCCGCCCCCGAATTCACGCTCGGCGGCCCGGCCGAGACCGCGCTGCACCCGTACCCGGCGACCGGTGCTCCGCAGAAGGCGTCCCTCGACTTCACGGTCAACAACCCGTCCGAGGACGAGGAGAACGGCGCCTTCCAGGGCGAGTACACCGTCCGCTTCGACCTCAGCGGGATCGAGGGCGTCGCGGATGTGTCCTTCGACAACGAAGGCGGTGCCGACTGCACCACCACCGGGACGAGCGCCGTCTGCCACGACTGGGGCATCTTCCCGGGCCTGAGCACGCTCGCCGAGCTCGACATCACCGCGGCCAAGGGCAGCGAGGACGGCGACACGGGCGCCATCGAGGTCACCGCGGAAGCGGACGGGGCCACGTTCACCTCGTTCACCGCCCGGGTCGGCATCGGCGGCCCCGACCTGTCGATGGAGCGGCTGCCCTTCAAGACGGAGCTCAAGCCCGGCGACGCCCAGCCGGTGCCCGTCACCTTCACGAACAACGGCACGCGCGCGGCCGACGGCGTGCTGCTCACCCTGCGGTACACCCGCGGCATGGAGTTCACCGAGCGGTACCAGAACTGCGAGTACAGCGAGTCCGACCTGGGCATGGGCAGTCCCGGCGTCTGGACCACCGCCCTGTGCTCCTTCGACGGCAGCTACGAGCCCGGCGTCACCTACACGCTCGCCGAGCCGCCCGCCATCAGGGCCACGAAGCGCGCGTTCTACGACTCGTTCCTCTACCGCATCGAGGAGGACGGCTCGACCGCCCGTGCGGCACAGCGGGCCGGTGCGCGGTACAGCCCCGGCAAGGGCGGCGCCACGCTGGCCCTGCGCAAGGCCCCGGAGGGCCTGACGGCCGACCTCGACCCGAGCGACAACCAGCAGGACGTCGACTTCCGTACCTCCAACAGCGCCGACTTCGTGGCCTACGGTGACCGGGCGAAGGGCGCCGCGGGCGACTCGGTCGAGGTGAAGGTCGGGTTCCGCAACCGGGGACCGGCGTGGATCGGGTACATCCGCTCCGGCGAGGACGTTGCCACCGTCGACGTCACCGTGCCGGAGGGCGCCACGGTCGTCGCCAAGCCCGGCACCTGCCGCGGCGTGACGGCCGACGGGGAGTACCGCGAGGACCAGACCGCGGCCCCGCGCTACTTCTGTTCCACCCCGATGTCCGTTCGCGAGGACGCCGACTTCGCCCTGCCCTTCGAGCTGAAGATCGTCAAGAAGGTCGAGGGGGCGTCCGGCAAGGTCGTGGTCCGCAACACCCACCTCGCGGAGCCGAAGCTGCCCTTCGACCCCGAGCCCGCCAACAACACGGCGTCGCTGGTGCTCAACGCCGACGACTCCGGTTCGGGCGACTCCGGAGCCACCACCGGCGACGGTGACTCGGCATCGGGCGGATCGGCGGCCACCGGCGGTTCCGCCGGGGGCTCGGGCGACTCCGGCGGCAGCGCGTCGGGGAGCTCGGAGGGCACGACCGGCTCGCCCTCGACGGGCACCACAGGCGGTGGCTCCGGCGGCGGCCTCGCCGCCACCGGGTCCGTCGCCCTGACGACCGGCGCCGCGGCCCTGGCCGCCCTGGTCGCGGGCGGTGTCCTCTACACGGTGTCCCGCCGCCGCGCGGCCCGCTGAACCGAACGGTTGCGCCGAACCGGAGCCGGACAGCAGAGAACGGCCGGCCCCGGGCGTCCCCGGAGCCGGCCGTCCTTTCGAGGATCCAGCCCCTCGGGGCGGACCTCCGGGTGACCGGGCTGCTGTCCCCTGCCGACCGGTCACGCACGCCGGTGCGTGGTCCCACGGCGTACATGCAGTACGCCACACGCCCCGGCGGAGCCACGCGTGGTTTCTTCCACAGCCGCCCCTGGCTGGCACGGACACCGGGACCAACGAAGCGGCGCCCGGCCCGGTCACGCGCCGTACGGGTGAGAGTCCGCCCGAACTGGGATACGCCCCTACAGCCCTGCGGCGGTACGGGCTGTCCGGCCCGCGGCGCGTCACACGCGGCCGCGGCACAGCTCCAGCAGCGTCATCGCGAGTGAGGTGCCGGGCTTGCCGAGCGCGTCCCGGTAGTGGCCCAGGATCTCCATCTCCCGGGAGAGGTTCACCCGGCGGCCCCCGGAGGTGATCCGGGCCTCCTGGATGACCGAGGAGACGGCCATCCGTTCCTGGACGAGACCGATGATCCGGTCGTCGAGGGCGTCGATGCGCGACCGGGCGTCGCCGATCAGGGACGCGGCCTCGTCGGTGTGCGCGCCGGTCTCCTCGGCGGCGGTGCGGACTGCGGTGGTGCGGGCGGTGGCGGTCCGGTCGGTTGCGGTGCTGGTCATGGCGGGTCTCCCGGTGGGGTGCGGCTCCCCGGGGCCGACCGGGCCCGGAACGCCAGAACGCCCCGGGCCTGTCGGCCCGGGGCGCCTGGAACGTTGCTTGTCAGTTGCTCAAGCAGCACGACCATGGCAGCCGGCGGGCCGGTTGCCATAGGTAAAGACGAAGGTCGTGTGCTGACGCATGGCAGACAGTATGGACCGGGCGGCGGACGGGAGCCAACGCCCGGCCCGGATGCTGAGACGGTCGTACGCCCGTGCCCCTGGACGGTGCGAGGGCGCCGGCCCCGCGCACCCCGTACCCGGCGCGACGAGCAGCGCCCCCGGCCGCCGGTAGAATCGGGAGGACCGACCCCTCTCCACCGCCGGAAGGCCGCCCCGTGCCAGCAGCACCCCCCGCCGCCCCCGACACCACCACCGACGTGGTCCTCGTTGTCGACTTCGGCGCGCAGTACGCCCAGCTCATCGCCCGCCGCGTCCGTGAGGCCCGGGTCTTCAGCGAGATCGTGCCGTCCACGATGCCGGTGGCCGAGATGCTGGCCAAGAACCCCCGGGCGATCATCCTGTCCGGCGGACCGTCCTCCGTGTACGCCGAGGGCGCGCCCTCGCTCGACCGCGCGCTGTTCGAGGCCGGGGTCCCCGTCTTCGGCATGTGCTACGGCTTCCAGCTGATGGCCACCACCCTCGGCGGCACCGTCGACGACAACGGTGCCCGTGAGTACGGCCGTACCGCGCTCGCCGTCTCCAAGTCCGGCTCGACCCTCTTCGAGGGCACCCCGGCCGAGCAGTCGGTGTGGATGTCGCACGGCGACGCCTGCTCCGCCGCCCCCGAGGGCTTCACCGTCACCGCGTCCACCGACGTCGTGCCGGTCGCCGCCTTCGAGAACGACGAGAAGAAGCTCTACGGCGTCCAGTACCACCCGGAGGTCCTGCACTCCACGCACGGCCAGCAGGTGCTGGAGCACTTCCTGTACCGCGGCGCCGGCATCGAGCCGAACTGGACGACCACCAACGTCGTCGAGGAGCAGATCGCGCTCATCCGCGAGCAGGTCGGCACCAAGCGCGCCATCTGCGGACTGTCCGGCGGGGTCGACTCCGCAGTCGCCGCGGCCCTCGTGCAGAAGGCCATCGGCTCCCAGCTGACCTGTGTGTACGTCGACCACGGTCTGATGCGCAAGGGTGAGACGGAGCAGGTCGAGAAGGACTTCGTGGCCGCGACCGGCGCGAAGCTGAAGGTGGTCGACGCGGAGAAGCGCTTCCTCGACGCCCTGGCCGGCGTGTCCGACCCGGAGCAGAAGCGGAAGATCATCGGCCGCGAGTTCATCCGGGTATTCGAGCAGGCCCAGCTGGAGATCCTCCAGGAGGACGGCCCGGAGGTCGCCTTCCTCGTCCAGGGCACGCTCTACCCGGACGTCGTCGAGTCCGGCGGCGGCACCGGCACCGCCAACATCAAGTCCCACCACAACGTGGGCGGGCTCCCCGACGACATCGAGTTCCAGCTCGTCGAGCCGCTGCGCCAGCTGTTCAAGGACGAGGTCCGGATGGTCGGCCAGGAGCTCGGCCTGCCGGAGGAGATCGTCCAGCGCCAGCCCTTCCCCGGCCCCGGACTCGGCATCCGCATCGTCGGCGAGGTCACCAAGGAGCGGCTCGACCTGCTGCGCGAGGCCGACGCCATCGCCCGCGAGGAGCTGACCGCGGCCGGCCTGGACCGCGACATCTGGCAGTGCCCGGTGGTCCTGCTCGCGGACGTCCGCAGCGTCGGAGTCCAGGGCGACGGCCGCACCTACGGCCACCCGATCGTGCTGCGCCCGGTCTCCTCCGAGGACGCCATGACGGCGGACTGGTCGCGGCTGCCGTACGAGACGCTCGCCAAGATCTCCACCCGCATCACCAACGAGGTCGCCGACGTCAACCGCGTGGTCCTCGACGTGACGAGCAAGCCGCCGGGCACCATCGAGTGGGAGTGATCCCCCTCCCGGTTCCCGCGTTTGATGCCGCCGTCCGTTCCCACGGGCGGCGGCATCGCCGCGTTCCCGCCCCGAATCGATGCACCGTGCCTCTGGTCACCTGCGGCAACCGGCGGTAGCTTCCGGTCCCTACGACTGATCCCGCACGACTGATCCCGTACGTCTGATCCGACACGTCTGATCCGATACGCCTGGGAGCACCGAGGAGCCGTCATGCCCGAGCCCACACCCATACCCGTGGAGCAACTGCACTTCGCGATGCCGCCCGCGCACGCCTCCGCCGGCGACGAGCGCGCGTACCGCAAGGAGCGGCTGGCCGGGGCGCTGCGGCTGTTCGGTGCGTACGGGTACGAGGACGGCGTCTCCGGGCACATCACGGCACGCGACCCGGAATTCCCCGACTGCTTCTGGGTCAACCCCTTCGGCGCCCCCTTCGAGGGGCTGCGCCCGGACGAGCTGATCCTGGTCAACGGGGAGGGCCAGGTCGTCGAGGGCCGCCACCACGTCAACCAGGCGGCGTTCGCCGTCCACGCCCAGGTGCACCGGGCCCGCCCGGACGTCGTCGCCGTCGCGCACACCCACTCCGTGCACGGCCGCGCCCTGGCCTCGCTGGGGGAGCTCATCGAGCCGATCACCCAGGAGTCCTGCGCCTTCTACGAGGACCACGCCCTCTACGACGCGTACACGGGGGTCGTCGTGGACGAGGAGGAGGGGCGCCGGATCGCGGCCGCGCTCGGCGCCCGCAAGGCGGTCATCCTGCGCAACCACGGGCTGCTGACCGTGGGCGACTCGGTGGACGCGGCGGCCTGGTGGTTCCTCACGATGGAGCGGTCCTGCCAGGTGCAGCTGGCCGCACGGGCGGCCGGGAAGCCGGTGCTGATCGAGCACCGGGACGCCGTCACCACCCGGGAACAGCTCGGCAGCGACCTGGTCGCCTGGATCAACTACCAGCCGCAGTGGCAGCGCATCGCTCGAACGTTCTGACGATCCAGGTTGCCCACCGCGCCCCGATGCGGGAGCAGCCCGCCCGGTACGGCACAATTCGCAGCAATCACAGCTGAGTTGGATTGAGCGACAGCTGTACCGGGGCGGGAAAGGGCGGCGTTCTCCGTGGCGTTGGACGAGGCACGACAAGGCACGCACGGCGGTGGCTGTACGTGCGGCGACTGCCCGCACGGAGCGCGCGAGGGACACCGGCGCGCGGTGGCCGCGTTCCTGACCAAGCGGGACGAACTCGCCGCAGGTCAGGGGCTGCCCAGCGGGGTCGCACAGTCCGCCTCCGCGACCCGGCAGTGGGTCTCGGACGAGCTGACCCAGTCGGCGCGCGCCGTCGCCGACCGCGGCCGGGAGGCGGGCGACGCCTGGCTGTACCGGGTGTGGCAGCGCACCCTGGTCATCGTGTGGGGCGCCGTCGCCGTACTCGCGATCACCGAGGCGGCCACCGCGATCGGGGCGGGCTGGACCCACGCCCGCACCGCCGGCCTGGTCGCCGGACTCGTCACCGCCGGGCTGCTGACCACCGCCGCCCACGTCCACCGGGCGCGCGGCGGTCTCCTCGCCCCGCTGATCGGTGAGGACAACCGGCTCTCCACCTCCCGCGCGGTCGCCGCGTCCTGGGTGCTGCTCGCGGTCTTCTCCGTACTCGTCCTCGCGCTCCAGCTGGCGGGCGCCTCCGGCCACGCACAGCGCGACGCGCTGATCGAGGGCCTGGACCTGGCGCGCGGCGCCGGGGTGGTGACCGTGCTGGCGCTGGTGTGCGCCATCGCCGTGGTGGTGCGGCGGGTGGTGAGCGTACGGGTGGTGTCCGGGCGGCTCCAGAAGCTGCGGGCCGACCGGCCGCGCGCCGCCGATCTGCTGACCGACGACTCCGGCCGGGGCGGCTTCACCGATGTGCAGTACGTGCTGGTGAGCACCGTCGCCGTGCTCTTCGCCGCGGTCCGGCTGGCCCGGCGGCCCGAGCAACTGCCCGATCTGCCCTGGGGGCTGGCCCTGCTGGTGGCCGTCTCCGCGGCGGCGTACTTCGCCGGGAAGTACACCGAGTCCGGCCGGCCGGTGGTGCTCTCGGTGGTCAGGGCGCGGGAGGCCGGCGATCTGGACGCCCCGATCCGTACCGGCGACGACATCGAGATCCGCGGCGCGGGATTCGTCCCGCCCGGCGCCGGGGCCCCCGACCGGCTGGCCCGCATGGTCGTCCGGATCGGCCCGGTCCACGTCCACGTCCCGCTGATCCCGGTCGCGGGCGGCTTCGCCAATCCGACCGACACGGTGCTGACCGTGCCGGTGCCGGTGGAGGTGGAGCCGGGGGTGGTCGAGGTGCAGGTGGTCACGGCGGCGGGGACGGAGTCGAACCGGGTCGAGATCGACGTGACCGACTGAGGCCTTCCGGGGCACGGGGCGGATCCGGCCGCATGTGACGTTCCGTCCGGCGACTCCCCGGCTCCCCCTTCCTGCCGCGGGGGAGGCCGTAAGGTCTGGTGACGGGTCGAACGGTCCGGCGAGGGTCGAATGGCTCTGTGGGTGGGACCCGGCGGTCCGCCGCGGGGCTGCGGAAGGCGGGAGAACCATGCACTACGGCATGAACGGGCGAGGTCTGGGCGAGGCCAGGAGCCTGCGGGAGCTGGCGCGGGAGCACGCTCTGCTGCCGCTGCGGATCTTCCTCGGGGTCACCTTCGTCTACGCCGGGCTCGACAAGCTGACCGACAGCGCGTTCTTCCACACCACCGGCAGCGGCTCCATCGGCGAGACCATGAGCGCGGTCCGGGACTCCTCCGCGATCCCGGCCCTCGTCGACCTCGCCCTCAAGAGCCCGTCCGGCTTCGGCCACGCCATCGCGATCGGTGAACTCGCCGTCGGGATCGGCACGCTCCTCGGCCTGTGGACCAGGATCGCCGCGCTCGGCGGTGCGCTGATCTCGCTGAGCCTGTGGCTGACCGTCAGCTGGCAGGCCGGGCCCTACTACCTGGGCAACGACCTGGCCTACCTCATGGCCTGGCTGCCGCTGCTGCTCGGCGGGGCCGCGTCCTTCTCCGTGGACGCCCTTCTCGCGTCGCGGCGGCGCCGGATCCGGTAGGACACCCAGGTGGTCAGGACGGCCAGCCAGAGGCCGCCGGTGAAGACCGCGACGAAGAACGGCCACGGAGCGTGCCAGACACCTGCGGCATCCGCCGCGTAACCGGCCGCCAGGCCCAGCATCACCAGGCCCGCCACGGCCCGTCCGGGCCGGATCTCATGACGCAGCACGGGCGACCTCCACCTGTCCGATGCCGACTTTCAGATCGAGTTCCACGGTGCCGGCCGGCGTGCCGCCCGACGGGGGACGCAGCGTCCGGTGCTCGTTCTCCGAGACCCTGAGGTCCACGTCGCCCTTGCGCCACTCGCCCGGCAAGGTGATGTCACCGAGACCGGCCCGCGCGTTCAACTGCACGGTGACTCCCTTCGGCACCCGCACGACGACCCGGCCGGCACCCACCTCCACCTGGGTCCTGAGGGTGTCGCCCTTCGGCACGGCGACCCGGGTGAGATCCAGATCCGCCACCCCGGAGCCCACTTCGTAACGTGGTTGCACCGCGGAGACCGAGGCGGGCCGCCACTCCTCGCGCATCCAGTGCGCGGTGATTTCGGCGGGGAGCGCGGACGCGCCCGCCAGCAGACCCGCGGTGATCACCGAGAGCAGCACCGTGCCGAAGCCGGTCCGGCCGACGAAGGCACTGACCAGCATCCCGGCCCCGAACACCGCGAGCGCGGCGGCCAGGCCGATCTGCAGACTCCTGCCCAGCGGCTGGGAGTCCCAGTTCGCCTGCGCGCCCACGACGCCCGCCACCACCGCCAGCAGGAAGACGGCCCCGGCGACCGAGGTCGCCTCCGGGTTCCCCCGCGACTGCCTGGGCGCCCGGAACGGGGCATCGGCCGTCGCCCCGCGCGGCCGGGCCGCCCCGGCGTCCATCACCGTGTCCGGGGGACCCCACAGATAGCCGGAGCCCACCGGTCCCGAGGTGCCGTCCTTGACGATCGGGTCCCGCCACCAGGACGGGCTGCCCGGCCGCGGCGGCGCCTTCACCTCGGGCGGCGCGTCCGACACCGCCTGCGCGGCTGCCGGATGCAGCGGGCCCTGCGGATCGGCCGTCCTGCGGTTCTGCGTCCAGACGGAGAAGCCGAGCACCGCCAGGGACAGCATCGCGGCGAACGCCAGCGTGCCGCCGTTGCCCAGCATGGACAGGAACAGGCCGCAGCCGATCAGCGCGAACAGCACCGCGATCAGCGACGCCCCCTCGACCCGGCCCGACAGCAGCCGGCGCGCCTCGTTCTCGTCCTCGCCCTCCAGCGGGACCAGCAGCCACGCGAAGCCGTAGAAGATCAGTCCGATACCGCCGGTCACGGACAGCACACCGAGCACGATCCGGAAGATCACCGGATCGACGTCGCAGTACCGGCCGAGGCCGCCGCACACTCCGGCCACCACCTTCTGCCGCGGGCTGCGCCGCAGCCGCGGGCCGGGCCCGGGGGGCGGTACGACGCCGGGCGGCGCATCCTGGGGAACGGTCATGGCTCCATGGTGACGGGCGCCGGGCCCGTGCGGCACCCGCCCCGACCCTGGCCGAACCCTGAGATCCGCGCCGTCCGACCCTGAAGGGGCCGTTCCGCCGCCCCGGCCCGTTCCCGTTCCGGGCGCCGGCTCTCAGGGTCGAAGTGGGGGCCGACCCTGATGCCACCACCCGCACGCCCGTGTGACGATCGGGTCATGTCAGCCGCCACCGCCCGAGCCGCCAGCTCCCTCAACTCCGACCCGGAGGAGCCACCGCTGCGCAAGCTGTACCGCAGCGCCGACGGGCGGCTGCTCGGCGGCGTCGCACGCGGCCTCGCCGGACACCTCGGACTGCCGGTCGCCTGGGTGCGGTTCGTCTTCCTCGGACTGTTCTTCGCGGACGGCCTCGGCGCGCTCCTGTACGCCGTGTTCTGGATCGTCGTCCCGCTCGGCGTCGGCGGCGTGGACAGCCCGCGCTCCCTCTTCGAGACCGCCCCCGACGGCAGACGCCGGCTCCGCAAGCCCGACCGGGGCCAGGTCTTCGCCCTCGTCGCGCTGTTCATCGGCGCCGTGATCTTCGTCGGCAACGTCGACATGGGCAGCAAGGCCGACCGCTACATCTGGCCGACGCTGCTGATCGGCGCCGGCTCCGTCCTGGTGTGGCGGCAGGCCGACAACGCCCGCCGCGCCCGCTGGATGGAGGTCGGCAGCCGCCGCCGGGTCCTGAACCTGGCCCGCGGGCTCGCCGGAGTCGCCCTGGTCGGCCTCGGCCTCACGGTCTTCCTGGTGGTACGCGGCTCCGCCGCCCAGCTGGGCAACGTCCTCACCGCGGCCATCGCCGTGCTCACCGGCATCGCCCTGCTGGCCGGGCCCTATCTCGTGCGGATGACCCAGGACCTCTCCGAGGAACGCCTGATGCGCATCAGGGCCCAGGAACGGGCCGAGGTCGCCGCCCATGTGCACGACTCCGTCCTGCACACCCTCACCCTGATCCAGCGCAACGCGGAGGACGCGGGCGAGGTGCGCAGACTGGCCCGCGCCCAGGAACGCGAGCTGCGCAACTGGCTCTACAACCCCGAGGGCACCGGCAAGGACGAGGACGACGAACCGGAGACCCTGGCCGAGGCCGTCAAACGCGCCGCCGCCGAGGTCGAGGACAAGCACGGCGTCCCGCTGGAGGTCGTCGTCGTCGGCGACTGCCCGCTCGACGAGAAGCTGACCGCACAGATGCAGGCCGCACGCGAGGCGATGGTCAACGCCGCCAAGTACGGTGGCGAGGGCGGCGCCGTCCAGGTCTACGCGGAGGTCGAGGGCCGCACGGTCTTCGTCTCGGTGCGGGACCGGGGCCCCGGATTCGATCTGGACTCCGTACCGGGGGACAGAATGGGCGTACGAGAATCAATCATCGGCCGGATGCAGCGCAACGGCGGTACCGCCCGGCTGCGTTCGGTGCCCGGCGGGGGCACGGAAGTCGAGCTGGAGATGGAGAGGACGAGCGATGAACGGGACCACTGAGGCGACCGGGGGCCACGAGGGTCCGGAGCGCCGGGTACGAGTCGTGCTCGTGGACGACCACCGGATGTTCCGCACCGGAGTACAGGCCGAGATCGGCCGCACCGAGGAGACCGGCGTCGAGGTCGTCGGCGAGGCCGCCGACGTCGACCAGGCGGTCACCGTCATCACGGCGACCCGCCCCGAGGTCGTCCTCCTGGACGTCCACCTCCCGGGCGGCGGCGGCGTGGAGGTGCTGCGCCGGTGCGCCCCGTTCATGGGCACGGTGGAGAACCCGGTCCGCTTCCTGGCGCTGTCCGTCTCGGACGCCGCCGAGGACGTCATCGGGGTCATCCGCGGCGGCGCCCGCGGCTATGTCACCAAGACCATCACGGGCGCCGACCTGGTCGACTCGGTCTTCCGGGTCCAGGACGGCGACGCGGTGTTCTCGCCCCGGCTGGCCGGCTTCGTCCTCGACGCCTTCGCCTCGACGGACGCGCCGCCGGTCGACGAGGACCTCGACCGGCTGACCCAGCGCGAGCGCGAGGTGCTGCGGCTGATCGCCCGCGGCTACGCCTACAAGGAGATCGCCAAGCAGCTGTTCATCTCGGTGAAGACGGTCGAGTCGCACGTTTCGGCGGTGCTGAGGAAACTCCAGCTGTCCAACCGGCACGAGCTGACGCGCTGGGCGACGGCCCGACGGCTGGTCTGAGCGCCCTGCTGGGTGACCGCGGACCGGCCGCCGGGTCACGGGGCAGAGGTCACCCGGCGGCCTCTCGGCCGGCCGGCCGCTCCGGGCCGAGCGAGATGTTCAGCTTCTCGCCGACCCCGCGGTAGCCGATCCCCGCGTAGATCCGTTCCACATCGGGGCCGCCCGGCTCCAGCCACACCACCCGGCAGCCCTGCGCGAACGCGGTCGCGGTCAGCCGGGCGGAGAGGGCGGCCCCGATGCCGCGGCGGCGGAAGTCCGCGGCCACGGCCAGGCCCACCAGCTCACTGAGCCCGTCGACCGGGACCGAGCAGCCGCCGACGCCCGCCGGGACGCCGTCCACGGTGGCGAGCGCGGCGACCCCGCCGCCCGCCGCCGCGTCGCGCAGCCACGCCGCCTGGCCGCTCTCGGGCTCGCCGGTCCCGCCGTACCCCAGGTGCTGCACGAGGGCGGCGGCGGCGTACTCCGCGTCCGTGGCCGGTTCGGCCGTCACCAGACCGTCCACCGGCTTCGGCGTCAGCAGGTCGCCGGGGGCGCAGGCGAGGATCGGGGCCCGGTTCTCGGCGGTGAACCCGGCGGCGAGCAGCGCGGGTTCGACCGCGGGTGCCCAGGTGGGCAGGTACTCCAGGCGCGGCATCCGGTCCCGCTCGCGGAACGCCGCGACCAGGGCGTCGAGTTCACCGGGTGTCGGTTCGGCGCCCTGGTCGGGGATCGCGTAATTGGCGTACTTCAGCGACCAGTTCACGTTGTGACGCACCGTGAACGGGCCGACCCGGTAGTGGTCCGGGGAGCGGAGGGTGAGCGTACGGGCGTGGGTCTGGACGTCGAAGTCCATCGGCATGTGGTGGGTGTCCCTCGGTCCGGTCGGTCGGATGTCCGCTCGGTCTGCTGTCTGGTGGGCCGGCTGTCGGGTGGGCCGGAGGGACGGGAGCCTATGCCACCCGGGCCGCTCCGGCGAAGGGTATTGCGTCGACCGGCGCGCTGCGGACCGGGGCTCCGGGGGCGCGGGGCGTGGATCTCCCGGGGGCCTACGGCTGCGCGGGAATCCGCGCCCGTGCACGGGCGAGCAGAGCGGCCGGATCCGGGTCCGCCTGAAGGGACTTCAGTATCAGCAGCCACCAGTGGTCAAGCTGCTCCCTCCACTTCCGCCCGCCCGGCAGGTCGTCGGTCAGCGTGCAGAGGCCGAAGAACGCGCACACGAGCGTCACGGCCGCCGCCGACGGATCCACCTCCGGCGCCAGTTCACCCCTCGTGCGGGCCTCGGCGAGCAGCCGGGTGACGGACAGGGCCCAGGCGTCGAACGGCGTGGGCACGGCGGACTCGATGCCGCGGCGCTCCGCCCACAGCCGCGCGCCCGCGCGCGCCACGACGTCCTCGTTGAGGGACTGTGCGACACCGAAGCTGAGGACGATCAGCTTCTCGAACGGGGGCATGTCGGCGGCGGCGTAGGGGGCGGCGAGCTGCGGCCAGGTGGAGAACTGCTCCCGCACCACAGCCAGTGCCAGCTTCTCCTTGCTGGCGTAATGAAAATAGATCGCCCCACTGGTTTTTCCCGAGTGATCGCTTATGTCATTTACGCTCGTTCCCGCATATCCCCGTTCGACAAATAGATGTGCTGCTGACTCCAGCAGTGCTTTTCGGGTTGCGTGGGCCCTGTCCTGCACTTCAGTTCCACCTTCGCTCAAACGTTCTGACGCTGCGACGGGGAATTCAGCCTCCCCTCGGGAGGACTCGGTCGCGGCGCGCGAAGATCTTATTATTTCGCCACGGCGCGCATGCGGGTGAGTGTTCACACAATCTGTCGCCCTGCCGGGAGAAATCGGTCCGCGTGAGCCCGCCGGCTCCGCCCCGAACGACGCCGCGGCGCACTGGAAGTGCGGCTCACCAGGCCCGATGAACGAATCCCGGGCGCCACGACCCCTCCTCCGTCCCGTGCGCGAGCCCAGGACGACCGCGGCCGCGGAATTTTCATGCACTCGAATTGGTGATTGCGGAAATCGGAGGGACGGAAATAACGTAATCGCTACGATGTTTTCGGCACGGGCCGAAAACGGCGATCTACGTCCGGCGCGACGCGCTCAGCGGCGCGCACACGCTCGCAGCAGCCGGCGAAATTTTTTCGGCCCCCCCATTTCTGCGAGTGGACCATCCGAATTCCGGCGCTCACCTGCACCCGTGAACCGAACAGGTCGGCGCAGACTCCGAGAACGGTAGTGACATGACAGCTCGTAACATCCTTTCGTGGTCCCCGTCCGCCATCGTCTTCGACTGCGACGGGACCCTGATGGACACGGAACGACATTGGCAGGAAGCCCGGACCAGCACCTTCCGGGCCTTCGGCCTCAAGCCGCCGGCCGGATTCGCAGGCCGTGCCAAGGGCGTGCACTACACCGAGTGCGGCGCGCTCATGGCCGAGGAGACCGGGAAACCGGATCTCGCGGACGACCTGGCCGACACGCTCCTCACCACCTTCACCGCGCTGGTCGACCAGGACCCCGTCACCATGCCGGGTGCTGCCGCGCTGGTCGGGCTGGCCGCTCGCCACCTCCCTCTCGCGGTGGCGAGCAACTGCCCTCGGGAGATGGTGGAATCGTGCCTCGGCCGGGCCGGTCTCCTCCGCTGCTTCAGACACGTGGTCGTCGCCGGGGAGGGCGTACGGCCGAAGCCGGAACCCGACGTCTACGAACTGGCTGCCCGCCTCTGCGACGTTCCGCCCGAGGAGGCTCTGGCCGTGGAGGACTCGATCACGGGCATGGAATCGGCCCGCCGGGCGGGCCTCCGCGTCATCGGCCTCGGCACCGTCCCGCCGGGTCCGGAGGCCGAGCAGGCCGATCTGTGGGTCGCCAGCCTCGCCGACCGTGAGCTGGTGAGGTGGGCCCGTAGCCGGATCGGCGAGTAGGCCCGGCCTGATCCGAACGGCAGGTCCTATGCCACCCGGGTCGCTCCGGCGAAGGGCATTTCGTCGACCGGCGCGATCCGGACCGGGGCTCCGGGACGCGGGGCGTGGATCATCCGGCCGTTGCCGATGTAGAGGCCGACATGGCTGATGCCCGAGAAGAAGAACACCAGGTCACCGGGGGCGAGTTCGGACCTCGTGACGCGCTGCCCGGCGTTGATCTGGGTGTACGTGGTCCGGGGGAGCGAGACACCCGCGGAGCGCCAGGCGGCCTGGGTGAGGCCGGAGCAGTCGAACGAGGAGGGGCCGGTGGCGCCCCACACGTACGGCTTGCCGAGGGCCCCGTACGCGAAGGCGACGGCTGCCGCGGCGCGGGCGTTCGGCGCCCGGTCGGAGCCGCGCGGGAAGCTGCGGTCGGCGTGGCCCGCGCCGCGGCCCCCGTCCGAGGCGTCGTACGCGGCGCGCTGGGCGGGGGAGAGGCGGGCCAGCAGCTCGCGGGCCTCGGACAGCTTGGCCCGGACCGTCGCCCGGTGCCTCTTCAGGTCGGCCTGGCGGGCGGTGAGCTCGGCCAGCTGCCCCGCCGCCTCGGACCGCAGCTGGGCCACGTCCGCGACCTGGCGCTGCACGGCGCGCACCTCGTCGGCCCGGCCGGCGGCGGCCCGCTCCACGTACGAGGCGCGCTCCAGGTACTGGTCGGGGTCCGAGGAGAGCGCCAGCTGGAGGGACGGGTCGAGACCGCCGGAGCGATACTGCGCTGCGGCGTACGCGCCCAGCGCGTCGCGCGAGGCGTTGAGCCGCTCGGTCCTGCGGGCGGCCTCGTCGCGCATCGCGTCGATGGACTCGGCGGTGGCCGCCGCCTTTACCTTCGCGCCGTTGTACTGCTCGGTGGCGACCTCCGCCTCCCGGTACAGCCGGTCCACCTCGGCCTTGACCCGGGCGGGAGTGGGCGTCGGGTCGGCGTGCGCGGATCCCGGCAGCGCGGCAGCGGTCGCGGCCCCGGCGAGGGCGAGGGTCGCTGCGGTGCGGGCGGCAGAGCCGGTGTAAGGGCGCTGCTTGGGTTTCCGGTGCGCGGCCACGAGGGCGGGGGTCCTTCCTGTCGACTGCCCGTCGGGGCCTACCGGCGGGCCCGCCCGGTCCGGCGGCGGGTCACCAACAGGGGGAGCGGCCCGCCGCCGGATCTCTCGGCGGGGCGACCGGACGGTGCCGTCCGGGTGCGGAGCGGCGGTGATCCGGTCACCTGGTAGGGACGCTAAACCCGGGGCACGGGCAGGAGTCGTAATGACGCCTATTGCCCGAATTTAGTGCAGCGTTGTTGCTGAATGACCGGAAAAATTGCACCAGAGTCAGGCAATTGGTGCATTTGTCGGTCAAGCCTCCAGTAAGCCTCACCTGGCTGCGGCAGGCTGATACGGCCAGGGCTAAGGTGCGGAACCATGCGTGTACTCATCGATGTCTTCGTCGCCCTGCACATCATCGGAATCGCCGCCCTGCTGGGGGGTTTCCTCACCCAGATGAAGGCGATGGGGGCGGGGACCGCGCGCTTCGTGCCGGGGATGCTGCACGGCGCGCTGACGATGCTGGTCACCGGTATCGCCCTGGTCGGGCTCGACCAGGCCGACGACCACCCCGTGAACAACGTCAAGATCGGCATCAAGCTGCTGATCCTGGTCGTCATCCTCGGGATCGTCTACGTCAAGCGGGACGAGGAGAAGGTCGAGAAGGGTCTCTTCGCGGCGGTGGGCGGACTGACGGTCGTCAACATCTTCATCGCCACGCTCTGGACCTGACGCGACCTGACCTGACGCGACGCGACCCGACCTGACCGGGCAGCAGCCGGCGGGTGGCCGCTTCCCGCGGGGCCACCCGCCGTACCGCAACGCCCCTAACCGGGCCGCACGCTCCCGTAGATCGGCATGTAGTAGATCGATTCCTCGCGCACGTTCGCCCCCGGCTTCGGCGCGTGGATCATCATGCCGTCGCCCTTGTAGATGCCGACGTGGCTGATGTCGTCGTAGAAGAAGACCAGGTCCCCGGGCCGCAGATCCGCCGTCGCGATCCGGGTGCCGACGTTCACCTGGTCCCAGGTGGTCCGCGGAATACTGACGCCCGCCGCCTTCCAGGCCGCCTGGGTGAGCCCCGAGCAGTCGTACGAGGACGGGCCGGTCGCCCCCCAGACGTACGGCTTGCCGATCTGGGCCCTGGCGAACGCGAGGACCTTCTCGGCCTTCGTCGTGGCGCTGCTGTCCGAGCCGGAACCCGTCCCGGTGCCCGTGCCGCTCCCGGTGCCCGTGCCGGTCCCGCTCCCGGCCTCCTTGGCCTTGCGGTCGGCCTCCGCCTCCGCGGCGGCCTGCTTCTTCGCCAGCTCCGCCGCCTTGCGCTCGGCCTCGTCCTTCTTCTTCTGCTCCAGCTCGGCGAGGCGAGCCTTCTCCTCGGCGGTGAGCTTCGACAGCAGCGTGCGGGCCTCGGTCAGCTTGTCCTGGACGTTCCGCTTGCTGGTGCGCAGCCTGGTCTGGGACGCGGTGAGCGTCTCCAGGCCCGTCACCGCCTCGGCGCGCTTCTTCGACGCCTCGGCCTGCTTCGTACGGAAGTCCGTGACGGCCTGCTGCTGGTTCGCGGCCATCCGGTTCATGAGGTGGGTCTGGTCGAAGAACGACTGCGGGTCGTTCGCCAGGAAGAAGGTGGCGGTCGGCGCGAGCGCACCGTCGCGGTACTGGGCTGCGGCGTAGTTCCCGAGCGTCCGGCGGGCGTCGTTCAGCTTGTCGGCGCGCTCGGCGATGTCGTCCAGCAGCGTGTCCACCTTGGTGCGCTGCTTGGCGGACGCCTCTTTCGCCTGGTCGTAGTGCTGGGTCGCGGTGCCCGCCTGCCGGTAGAGGTCGTCGACCTTCTTCTGGACGTCCTCGATGCTGGGCTTCGGGGCCGGGGCCGCCAGCGCGCTCTGCGTGGACAGCAGGGTCACCGAGGCGAGTGCGGCCGTCGTGAACCCGATGGCCGGGGTGGTGCTGCGCACCCGGGGGCGCGGTTTGCGATGCGACGCCAAGGCCGGCATCTCCTTCCGTGGACCGCCTACCGGGTTAGCTGTCGGGTTCGGGCGGAACGGAAGGCTGCCCTACGGTCCAGGTGGGGGATTCGGACCGATTCACCCCGGTGCTGCGTGTGGGTCCCCGGTTCCGGACTCCGTACGGGCAGCCCAGGATTCGGCGTGGACGCCCGCTCGGCGTGGTTCGCCTCTGGGGGTACGGGCCGCCCGAACGTGCACGCTAGCCAACTCATGGTGCCGCTGTGAAGGTTGATGTTCGATATGCCCGATACATTTTCGTGACCTTGGTGAAGTGGACGCGGTGCGGGCAGGTCAGGCGCGGGATCCGTCCACGCAGTGTGGGTCCGGCATCGCTCTGGGTGCCCGCGCGGCGGTGCGCGGAGGTGTGCGGTTCGCCATGCGGCCCCGGCCTTGATCCGCCGGACAGGCCCTAGACTCGGACAGCGATGAGCAGCCTCTTTGACGACAGTTTCCTGGCCGGCCTCCAGCACGCGGAGGAAGGGCCCCCGCCGCCCCCCGAGGACTCCGCACCCGAAGCGGTGCCGGAGGACCTCTTCGGGGGCGTGTTCGACGGGCCCCCGCCGCCCCGCGACGCGTACTACCGCGACGGGGCCCACCGCCCGGTGATCGACGCCGCCGCGCTGCTCGACGGGCTGAACACCGAGCAGCGCGCCGCCGTCGTGCACGCGGGGTCCCCGCTGCTCATCGTCGCCGGGGCCGGTTCGGGCAAGACCCGGGTACTGACCCACCGCATCGCCCACCTGCTCGCCGAGCGGGGCGTGCACCCCGGCCAGATCCTGGCGATCACCTTCACCAACAAGGCCGCCGGCGAGATGAAGGAGCGCGTCGAGCAGCTCGTCGGCCCCCGCGCCAACGCCATGTGGGTCATGACCTTCCACAGCGCGTGCGTCCGGATCCTGCGCCGCGAGTCGAAGAGGCTCGGCTTCACGTCCTCGTTCTCGATCTACGACGCCGCGGACTCCAAGCGGCTGATGGCCCTGGTCTGCCGCGATCTCGACCTCGACCCGAAGCGCTTCCCGCCGAAGTCGTTCACGGCGAAGGTGTCGAACCTGAAGAACGAGCTGATCGACGAGGAGACCTTCGCCGGCCAGGCCGCGGACGGTTTCGAGAAGACGCTCGCCCAGGCCTACGCGATGTACCAGTCCCGGCTGCGCGAGGCCAACGCGCTGGACTTCGACGACATCATCATGACGACGGTGCACCTGCTCCAGGCCTTCCCCGACGTCGCCGAGCACTACCGCCGCCGCTTCCGGCACGTCCTGGTCGACGAGTACCAGGACACCAACCACGCCCAGTACACGCTCGTACGGGAACTGGTCGGCCCGGCCGGTGCCGCCGACGCCCCCGGCGAGCTGTGCGTCGTCGGTGACGCGGACCAGTCGATCTACGCCTTCCGGGGCGCCACGATCCGCAACATCCTCCAGTTCGAGGAGGACTACCCGGACGCGACCACGATCCTGCTGGAACAGAACTACCGTTCCACCCAGACGATCCTGTCCGCCGCCAACGCCGTCATCGAGCGCAACGAGAGCCGCCGCCCGAAGAACCTCTGGACCAACGCCGGATCAGGCGCCCGGATCACCGGCTACGTCGCGGACACCGAGCACGACGAGGCGCAGTTCGTCGCCGACGAGATCGACCGGCTGACCGACGCGGGCGACGCCAAGGCCGGCGACGTCGCGATCTTCTACCGGACGAACGCGCAGTCCCGTGTCTTCGAGGAGATCTTCATCCGGGTCGGCCTGCCCTACAAGGTCGTCGGCGGTGTGCGCTTCTACGAGCGCAAGGAGGTCCGGGACGTCCTGGCCTACCTCCGGGTCCTCTCCAACCCCGAGGACACGGTCCCGCTGCGCCGCATCCTCAACGTGCCCAAGCGCGGCATCGGTGACCGGGCCGAGGCGATGATCGACGCCCTGTCGCTGCGCGAGAAGATCACCTTCCCGCAGGCGCTGCGCCGCGTCGACGAGGCGTACGGCATGGCCGCGCGCTCCGCCAACGCCGTCAAGCGGTTCAACACGCTGATGGAGGAGCTGCGCACGATCGTCGAGTCGGGCGCGGGCCCCGCGGTGGTGCTGGAGGCGGTCATGGAGCGGACCGGTTACCTCGCCGAACTCCAGGCCTCCACCGACCCGCAGGACGAGACCCGGATCGAGAACCTCCAGGAGCTCGCCGCCGTCGCGCTCGAATTCGAGCAGGACCGCGGCGAGGAGGAGGGCGCGGGCACCCTCTCCGAGTTCCTGGAGCGGGTCGCGCTCGTCGCGGACTCCGACCAGATCCCCGACGAGGACACCGACGGCTCCGGAGTCGTCACGCTGATGACCCTGCACACGGCGAAGGGCCTCGAATTCCCGGTGGTCTTCCTGACCGGCATGGAGGACGGCGTCTTCCCGCACATGCGGGCGCTGGGCCAGGTCAAGGAGCTGGAGGAGGAGCGCCGGCTCGCCTACGTCGGCATCACCCGCGCCCGCGAGCGGCTCTATCTGACCCGGGCGGCGATGCGCAGCGCCTGGGGCCAGCCCTCGTACAACCCGCCGTCGCGGTTCCTGGAGGAGATCCCGGAGCAGCACCTGGAGTGGAAGCGGAAGGGCCCGATGGGGGCTCCGGCGGGGCCGACGTCGGGCATCACCTCGTCGCTGTCCACGTCCCGTTCGCGCTCCGGGCCCTCGGGCTTCGCGACCCGGCGGACGTCGGACAAGCCGACGATCACGCTGGTGGTCGGCGACCGGGTCACCCACGACCAGTTCGGTCTGGGCACGGTGACGGCCGTCGAGGGCCTCGGCGACCAGGCGAAGGCCACGGTCGACTTCGGTGACGAGCGGCCGAAGAAGCTGCTGCTGCGGTACGCGCCGGTCCAGAAGCTGTAGCGCCCGTCCGGCGGGCCTGACCGGGTCAGCCCGGCTCAGGCCGCCTCAGGCCGGGTCGATGCCGTGGCTGCGGAGCCAGGGCAGCGGGTCGATGGCCGCGCCGCCGCCGGGCCGCACCTCGAAGTGCATGTGCGGGCCGGTCGAGTTGCCGGAGCTCCCGGAGTACGCGATGACGTCACCGGCCTTGACCGGGCCCGAGCGGATCCGGGTGCTGCTGAGGTGGCAGTACCAGGTCTCGGTGCCGTCGGCCATCGTGACGATCGCCATGTTCCCGTACGCGGTGTTGTACTGCGTCTGAACGGTGCCGTCGGTCGCGGCCATCACCGGGGTGCCGTACTGGACGGGGAAGTCGATGCCCGTGTGCACGGACATCCAGTTGACGCCCGCCTGGCCGAAGTACGCGCTGAGACCGTGTTCCTTGACCGGCATGACGTACTTGGGTCGCAGGGCCTCCTTGCGGGCGGCCTCCGCGATGCGCTTCTTCTTCTCGGCGGCCTGCCGCTCCTTCAGGTCGATGCGCTCCTGGGTGCGGCTGGCGCGGTCGGCGAAGTTCTCCGCGTCGGCGCTGAGGTTGGCGAGCTGGGTGTCCAGCTTGTTGTTGGCGGCGACCGGCTTGACCGTGCCGGGGTCGGCGGCCGCCATCGTCGTCGTATCGTCCTTCTTCTCCTCGCCGCCGCCCATTCCGCCCACGGAGGCGGCGGCGATACCGGCCACGCTCATCACGCAGGCGGAGGGAACGGCGACGGTGAGGAGAGCGGAACGCCTTGCGGGCGAACGCCTGCGGCTGCGGCTGCCGCCACCACGGGAGACCGGACGGCTCGCGGGGTGAGGGGCGTCGGCAGGGGCCGGGGCCGGAGACGGGTCCTGGTCCCGGGAGTGGTCTTCGTGAGTCTCGTACGTCTCGTGCGCCTCGTACGTCTCGTACGTCTCGTGAGTCTCGTGCGCCTCGTACATCTCGTGCGCCTCGTGCGCCTCGTACATCTCGTGCGCCTCGTGCGCCTCGTACATCTCGTGCGTCTCGTGAGTCTCGTACGGCTCGTGCGTCTCGTACGGATGCTGCTTTGTCTGTTCGGGCTCGTTCGACGCCGTCACATCTTGCGGTGATTGCTGTCCGTGCTCGGGCGTGGCGCCGGTGTTCCAGGCGGTGGCGTCATACGCACCGGAGTCGTGGACCGCCGTGTCGGTGCTTGACCACTGGCCGTTCGCGTACCACCCGGAGGTGTCCCACTGGCCGGACGAGTCAGGGGCGCCGCCCTGAGCCGGGATGTTCGCGCCGTAGCCGTCGGGCGCCACCCAGGTCGTGGTGGTGTCGTACTGCTGCGGGGCCGCGTCGTACTGCGGGGCCGCGGCGTACGGGGAGTACTGCTGAGGGTGGGGGGTGTAGGCCGCGTAGTCGGCGGCGTGGTCGTACGCGGCGGTCCGGTGTGCGCCGGTGTCCCACTGGGTGGTGTCGTACTGGCCGCTGTAACCGGCCTGCCCGCTGTCGTACGGGGCGGCGTATCCGGGCGTGGTGTCGTACGAACCGTCGTAGCCGTCGGGGAGGGAGCCGAAGAGCGGGTCGTTGTCGAAACCGCCCGTGGAGTGGCTGTCGTATCCGACGTAGCCGGCGTGGGGGTGCTGGTCGTTCACCAACTTCTCTCTCGCCTCGGCAGCAGGACCTGTGTCCGGGGCCCGTGGGGGGACACCGGAGGGGAAAGCAGTGGCCGCGACTGTACCCGGCGGTATGCGACGCCGACAATCTTCCACGGCTCGTCGGTGCTCAGGAAACGGGCAATCGGCCGTCTTTCGACGGACCGATCACACAGCCTTGGCCCTGTGTTCGAAATCCGTTCTATTTTTGAGCGAAAACCGCCGTTGACCGGACCGGCCGGACGGGGCGCGGCCTCCGGAATCCGGGGGCTCAGGCCACTGACGCGGCGCCGGTGGCCGCCCGGACCGGCTCGTGTGCGTCGTCGAGCACCTGACGGATCCCGGCAGCCACGGCCGGGTGCACGGGCAGTGCGAGATGGCCGATGCCGCTGACGCGTACGTTCGTCACGTCGAGGTCGGGGTGGTCGATGCAGGCCGCCTCGGCGGGGACGATCACCTGGTCCAGCTCGCTCCAGAAGCTGACGAACCGGGTGCGGCAGCCGGGCGCCGGCAGCCGCAGCTCCTCGATCGGAGCCGATCCGTTGCGCATCTGGCGCACGATCGGATGAGCGCTGGCCAGCGGGGCGACAGCGGTGCCCGCGTGCGGTGTGCCGAGAGTGACCAGGGTGCGGACCCGCCGGTCACCGCCGAGCCGCTGCACGTAGTAGCGCGCTATCAGGCCGCCCAGGCTGTGCCCGACGATGTCGACCTCGCGGTGCCCGGTGCGGGCGCAGATCTCCTCGATGTGGCGGCCGAGCAGCTCGGCGGCGGTGCGGATGTCGCAGGTCAGCGGGGAGTGGTTGAGCGACTCCAGATGACGCCAGCCGTGCCGGGCGAGGGAGCGGCGCAGCAGGACGAAGACGGAGCGGTTGTCGATGAATCCGTGCAGGAGCACGACGGGCGGCCGGTCTGTCTGCGCGGTGTTCCCGGCGCTCCGGGCGCTCCCGGTGTTCTTGCCGTTCTCACCGTTCTTGCCGTTCTCACCGTTCTTGCCGTTCTCACCGTTCCTGGTGTTCTTGCCGTTCCTGGTGTCCCGGGTGTTCCTGGTGGTTCCTGTCGGCAGGGCGGTGGTCCCGGACGGTGCGGGGACCGGACCGTCCGCCGGGCGTGGCGGGGTGCGCCGCTCGCCGGTGATGCCGGTGGGGTAGAGCAGCGCGTGTCCGGCGAGCACCACGAACTCCAGCGCGGTCGCTCTCAGCAGTGCGGACGACAGCCAGTCGTTGCGCGGGCAGGGCTGACGCAGAAGTGAGGGAAGAAAGGGCAGGGCCTTCATGGTCGACCTCCTGCTCCGGCACCCGGGGAGAGACGGATCCTGCCCGTATGCCCTCATGGGGTGCCGTATCCGGAAGTCCGGGCGGCAGTTCACCGTCCGGGACCCGCCGCCCGCCGTGCCTTCCGGATCACCCTCGGTGACCGGTCTGCGGGCGGTCGGTGAGCCGTACCACCGTGCCGTGCGGCTGACGGCGCGGTGGTACGACGACCTCGTGCGGCTCCCCGGCGGCCGGGTCCCGCACGGCAGGTGTGCCGCGTGCTGCGGGAAACGGCGCCCGGTGAACATGTCCCACGTGTGATTTCCCCCTCCCCGCCCACCGCGAAACAGCGGCTTGCGGGATGCTGTGGATAACGTTCGTTCACATCCCCGGCTCTTCAGGGACGGGAGACGCATGTGGAGGCAGTGATGGGTGTGACCGGTCCGATCCGAGTGGTGGTGGCCAAGCCTGGCCTCGACGGCCATGACCGCGGGGCCAAGGTGATCGCGCGGGCACTGCGCGACGCCGGTATGGAAGTCATCTACACCGGGCTCCACCAGACGCCCGAGCAGATCGTGGGCACCGCGATCCAGGAGGATGCCGACGCGATCGGCCTCTCGATCCTCTCCGGTGCGCACAACACGCTCTTCGCGAAGGTGATCGCCCTGTTGAAGGAGCGCGACGCGGAGGACATCAAGGTCTTCGGTGGCGGCATCATCCCCGAGGCGGACATCGCACCGCTCAAGGAGCAGGGAGTCGCGGAGATCTTCACCCCGGGCGCGACGACGGTCGAGATCGTCGCGTGGGTCAACGCGAACATCCGCCAGCCGGCGGAAGCCTGATCCCGCCCGACGCCTGACCCCGCTGTCCGTCCCACCGGGCCGGTCCGCCGGGATTCACCGGGCCGGTGCCAGCTCCGCGTCCATCGCCGCGCGGAGCCGCAGGGTGGAAACCAGCCGCTGGAACGCCTCCGACCAGTAGCCGTTCGCGCCGGGGGAGGCGTCCGCCGGTTCGTCGGGAGTCGTGGTGAGGACCTCCAGGCGGTCCGCCGCGGCCGGATTCAGGCAGCGTTCGGCGAGGCCCATCACTCCGCTGAAGCTCCACGGATAGCTGCCGGCGTCCCGGGCGATGTCGAGGGCGTCGACGACGGAACGGCCGAGCGGCTCCGCCCAGGGGGTCGGGCAGACCCCCAGCAGCTGGAACGCCTCCGACAGGCCGTGCGCGGCGATGAACTCGGCCACCCAGCCGGCGCGTTCGGCGGCGGGCAGCACGATCAGGAGCTTCGACCGCTCGGCGAGCGACGCCGTACCGGGGCCGTTCGACGGGGGTGTCGAGGGGGACCCGAGCAGCGCCCGCGCCCATTCGGGGTCCCGCTGCCGGACGGCGGCCCGGCACCAGGCCGCGTGGAGTTCCTCGCTCCAGCCGTCGGCCACGGGAAGCGCGACGATCTCCCGCGCCTCGCGTCCGCCGAACCGCGCCGGCCAGATCGCGAGCGGGGACGACTCCACCAGCTGGCCGAGCCACCACGACCGTTCGCCCCGCCCGGACGGCGGGAGCGCCACCACACCGTCGCGCTGCATCGCCGCATCGCATTCGTGCGGGGCCTCCACGGCCACGGACGGCCCGGTGCCGGTGAGGCCGGGGCTCACGCAGGACAGGGCGCGGTCCGCCATCCGGCGGGCGAGCGCCGATTCGGGAAGTGCGGAGAGCAGCTCGGCGGCCGTCGCACGGACATTGCGGCTGCGGTCGGCGAGGGCCTCCTCCAGGAAGGCCTCGTCGGCGCCGGAGAGCCCGGTACGCAGGGAGTCGACGAACATCAGCCGGTCCTCGGCCCGCTCGGTGGCCCAGGTGGTGGCGAGCAGGGCGAGAGCGGCGCCCGCCTCGTGCGCGCGTACCGCCGTGAGCAGAGCGACCCGTTCGGCGAACAGGCCTTCCTCCCACAGCCGGTGGACCGCTTCCGGGTCGGTCATGTCCGGCAGCAGTGAGGTGCCGGACGAGCCGCGCAGCGCGAACTTCCACTCGGGGTTCAGCCCGGCCAGCCAGAGGCCGCGCGGCCCGGCGAACGCCAGGGCCTGCGGCCGCAGATCGGTCCGCGCGCGGGCCGCGTCCAGCAGGGCGGGCAGGGCCGCGTCCGGTGCGCGGTAGCCGTGCAGATTGGCGGTGGCCAGCCACTGCGGAATCAGTTCCGTCAGGTCGGGAGCCGTGCCGCGTCTGCCGCCCGAACCGCTCGGTGCGGCCCGGTCCGCGAGCAGCCGCTCCAGCCGGCTCCGGGCGGCCCCCGGCAGCGGCTGCCGAGGGTCGGCGGGCGCGGGACCGGGCCGGGGGGCCGCAGGCGCGGGCAGCAGACCGGCCCGGCGCCGCACGGTGTGCAGGGCGGCGGCGTTCAGCAGCGCGGCCGCAGCGCCGTCCGGACCGGCCTGGCCCGGAACCTCGCCCGGCATCGTGCTCGGCGTCCCGCCCGGTTCGCTTTGCGGGCCGGAGTCGGATGCCGCCGCGAGGGGGCGGCGGTCCGTGCCGAGCAGCGCCGAGGTGACGAGCTCTTCCCACGGCGTCGCGGTGAGCAGGCCGGCGGTGGGGACGGACAGGGCGGCCGTCGCGGTCTTGGTGGGGGTGGCGGGTGTGATGGGCGTGGTGGTACGGGGCATCGGTCCTCCTCCTGGAGTCAGATGAGCGGCACGGTCTCGGCGTTGGCCGGCAGGGTGTGCGGGTCGTCCGCAGCCGTTTCGCCGCCGTCCTCGCGCACGGCCGGTGCCCAGGCCGCGAGCGGATCGAAACCGCGGTGACCGCACTCGCCGAAGACGGTGAGCGGGCCGCCGCCGGAGAGCGCGACGAGCTTCCACAGCGCGGGCCGGGACAGCGCGGCCGGGGCGACGGGCAGGGCCGAATCCCCTTCCGCGTCCGCCAGTTGCCAGCCGTCCTGGGACGGCACGGGTATGACGTCGCGCAGCGTCACCGGCCAGGACTCCAGCCACGGGTCGTCGCCCAGGGCCCGCCCGTACGCGGCGATCGCCCCGGTGACCGTGACACCCGGCGGCGGCGGGCCGGCCGGCACCGGCGTCCCGAACTGCGGTCCGGGCTCGGCCCGTAGCTGTCCCGAGCCCCGATAGGGCATGAGCTCGGCATCCAGCGTGACCCCCACCGGCAGGGCCTGGCCGGGGGAGCGGCCGGCGGCCCCGAAGGACAGCAGCAGCGCGGTCCGGCCCGACTCCCTCCCGTACAGCCAGATGCGACGGGCGACGATCTTGCCCTCGGGGGTGTCGTACTGAGCGAGGACCAGCCAGCGGTCGCGGACCGGCGGGCCATCGGCGCCGGCCGGCAGCCCGACCCGGGTACGGACCGTGGCCGCCAGCGGCGGCGGCAGCCGGTCGATGCCCAGCCAGCCCGTGTCCAGCAGATGCAGCAGTGCGCACTCCTCCAGCAGCCGCACCGGCCAGCCCGGCCCGGACGCGGGGATCGCGCCCAATTCCCGTACCCGGCCCGCGAGACCGGGCGCCTGGGCGTCGACCATGCGGGCCGCCGTCTCCTCCCACAGCCCGTACCCCGACTGCTCGGCCGCGGCCAGACCGCCGCGCACCAGATCCGTCAGGCGTCGTTCCAGCTCCCGCACCCCGCCGCTGATCCGCCCCGCCCGGCGCTCGGCCCGCCGCCGGGCGGCCGCCGGATCGGCGGGTCCGGCCGCAGCGCCCTCAGCCCCCTCCGGCCGCTCCCCCGCCTCCGCGGACTCCGTGCGCCGGCGTCGGCCCTCCAGCCACTCACCGGCCCAGTCCGGCGGATCGGCCGCCGGCAGGGCCTCCTCGGCGGACGCCCGGAGCAGCAACAGGCCCAGCGCGTGCTTGCAGGGGAACTTCCGGCTGGGGCAACTGCACTTGTACGCGGGGCCGGTGGTGTCGATCACCGTTCGGTACGGCTTGCTCCCGCTCCCCCTGCACAGCCCCCACACCGCACCCGGTCCGTCCCACCCGGTGTCCGACCACGGCCCGGCCGAACCGAGCCTGTTCCCCGCCTTGCGTGAAGCGTCGTCAGGAGCCAGGGCCAGGACCTGCTCCACCGTCCAGCGCACCGCCGGAGCGGCGGCGCTCAAGGGTTCTCCCCCGTCAGTCAGCAGCATGGATACGACGGTAGGCCGCAGCACTGACAACGGCTCCGACCTGCGGGAAAGCCGATTGTCAGTGCCATGGTGCACCGTGGGAACCACATCGGGTCGACCGATCTGGAGGGGGATCCATGACCGTGTCCGAAACCACCGCAGCCGTGGGCGCCGAGGCGCTGCGCCCGCACGCCGAGGACGCCTTCGCCGACGAGCTGAAGGCGCTCGCGTCCGCCGACGACCGCCCGCGGCCCGCCCGTTGGCGGCTGTCGCCCTGGGCCGTCGCCACGTACCTGCTCGGTGGCACCCTGTCCGACGGCACCGTGATCACACCCAAGTACGTGGGCCCGCGACGCCTCGTGGAGGTCGCCGTCACCACACTCGCCACCGACCGGGCGCTGCTGCTCCTCGGCGTCCCCGGCACCGCCAAGACCTGGGTGTCCGAACACCTCGCGGCCGCCGTCAGCGGCGACTCGACCCTCCTGGTCCAGGGCACGGCGGGCACACCCGAAGAGGCGGTCCGCTACGGGTGGAACTACGCCGAACTGCTCGCGCACGGCCCCAGCCGCGCCGCGCTGGTGCCCAGCCCGCTGATGCGCGCCATGTCCGAGGGCATGACCGCGCGGATCGAGGAGCTCACCCGCATCCCCGCCGATGTGCAGGACTCACTGATCACCATCCTGTCCGAGAAGACCCTGCCGCTGCCCGAACTGGGCCAGGAGGTCCAGGCGGTCCGCGGATTCAACGTCATCGCCACGGCCAACAACCGCGACCGCGGGGTCAACGAGCTGTCCAGCGCGCTGCGCCGCCGGTTCAACACGGTGGTCCTGCCGCTGCCGGCCACCCCCGAGGCGGAGGTCGACATCGTCTCCCGGCGCGTCGACCAGGTCGGCCGCTCGCTCGACCTGCCTCCCGCGCCCGACGGCCTCGCGGAGATCCGCCGCGTGGTCACCGTCTTCCGTGAACTGCGCGACGGGGTCACCACCGACGGCCGCACCAAGCTCAAGTCGCCCTCGGGCACGCTGTCCACGGCCGAGGCCATCTCCGTCGTCACCAACGGCCTCGCACTCGCCGCCCACTTCGGCGACGGCGTGCTGCGCGCGGGGGACGTCGCGGCCGGCATCCTCGGCGCGGTCGTCCGGGACCCGGCCGCCGACCGGGTGGTCTGGCAGGAGTATCTGGAGACCGTGGTGCGCGAGCGGGACGGCTGGAAGGACTTCTACCGCGCCTGCCGTGAGGCCTCCGCATGACCGGCGCCCCGCCCCCCGGCGGGCCGCTGCTGCTGGGGGTGCGCCACCACGGCCCCGGCTCGGCCCGTGCCGTCGGCGCCGCGCTGGAGGCCGCCCGTCCGCGGGCGGTGCTCATCGAGGGCCCGCCCGAGGGCGACGCGCTGCTGCCGCTCGCCGCCGACGAGCGGATGCGGCCGCCCGTCGCACTGCTCGCCCACGCGGTGGACGATCCCGGACGGGCCGCGTTCTGGCCGCTCGCGGAGTTCTCGCCCGAGTGGGTCGCGATCCGCTGGGCCCTCGCGCACGGCGTCCCGGTCCGCTTCATCGACCTCCCCGCCGCCCACTCGCTGGCCATGGCGGAGGAAGAGGAGCGCCGGGGCCCGGCGGAACAGGCCGGGGAGGCGGAACCCGCGCCCGTCCCGGTCGACCCCATCGGGGTGCTCGCCGAGACCGCGGGCTACGACGACCCCGAGCGCTGGTGGGAGGACGTCGTCGAACACCGCGCCCACGACGGCGGCCCCGGCGACCCGCTGGCGGCCTTCGCCGCGCTGGGCGAGGCGATGACCGCGTTGCGCGAGGTGTACGGGGACGGCGGCCACCCCAGGGACGCGGTCCGCGAGGCGTACATGCGGATCCGGTTGCGCACGGCGCGCAAAGAGTTCGGTGACGACATCGCCGTCGTCTGCGGCGCCTGGCACGTGCCCGCGCTCGGAGCGAGGACCACACTCGCCGCCGACCGGGCACTCCTCAAGGGGCTGCCCAAGGTCAGGGCCGAGCTGACCTGGGTGCCCTGGACCCACCAGCGGCTCGCCCGGCACAGCGGATACGGGGCCGGGATCGACTCACCCGGCTGGTACGCGCACCTCTTCGCTTCCCCGGACCGCCCGCTCGAACGGTGGATGACCAAGGTCGCCGGACTCCTGCGCGACGAGGACCGGTTCGTCTCCTCGGCCCATGTCATCGAGGCCGTCCGGCTCGCCGCGACCCTCGCCGCCATGCGAGGCCGGCCACTCGCCGGCCTGAGCGAGGCGACCGACGCCGTCCGGGCCGTGATGTGCGAGGGCTCCGACGTACCGCTGGCCCTCGTCCGGGACCGGCTGACCGTCGGCGGGACACTCGGAGAGGTACCGGACACCGCCCCCGCCGTGCCGCTCCAGCGCGACCTCACCCGCCGGCAGCGCACCCTGCGGCTCAAACCTGAGGCGTCCGAGCGGGACATGGAGCTCGACCTCCGCAAGGACACCGACGCCGCCCGCAGCCGGCTGCTGCACCGGCTGCGCATCCTCGGCGTCGGCTGGGGCGAACCCGCCGAGGGCCGGGGGAGCACCGGCACGTTCCGGGAGAGCTGGCGGCTGCGCTGGGAACCGGAGTTGTACGTGCGCGTCGCGGAGGCGGGCGTATGGGGCACCACCGTGCTCTCCGCCGCGACCGCCCGCGCCGAGTCGGACGCCCTGGCGGCGACCACCCTCGCCGAGGTCACCGCCCTCGCGGAACGGTGCCTGCTGGCCGAACTGCCCGAGGCGCTGCCCGTCGTGATGCGCGTGCTCGCCGACCGCGCCGCCCTCGACACGGACGTCGGCCACCTCGCCGACGCCCTGCCGTCCCTGGCCCGGACGCTGCGCTACGGGGACGTCCGGTCCACGGACACCGCGGCGCTCGGAGAAGTCGCGGCCGGGCTCGCGGAGCGGATCTGCGTCGGACTGCCCCCCGCCTGCACCGGACTCGACGCCGACGGGGCCGCCACGCTGTGCCGCCAGGTGGACGGCGTCCACACGGCGATCGGCCTGCTCGCCGGCGCCGTACCGGAGACCGCGGACGGGCTGCGCGAACGCTGGAGAGCGGTGCTGCACAAGCTCGCCGCCCGGGACACGGTCGCAGGCGTCATCCGGGGCCGCGCCGCCCGGCTGCTCCTCGACGACGGCCACCTCGAACAGGACGACGCGGCCCGGCTGATGGGCCTGGCCCTGTCGCCCGGCACACCGCCCGCCGACGCCGCCGCGTGGATCGAGGGCTTCGTCGGCGGGGCGGCCGGCGGCGGAATGCTCCTGGTCCACGACGAGAGGCTGCTCGCCCTGGTCGACTCCTGGCTGACCGGGGTCTCCCCGGACACCTTCACCGACGTGCTGCCGCTGCTGCGCCGCACCTTCTCGGCGTACGAGTCCGGCGTCCGGCGCACGCTGGGCGAACTCGTCCGGCGCGGCCCGGCCGCCGGGAGAACGGCCGCGGGCACGGGCGGGATACCGGGCGGCGGGGCGACGGCACCCGGATTCGGCCCCGTACTCGACGGGCCGCGGGCGGACGCGGTGCTGCCGGTACTGCGTCTGCTGCTGGGCCTGGACACGCACACGGTCACGGACACGGACACGGACACGGACACGCTGAGACACGACAACACCGAGGAACCGCTGGGGGCAACGGGATGACGACGGACGGGCCCGACAACTCGACGGGGACGGTGACGGACAAGCCGGCCGGGTCGGACAAGCCGGCCGGGTCGGACAAGCCGGCCGGGACGGACGAGACCGCTCGGGTGCACGGCGCGGACAACGGTGAACGGCTGCGGCGCTGGCGCCTGGTGCTGGGCGCGGACGGCGCGCAGAGCACGGGCCACACCCTCACCGGACGCGACGCCGCGATGGACGGCGCGCTGACCGCGCTGTACGAGGGCGGCGGCAGACAGCCCGGCGGCCGGGGCGGCAGCCGCCGCTCGGCCGGACTCGGCGCCTCCGCGCCCTCCGTGGCCCGCTGGCTCGGGGACATCCGTACGTACTTCCCCAGCTCCGTCGTCCAGATCATGCAGCGCGACGCCATCGACCGGCTCGGCCTCTCCGCGCTCCTGCTCGAACCGGAGATGCTGGAGGCCGTCGAGGCGGACGTCCACCTCGTCGGCACCCTGCTCTCGCTCAACAAGGTCATGCCGGAGACGACGAAGGAGACCGCGAGAGCCGTCGTGCGCAAGGTCGTCGAGAAGCTGGAGAGCCGGCTCACCACCCGCACCCGGGCGGCGCTCACGGGTGCGCTGGACCGCTCGGCGAAGGTCAGCCGGCCGCGTCACCACGACATCGACTGGAACCGGACCATCCGGGCCAACCTCAAGAACTATCTGACCCTCCCCGGCGAGGACGGGGCCGGGGACGGGGCCGGCACGATCGTGCCGGAGCGGCTCATCGGCTACGGGCGCGCGGCGCAGTCCGTGAAGAAGGACGTCATCCTCTGCATCGACCAGTCGGGTTCGATGGCGGCCTCCGTGGTGTACGCCTCGGTCTTCGGCGCCGTGCTCGCCTCCATGCGCGCCCTGCGGACCAGACTCGTCGTCTTCGACACGGCGGTCGTCGACCTCACCGACCAGCTCGACGACCCGGTGGACGTGCTCTTCGGCACCCAGCTCGGCGGCGGCACCGACATCAACCGGGCGCTCGCCTACTGCCAGTCCAGGATCACCCGTCCCGCAGACACCGTCGTCGTGCTCATCAGCGATCTGTACGAGGGCGGCATCCGCAACGAGATGCTGAAGCGGGTCGCCGCGATGAAGGCGTCCGGAGTGCAGTTCGTGACCCTGCTCGCCCTCTCCGACGAGGGCGCACCCGCCTACGACCGCGACCACGCGACGGCGCTCTCCGCGCTGGGCGCCCCGGCCTTCGCGTGCACGCCGGACCTCTTTCCGGAGGTGATGGCCGCGGCGATCGAGAAGCGGCCGCTGCCCGTGCCGGACAGGGAGGCCCATGGGTGACAGGCCGTCGTCCGGGCCGTCGTGCCCGCGCCGATTTGTCCACTGCGACCCGGCTACCAGGGCGATCTGTGACCGTAATCACCGCCCAGGTGTCATCTGTGATTTAGGGTCCTGCGGGGCACGGGGATAACCTGCGAGATGGACATGCCGCGTATTCGGTCACCGTGTGCGCCTTCCTTGTGACAGAGCAGTCACGTTGCCCCTCGCGGCACGCCCACGCAGAAAACCAACCGCGAGACCATTTGATAAGGGACGGACGCGCGTGGACCTGTTCGAGTACCAGGCGAGGGACCTCTTCGCCAAGCACGGTGTACCGGTGCTGGCCGGTGAAGTGATCGACACGCCTGAGGCAGCCCGCGAGGCGACCGAGCGGCTGGGCGGCAAGTCGGTCGTCAAGGCACAGGTGAAGGTCGGTGGCCGCGGCAAGGCCGGTGGCGTCAAGCTGGCCGCCAACCCCGACGAGGCGGTCGCTCGCGCGACCGACATCCTCGGCATGGACATCAAGGGCCACACGGTCCACAAGGTGATGATCGCCGAGCTGTCCCCGGAGATCGAGGCGGAGTACTACGTCTCGTACCTCCTCGACCGGACCAACCGCACCTTCCTGGCCATGGCCTCGGTGCAGGGCGGCATGGACATCGAGGAGGTCGCGGAGAAGTCCCCCGAGGCCCTCGCGAAGGTCCCGGTCAACGCCGTCGACGGGGTCGACATCGTCAAGGCCCGCGAGATCGTGGCCCAGGCGAAGTTCCCGGCCGACGTGGCCGAGGGTGTCGCCGAGGCCCTGGTGACCCTGTGGGACACCTTCGTCGCCGAGGACGCCCTCCTCGTCGAGGTCAACCCGCTGGTGAAGACCAAGGACGGTCGCATCCTGGCCCTGGACGGAAAGGTGTCTCTCGACGAGAACGCCGACTTCCGTCAGCCCGGCCACGAGGCGCTCGAGGACAAGGACGCAGCCAACCCGCTCGAGGCTGCTGCCAAGGCCAAGAACCTCAACTACGTCAAGCTCGACGGCGAGGTCGGCATCATCGGTAACGGTGCCGGTCTGGTCATGTCGACCCTGGACGTCGTCGCGTACGCCGGTGAGAACCACGGCAACGTGAAGCCCGCCAACTTCCTCGACATCGGTGGCGGCGCCTCCGCAGAGGTCATGGCGAACGGCCTTGAGATCATCCTCGGCGACCCGGACGTCAAGTCCGTCTTCGTCAACGTCTTCGGCGGCATCACCGCCTGCGACGAGGTCGCCAACGGCATCGTCCAGGCGCTTGAGCTGCTCAAGTCCAAGGGCGAAGCGGTCACCAAGCCGCTCGTCGTGCGCCTCGACGGCAACAACGCGGAGCTGGGTCGCAAGATCCTTTCCGACGCCAACCACCCGCTGGTCCAGCGCGTGGACACCATGGACGGCGCGGCCGACAAGGCCGCCGAGCTCGCCGCGGCTGCGAAGTAAGGAAGAGGGACTCAGACCACCATGGCTATCTTCCTCACCAAGGACAGCAAGGTCATCGTCCAGGGGATGACCGGCGCGACGGGCATGAAGCACACCAAGCTCATGCTCGCCGACGGCACCAACATCGTCGGCGGCGTGAACCCGCGCAAGGCCGGCACCTCCGTCGACTTCGACGGCAGCGAGATCCCGGTCTTCGGTTCCGTCAAGGAAGCGATGGAGAAGACCGGCGCGAACGTGTCCGTCCTCTTCGTGCCGCCGGCCTTCTCGAAGGCCGCCGTCATCGAGGCGATCGACGCCGAGATCCCCCTCGCCGTCGTGATCACCGAGGGCATCGCCGTTCACGACTCGGCCGCCTTCTGGGCGTACGCCGGCGCGAAGGGCAACAAGACCCGGATCATCGGTCCGAACTGCCCCGGCCTGATCACCCCCGGCCAGTCCAACGCCGGCATCATCCCGGGCGACATCACCAAGCCCGGCCGCATCGGTCTCGTGTCGAAGTCGGGCACGCTGACCTACCAGATGATGTACGAGCTCCGTGACATCGGCTTCTCGTCCGCCGTCGGCATCGGTGGCGACCCGGTCATCGGCACGACGCACATCGACGCCCTCGCGGCGTTCGAGGCCGACCCCGAGACCGACCTCATCGTCATGATCGGCGAGATCGGCGGCGACGCCGAGGAGCGTGCGGCGGACTTCATCTCGAAGAACGTCACCAAGCCGGTCGTCGGTTACGTCGCGGGCTTCACCGCCCCCGAGGGCAAGACCATGGGCCACGCCGGCGCCATCGTCTCCGGTTCCTCCGGCACCGCGCAGGCGAAGAAGGAGGCCCTTGAGGCCGCCGGCGTCAAGGTCGGCAAGACGCCGACCGAGACCGCCAAGCTGGCGCGCGAGATCCTCGGCGCCTGACGCCTGACGCCTCACCGCGTCGGAGCACCACCGCAGGTTCGCGTCACCGCAGGCAGAGAAGCGGGCCCGTACCCCCGACCGGGGGTACGGGCCCGCTTCTGCGCTCAACGCCCCGGGCTCAGCCCACTCCGGGAACCAGCCGGGCCGGACCGTGCACGAGTTCGCCGCCGAGCTTCTTCTGGAGCTTCTTGTCCTGCGGCGTGAGCTTCTGCGGACCGCCGAGCGGCGGCACCCCGCCGACCCTCTGCGCGGGCGACTGGGGTGTCTCGTACTTCCTCGGGGCCGTGGCCAGGGTGATCAGCGTCAGGCCGATCAGCAGCACGGTGAACGCGACAGCCGCCCGCGCCCAGAGCTGCGCCTTGCGCTCGCTGCCGTTACGGATCAGCTCCGGGACCGGCAGCGAGGACGCGGGCTGGGCGAGGGCGAGCGCCCCGAGGTGCTCGTGCAGCAGCGCGGACTGCTCGGCCGGTGTCGAGGGCGCCGCGAGCTCGGGCACCTTCTCGCCGACGGCCGCACGCGCGGTCATCAGCCGGCCGGCCGCCGCCGGGGTGCTCGCCTCCGTCTCCGCCGCGGTCTCCGGCAGCCCCAGCCCGACCCCGTCGTGGAGCAACAGCGTGCGACGGTACGAGGGCGGCAGGGCCAGCAGCGCGTCGAGCAGCGCACGGGGGCCTGGCGCCTCGGGCGGCGGATCGGGGCGCCGGTGTTCGCGGCGCAGCCGGTGCCACGGCGACATGGCGTGTTCGTGGGCGGCCGCCCGTACCCACCCCACCGGGTCCCGGTCCACGGCCACCTCCGGCCAGCGCTGCCAGGCGAGGTCGAAGGCCTTGCGGACGGCCTCGCGGGAGAGGGCGCGGCGGCCGGTCAGCAGGTAGGTCTGGCGGAACAGCGCGGCGGCGGTGTGCCGGTACAGGGCGTCGAACGCCTCGGCGGGCGAGAGCGCGGCCCCGGCCGCATCGGTCTCGGCCCCGGTCCCGGAGACCTCTGGGACCTCAGAGACCTCAAGGACCCCCGGAACCTCAGGGGTCTTGAGGAGCTCGGCGGGCTCAGGAGCCTCAGGCACGTCAACGGCCTCAGCCTCAGTCCTGGCACCGCCACCGCCACCGCCACCACCACCGCCACCACCGCCACCGCCACCACCGGCACCGGCACCGGAACCGCCACCGGCATCCTTCGACCACGTGTCCGGGACGGCCGGCTTGACCTCGTCGGCGGGCGGCGTGGACGGCGCGTCACCCGTTCCGATGAGCCTGGCGTACGCCTCGCGCTTGCGCCCGCGCGGACTGGTGCGGCCCGTCTCCCAGGCCCGGACCGTGGCCCGGGTGACCCCCACGGCCGCTGCGACCTGCTCCTCACTCAGTGACTTCGCCTCCCGCAGCCTGCGACGCTCCTTGGGCGACGGGAGCGGGTAGGCGGCTGCCGTGCCGGTCGTGCTCTGTGTCATGAGGGCTCTCCGCCCGGCCTGCGCTGGGTGAAAAAGTACATAAACGTATATTGAGCGACACAGCGGTCATTCGCCCGTTACATGGATTAAGCGCGTGTCGTTGGGAGCATTGCGCTGTGACCCAAGTGACCGAACGCAGCCCGTCGTTGTCTGCAGAGCCAGGACGGCCCGCCGTACTGGCCTCGGCGCTGCTGCGCGGGGCGCTTGCCGCAGGGCTCGGACTGGGCTCTGTCGCCGCACTCGTCATGGTGCTGTGGATCAGTTCCCCGGCCTCCGACAGCGGTCCCGGCGAGGCCGTCCACACGGCCGCCGGCCTGTGGCTGCTGGCCCATGGCGCCGAACTGATCAGAACCGACACCCTGACGGGGACCCCGGCCCCCGTCGGGGTCGTCCCGCTCCTGTTCGCCGCCCTGCCGGTCTGGCTGGTGCACCGCGCGGCCAGGGATGTGCTGGAGCCCGGCGAGGGACGCGCGGCCCCCTCGCCCGCGGGTGCGTTCGCCCTGGTGACGGGCGGATATCTGCTGGTCGGGGCGCCTGTCGCGCTCTACGCGCGGGGCGCCTCGCTGTCCGCCGAGCCGCTGTCCCTGCTGTTCCCGTCGGTCCTTGTGGTGGCGGGCGCGGCGGCGGCCGGGGTGTGGACGGCCTCCGGGCGCCCGCTCGGACCGCCGCCCTCCTGGGCGCCGGTGCGGCTGCACGAGGCGATGGCGCGCTCCAGGTTCGTCCGGCGGGCGGAGGTGGTGGGCCGGTCCGCGGCGGCCGGGGTGATGGTCCTGCTGGGTGGTGGTGCGCTCGTGGTCGCGGCGGCGCTGGTGTGGCACGCGGATCCGGTCCAGGACTCGTTCCTGCGGCTCTCCGACGACTGGGCCGGGCGGTTCGCGGTGCTGTTCCTGGCGCTGTTCCTGGTGCCGAACGCGGCGGTGTGGGGCGCCGCGTACGGGCTCGGGCCGGGGTTCGCGCTCGGTACTGCGTCCACGGTCGGCCCGGTCGCCTTCGCGGGCCGCCCGGCGGTGCCGGACTTCCCGCTGCTGGCCGCGCTGCCGGCCGAGGGCGCGGGGTCGCCGCTGAACTGGGTGACCGCGGCGGTCCCGGTCGCGGCGGCGCTGACGGTCGCCTGGTTCACCGTACGACGGGCGGCGCCCGCCAACGGGGTGCGCGAGGAGGCGTGGAGCCTGCGGGAGACCGCGTTCACCGCCGCGCTGGGCGCGCTGGGGTGCGGGGTCGGCGCCGCGCTGCTGGCGGCGGCCGCCGGGGGGGCGCTCGGGACCCGGGCGCTGGCGGAGTTCGGCCCCGTGTGGTGGCTCACGGGGGCGGCGGCTCTCGCGTGGACGGCCGCGCTCGGTGTCCCGTTGGCGCTGCTGCTGCGGGCCTGGCGACTGCGTGGACGTACCGCACCCGAGCAGCCGGCGGCCGAGACACCGACTGGAGCGAACACGGCGGAAGCGGCGGAAGGGGCCGAAGCGACAGGAGCGACAGCAGAGGCGGCCATGCCCACCGGCCGCAGGCGGTGGCCGCGGTGGGGCAGCCGAAAGGCGGAACCGGAACCGGAACCGGACGGGGCGAAGGACGGGGCGAAGGCAGGGGCGGACCCCGCCCCCGCCCCCGGCCACGGTCCGGCATCCGTGCCCGCACCTGCGCACGTGCCCGCATCCGCATCCGCGTCCCTGCCCACGTCCCCGTCCGAACCCGGACCGGGCGGCTCCACCGGGATCACCGGGATCACCGGGATCACCGGTGCCGGCCTGGGCGACCCGGACGTCGAGGGCGGCGAGCTGTACGACTTCCTGCCGACCGATCCCTGGCACGCGAAGGCGCCCGGTGAATGGGCGGACCGGCCGGCGGATGCCGGACCGGTCCACCCGCCGGACGCTACTTCTTGACGCCGAAGATGGGTTCCAGCTGCTTCGGCAGCAGATCGTTGCAGGCCATCTGGCCCGACTTGGTGAGGGCGTCGTTCACGCAGGTGTAGTAGTCCCGGTAGACCAGCTGCATCGTGAACGACGCCGCGACGATCGACAGAGCGATCAGCGCCGTCACGAGGCCGCTGACCGCGGCGGTCGTCTGCTGCCGGCTGCCACGCTGAGCGACGGTGGCGCCCGGTGCTGCCGCGGATCCCGGAGCAGGGGCCGGGCCGGCGGCGATACCGGGCCCGGTGCCCTGCCCCTGGGCATCGGCATGCGCGCCGGCGTCCGCGTCCGAGGACGAGCCGGCCGCTGTCCCGCCTGTCGTTGACGGTTCCTTCGGCTTGGCCCGGAGTGCGCTGATGGACCAGTAGGTCGCGAGCGCCCCCAGCAGCAGGGCGATCTCCGGGAGATCGAAGATCGCGAAGAAGAAGGCCCACATGCCGGCGAGCAGTGAGTAACGCGCCCGGCGCTGGACGGGGTCGGTCGGGTCCCAGCGCATACCGGGCTTGCCCTCCGGGCCGCCCCGGCCGCCACCCTGTCCGTTCGGCCCGGCGGGTCCGGTGGGCCGCCCGCCGAAGTCGCCGCTCTGGCGTCCGGGCTGGTGGCTGCTCCACTGGCTGCCCCAGACGGGCCGGTTGTCGGGGGAGCCGCCCTCGGGCGCGTCCCCGCCGTCCCCGCTGTTCCCGCCGTTGCCGTTGGTACCGCCGTTGACCGGTTGGCGCGGCTGCCACGGCTGGTCGGGGCGGTTCTCCGGCGGCGGCGCGAAGGGGTTGTCGTTCTCAGGACCGGCCCCCTGGGACCCGGAGGACCCAGACGGCGGGAAGGAGGGAGACGAGGAAGAGGAAGAAGAGGGAGTGGAAGAAGAGGGAGAGGAGCCCGGCGTGGGGGACTGGCGCTCCCGCATCAGCAGTGAGGCCCGCTCGGGCAGCGGGTGGCGGAAGGCGGTGCGGCGGCGTCGGTCCGGCATATGGTGAACGTCTTCCCCATCTCGTCATTTCCGCCCTGTGGACGGTTCGCTGTCACCTGACGCTACCTCCCGGCGAGGAGGGGCCGAAAGCTGGGCGTGCACGCGCGATGGCCCACAGCCGCCGCCCGGAGCGCCCGCTCCCGCCCGAACCGGAGCGCCACCGGCCCCTCACCCCCGTCAGGCAGGGGCCTCGCGAGGTGCCGGTATCGTTGCTGACGGTCGACTCGTTCGTAGAGTTCCCCGTATTGGGGGGCGTGCTTCTTTCGTACGACCGTACAAACAGCAGGGCCGCCGTGCCACACCTCCCGCAATGCGGCAGGCGGTGCGGCCGCTCCGAACCGCTCCACACGCGAGAAAGGGCCCAGCCGTGGCCTCCCCGCTCTCCTCCGCCGCCCCGGCCCGACTGGTCGTGCTGGTCTCCGGTTCCGGTACGAACCTCCAAGCCCTGCTCGACGCGATCGGTGACGACCCCGAGGGGTACGGCGCACAGGTCGTCGCGGTCGGTGCGGACCGCGACGGCATCGCCGGTCTGGAGCGGGCCGTACGGGCCGGAATCCCCACGTTCGTGTGCCGGGTCAAGGACCACGCGTCACGCGCGCAGTGGGATGCCGCGCTCGCCGCGGCCACCGCCGCGCACCGCCCGGACCTCGTCGTGTCCGCGGGGTTCATGAAGATCGTGGGCAACGGGTTCCTCGCCGGGTTCGGCGGCCGGTTCATCAACACCCACCCCGCCCTGCTCCCCAGCTTTCCCGGTGCCCACGGCGTGCGTGACGCGCTCGCGTACGGCGTGAAGGTCACCGGGTGCACCGTCCACTTCGTCGACGACGGCGTCGACACCGGTCCGATCATCGCGCAGGGCGTGGTCGAGGTGACCGAGGAGGACACCCCGGAGGGCGAAGCGGCTCTCCACGAACGCATCAAGGAAGTCGAGCGCAAGCTGCTCGTCGAGGCCGTGGGGCGGCTCGCCCGTAACGGCTATCGCATTGAGGGACGAAAGGTTCATCTCGATCATGTCGGTGAATAAGCCCATCCGCCGCGCCCTGGTCAGTGTCTATGACAAGACCGGGCTCGAAGACCTCGCCCGCGGTCTGCACGAGGCCGGTGTCGAGCTGGTCTCCACCGGCTCCACCGCCGGGAGGATCGCGGCCGCCGGAGTGCCGGTCACCAAGGTCGAGGAGCTCACCGGCTTCCCCGAGTGCCTCGACGGCCGCGTCAAGACGCTGCACCCCCGCGTCCACGCCGGCATCCTGGCCGACCTCCGCCTCGACGCCCACCGCGAGCAGCTCGCCGAGCTGGGCGTGGAGCCGTTCGACCTGGTGGTCGTCAACCTCTACCCGTTCAAGGAGACCGTCGCTTCCGGCGCCTCGGCCGACGAGTGCGTGGAGCAGATCGACATCGGCGGCCCCTCGATGGTCCGCGCCGCCGCCAAGAACCACCCGTCGGTGGCCGTCGTCACCAGCCCCGAGCGGTACGCCGACGTGCTCACCGCGGTCAAGGCCGGCGGCTTCGACCTGACCGCCCGCAAGCGGCTCGCCGCCGAGGCCTTCCAGCACACCGCCGCGTACGACGTGGCCGTCGCCTCCTGGTTCGCCGCCGACTACGCCGCCGCCGACGACTCGGGCTTCCCCGACTTCTTCGGTACGACGTACGAGCGCCAGAACGTCCTGCGCTACGGCGAGAACCCGCACCAGCCCGCCGCGCTCTACACCTCCGGCGCCGGCGGCCTGGCCGGTGCCGAGCAGCTGCACGGCAAGGAGATGTCGTACAACAACTACACGGACACCGACGCCGCGCGCCGGGCCGCGTACGACCACGCCGAGCCGTGCGTAGCGATCATCAAGCACGCCAACCCGTGCGGCATCGCGATCGCCGACGACGTCGCCGAGGCGCACCGCAACGCGCACGCCTGCGACCCGCTGTCGGCGTACGGCGGTGTCATCGCCGTCAACCGTCCGGTGACCGTCGCCATGGCCGAGCAGGTCGCGGAGATCTTCACCGAGGTCATCGTCGCCCCGGCGTACGAGGACGGCGCGGTCGAGGTGCTGTCCCGCAAGAAGAACATCCGCGTGCTGCGCTGCCCCGAGGCTCCTTCGGCCGAGGTCGAGGTCAAGCCGATCGACGGCGGTGCGCTGCTCCAGGTCACCGACCGCCTCCAGGCGGACGGCGACGACCCGGCCAACTGGACGCTCGCCACCGGCGAGGCGCTGACCGCCGATGAGCTGGCGGAGCTCTCCTTCGCCTGGAAGGCGTGCCGCGCGGTCAAGTCCAACGCGATCCTGCTCGCCAGGGACGGCGCCTCGGTCGGCGTCGGCATGGGTCAGGTCAACCGCGTCGACTCCGCGAAGCTCGCCGTCGAGCGGGCGGGCGAGGAGCGGGCGCGGGGCGCCTACGCGGCCTCCGACGCCTTCTTCCCGTTCCCCGACGGGCTGGAGATCCTGACCGCGGCCGGTATCAAGGCCGTGGCCCAGCCGGGCGGTTCGGTCCGGGACGAGCTGGTGGTCGAGGCCGCGAAGAAGGCGGGCGTGACGATGTACTTCACCGGCACCCGGCACTTCTTCCACTGACCCGAGCCGCACCCGGGTGGCCCGGGTAGCACTGAAGGCCGCCGATTCCCCGGAACGTACGGGGAGTCGGCGGCCTTCGCGGGTGGTGAGGGTGGTCAGACCTTCAGCGTGCTCACTTCGTCTTGACGACGATCGTGGCGGCGGCGCGGTCGTGCCAGCCCTGGAGCTTGCCCGAGTTGTCGAAGAAGGGGGAGAGGTAGACCAGCAGCGTACCGAGACCGCAGAAGAGCGAGCCGACCATCGGGATGATCCAGCGGATGAAGCCCGCACCCAGGCCGGGAGCCTGGCCGGTGCTCTCCTTGATGACCTTGACGTTGAGGACCATCTTGCCGAGCGTGGCGCCCCAGATGGAGACCATCAGCCACTCGTAGAGCAGTGCTATCAGCGCGAACACGGCGACGAAGCCGAAGAAGCCCGCGAGGATGCCGACGCTGGCCGAGGCCGCGTCGTTGACGCACTGGGTGTGGGCTGCGGTGCCGTACGCGGTGCTGCTGCAGTCGTCGACGGTCTTCGAGGCGCCCACCAGGCCCGCGATGCCGATTGCCGAGAAGATTGCGTAGAGGATGCCGTACGCGACGCCGTCCAGCGCACGCGCGCCCAGGCGGCGCCCCATCGTGGCGAGTTCGACGGTGCCGAGGCCCGGGACGTTGATGTAGCCGTTGTTGGCCTGGAGGGTGCCGCCCGGCTGCTGGGGCGGGTAGCCGTATCCGGGCTGGCCCTGCGGCGGGACGCCGGGCTGCTGCTGCGGGTAGCCGTATCCGGGCTGTCCCTGCGGCGGAACGCCCTGCGGAGCCTGCTGCGGGTAGCCGTATCCCGGCTGGCCCTGCGGCGGCTGGCCCTGCGGCGGCTGACCGGGCTGCTGGCCGGGCTGCTTGCCGTAAGGGTTGTTCGGGTTCGGGTCGCCGAAGCTCATCTGGGTGTTTCCTCCAACGGACATACGGGGACGAATGCGGCCGCACGGAGGAAAGAAAACATCAGCGGTCCGCCCCCCGGGTACTTCTGCGGCACTGCGGCCTTCATCGTTATAAGCGGGATGTAAGTTTGTCTAGCCGCGGTGCGAGAAGTTGTCCAAGTGCAACCTTGTGTCCACGGTCGGTACCTGTAATTGGTCCCGGGGTGGGTCATCCGCGAGAATGCCCGCATGACTGCCCAGATTCTCGATGGCAAAGCCACCGCAGCCGTGATCAAGTCCGATCTCACCGCCCGCGTGGCGGCCCTCAGGGCCCGGGGTGTCACCCCCGGCCTGGGAACCCTGCTGGTGGGGGATGACCCGGGCAGCAGGTGGTACGTGAACGGCAAGCACCGCGACTGCGCGCAGGTCGGCATCGGCTCCATTCAGCGCGAACTCCCCGACACCGCCACCCAGGAGGAGATCGAGGACGTCGTACGGGAACTCAACGCCGACCCCGAGTGCACGGGTTACATCGTGCAGCTCCCCCTTCCCAAGGGGATCGACACCAACCGCGTTCTGGAACTGATGGATCCGGCCAAGGACGCCGACGGCCTCCACCCGATGAGCCTCGGCCGGCTCGTGCTCAACGAGTCGGGACCGCTGCCCTGCACCCCGCAGGGTGTCGTGCAGCTGCTCCGCCACCACGGTGTGGAGATCAACGGGGCGCATGTCGTGGTCGTCGGACGCGGTGTCACCATCGGCCGGTCGATCCCGCTGCTGCTGACCCGCAAGTCGGAGAACGCCACGGTCACCCAGTGCCACACCGGCACGCGTGACCTCTCCGCCCACCTGCGGCAGGCCGACATCATCGTCGCGGCCGCCGGTGTGCCGCACATCATCAGGCCCGAGGACGTGAAGCCGGGCGCGGCCGTGCTCGATGTCGGGGTCAGCCGGGACGAGAACGGCAAGATCGTCGGCGACGTCCACCCGGGCGTGGCCGAGGTCGCCGCGTGGATCTCGCCGAACCCCGGCGGTGTCGGCCCGATGACCCGCGCCCAGTTGCTCGTCAACGTGGTCGAGGCGGCCGAGCGCGACTCCGTCCCGTCCGCGGGCTGATCCGAACCGGAAGGAACCCCATGGGTGCTGGTACGAGTCCGGCCGACCGGGCCGCCGCTGCGGACGGGCCGGTCGCCGAGCAGGCCGAGGTCCCGGCCGAGGTCCCGGACAGGGGCCCCGCCGACGCTCTGGCCGCCGACGCCGCTGATGCTCCGGCCGGCGAGGGGCCCGCGGCTTCGGACGAGGGGGCACCGGCCGCACCGGACGACGGTCCGGACGCCCGCACCGGCAGCCACCTGGCACCCGGTCCCGCGGCGGGCCGGCCGCGGGCGGCGGCCTCGCTCACCCGGGACACAGCGCGTCCCGAGGGCGGCGGCCGGGCGGCGGGCGGGGACGCCCCGGCGCCCGCCCGTCAGTGGCCGTTGCTCGCGGTGCTCGGCACGGCCGCGATCGGCCTGCTGATCGTGGCCTCCGACCCCTTCGAGGGGGCCTTCCGGATCGGCACGATACTGATCGGCGTGGCGCTCATCGGGGGCGCGGTGCTCCGCCTGGTGGTCCCCTCGGTGGGCATGCTCGCGGTGCGCTCCCGCTTCACGGACCTGGTGACGTACGGACTGCTGGGCGTCCTCATCGTGATGCTCTCGCTGATGGCGCAGCCCAAGCCGTGGCTGGACATCCCGTTCCTGGAGAACGCGGTCCACTTCACGATCCGCTGATCCCGCAAGGCAGGCATGATCCGAAGGGGAGGCCCCGGGGCCGCATACCGGGGCCCGTCCCCTCCCCCGAGAAGGGACGGACGCCGGAGGCGGGGCGCGCCCGGAGCGAAATGCTCCGGAATGCGGCGAGTTGAGCGGCCTTGCCCCGTCCTGACTCCAGCCTTGTGGTTGGGGGAGGTCTGTTCAAGGGTTGGCTGTGGCCTGTGGCACGGAAGTGACCATTCCGCCACGGTGTGATCGTCAGGCAACGATGGCAGACTGGCCCGGCAGGCGGCAGGCGGCAGGCGGCAGGGGCGTGCACGGGGGGTGTGCGCCGGACTTCCGAGTGCAACCGTGCGCTCTCGCTCCAGGAACTGGCGGCCCGCGTTCGCGCATCTCCCTGGGTAGTCCGGCGGAAGACCACCGGTTCCGGACAGAGGGCGAGCGGCGTGCGATGCGCCGGCGCGTTCGGGGGCAGCGGAAGCCGAAACGACGTGAAGTGGGAATGGGAAGCAGGGGGAAGTAATGCCTCGTTGGAAGGCACTGCCGGAGGATCTCGACCCACAGGTACGGGAGTTTGCCGGCCAGCTGCGCAGGCTCGTCGACCGCAGCGGTCTGAGCATCTCCGCGGTGGCCGACCGCACGGGGTACAGCAGGACGTCGTGGGAGCGGTATCTGAACGGGCGGCTGCTCGCCCCCAGGGGTGCGATCGTCGCGCTGGCCGAGGTGACGGGCACCAACCACGTACATCTGAACACCATGTGGGAGCTGACGGAACGGGCCTGGAGCCGTGCCGAGATGCGCCACGACATGACGATGGAGGGCATGCGGATAATCCAGGCGCGTGCGGCGCTCGGCGAGACCGCACAGCCGTCGCGCGGCCACGGCAGGAGCCGCCCCTCCGGTGCCGTCGGCACGGCCGAGGGCGCGGCGGGTGCGAGCGACGGCTCGCCGTCCGTACCGGTCCGGCGCGGGACCGTTCCGCAGGTACCCCAGCAGCCGTACGCCTGGCCGGACCAGCAGATGGACGCGGGGCCCGGCCTGCCGCCCGCACACCGTGGCACTGGTGGTGGACGTCGCCGTGACCGCGGCCGCCGCAAACAGCTCGTGGTCGCCGCGGCCGCGGTGGGTGTCCTGCTGGCGGTGACCGGCGTCGTCCTGCTGACCGGTTCGGGTGGTGACCCCGACGCCGACAAGGCCGCCGCCCCTTCCCCGACGCCGACGGCCAGTGCGCCGGAACTGCCGGCCGGGGTCGGGTGCAGCGGCTCCGACTGCACCGGACAGGACCCCGAGGACATGGGCTGCGGCGGCGAGTACGTCCGTACGGTCTCCAGCGCCACCGTCGGCGGAAGCGTCGTCGAGGTGCGCTACAGCAAGACCTGCGGGGCGGCGTGGGCCCGGATCACCAAGGCGGCCACCGGCGACACCGTACGGATCAGCGCGGGCGGTGCGGGCCAGGACGGCACGGTGTCCGCCGCCGCGGACACGTACACCCCGATGGTCGCGGTGAAGCGGATCGCCGACGTCAAGGCGTGCGCCACCCTCGCCACCGGCACGAAGGGGTGCACGGCCGAAGCGTCCGGGTGAGCGGGGGGCGCGGGGGGAGCGGTCGCGGTGGGCGAGCCGGTGATCGGGGAGTGACCGGTTGTGTGCGCTGCCACAGGGGGCCGGGCGGCCACGGGGTTCCGGGTCGGATAGCCTGATCGCTGGATATCTCTTCACATCAAGATTCAGGGATGTCCAGCACCAGGGGCCAGGAGCCCCCACCGCCAGCTGTCTAACGGAGATCGCCATGACCCGCACTCCCGTGAATGTCACCGTGACCGGCGCAGCCGGCCAGATCGGCTACGCGCTGCTCTTCCGCATCGCCTCCGGCCACCTGCTCGGCCCGGACGTGCCGGTCAACCTGCGTCTCCTGGAGATCCCGCAGGGTCTGAAGGCCGCCGAGGGCACCGCGATGGAGCTCGACGACTGCGCCTTCCCGCTGCTGCGCGACATCGAGATCACCGACGACGCCAATGTCGGCTTCGCCGGCGCGAACGTCGCCCTGCTCGTCGGCGCCCGCCCGCGCACCAAGGGCATGGAGCGCGGCGACCTGCTCTCCGCCAACGGCGGCATCTTCAAGCCGCAGGGCAAGGCGATCAACGACAACGCCGCGGACGACATCAAGGTCCTCGTCGTCGGCAACCCGGCCAACACCAACGCGCTCATCGCGCAGGCCGCCGCCCCGGACGTACCGGCGGAGCGCTTCACCGCGATGACCCGCCTCGACCACAACCGCGCGATCTCGCAGCTGGCCGCGAAGACCGGTGCCGCCGTCTCCGACATCAAGAAGCTGACGATCTGGGGCAACCACTCGGCCACCCAGTACCCGGACATCTTCCACGCGGAGATCGCCGGCAAGAACGCCGCCGAGCTCGTCAACGACGAGGCCTGGCTGGGCGACACCTTCATCCCGACCGTCGCCAAGCGCGGCGCCGCGATCATCGAGGCCCGTGGCGCGTCCTCGGCCGCCTCCGCCGCGAACGCCGCCATCGACCACGTGCACACCTGGGTCAACGGCACCGCCGCCGGCGACTGGACGTCCATGGGTATCCCGTCGGACGGCTCCTACGGCGTTCCCGAGGGCATCATCTCGTCCTTCCCGGTCACCACCGAGAACGGCACGTACAAGATCGTCCAGGGTCTGGACATCAACGACTTCTCCCGTGCGCGCATCGACGCGTCGGTCAAGGAGCTCACCGAGGAGCGCGACGCGGTCCGCGAGCTCGGCCTCATCTGATCCACCGCCCGTTCGCGGGTACGCCGACGCCCCCGGCACAGCGTTCAGCCGCTGTCCGCCGGGGGCGTTCGCGTTTTCGCGCGTACGGGAGCTGGGGCTCAGGCCGTCCGCAGCCCGTCGGCGATCCCGCGTACGGCGGCCATGGCCCGGTGCTGGAGACCGGGGCCGAAGGTGATCCGGGCGGCGCCCAGTTCCCCGAGCCGGCGCGGCCCCGGACCGTCCGGCCCGGCCAGCGCGTTGAGCGGTGCGGGTACGGCGGCGGCCAGGCGGGGGAGCGACTCGGCCGGGGCGCCGATCGGGTAGACGCAGTCCGCGCCCGCGGCCACGTACAGCAGGGCCCGGCGCACGGTCTCGGCCTCCTGGTCCGTGCCCGCCGGGACGCCGCGGACATAGGTGTCGACGCGGGCGTTGACGAAGAGCCGGTCCCCGGCCGCCGCCCGCACCTCCGCCAGCCGGTCCGCCTGCCGGTCCGCGTCCCTCAGGACACCGTCCTCCGAGTCCTCCAGATTGCAGCCGACCGCCCCGGTGGCGAGCAGCCGCTCCACCAGCTCCTTCGGCGCCAGCCCGTACCCCGCCTCGACATCGGCCGACACGGGGACGGGGACGGCGCGGGCGATCCGGGTCACCGCGGCGAACATCTCGGCCGCGGGCGTCCGGCCGTCCTCGTACCCGAGCGACGCCGCGACGCCCGCGCTCGGCGTGGCCAGGGCCGGGAATCCCGCGTCGGCGAAGACGCGGGCGCTCGCGGCGTCCCACGGGCCGGGCAGGACCAGGGGATCGCCTGCGGTGCGGCCGTGGTGCAGCGCGCGGAGGTCGGACGCGGTCATCGCGGTGGCTCCTGAGTCGGATCGGGGGTACGGGTGAGCGGATCAGCGGTTGTCGCCGGGGGTGTAGTGGCCCGGGACCATTCGGGTGGTCACGGCGAACCGGTTCCAGGCGTTGATCGTGATGATCGCGGCGATGAGGTGGGCGAGCTCCGCCTCGTCGAAGTGCTTCGCGGCCTTCGCGTACACCTCGTCCGGCACGAAACCGTCGGTCAGGACGGTCACCGCCTCGGTCAGCTCGATCGCCGCGATCTCCTTCGGCGTGTAGAAGTGCTGCGACTCCTCCCACGCGCTGAGCTGCACGATCCGCTGGACGGACTCACCCGCCGCGAGCGCGTCCTTGGTGTGCATGTCCAGGCAGAACGCGCAGTGGTTGAGCTGCGAGGACCGGATCTTCACCAGCTCGGCCACGACCGGGTCGAGCCCCTTGCGGGACGCGGCCTCCATGCGGGCCATCGCCTTGTAGACGTCGGGAGCGTGCTCGACCCACTGCATGCGGGGCGTGTGCTCGGTGGTGTACTCGGACGTTGCGTGGCTGTGCTCGTTCGTCGTCATGCATACGACGCTACGGGGTGGGTGGCGCAGCGGTATGGTCCATTTTCATGACAGATTCCTGGGCCGCTTTCGGTGCCGACCTGCACATCGACCCGACCGGCGCAACCGGACTGCGGGCCGGACTGATGGAGGCCCTGCGCGAGGCGGCCCGGACGGGGCGGCTGGCGCCGGGAACCCGGCTGCCGTCGTCCCGCACCCTCGCGGCCGACCTCGGCATCGCCCGGAACACGGTCGCCGACGCCTACGCGGAACTGGTCGCCGAGGGCTGGCTCACCGCCCGGCAGGGCTCCGGCACCCGGGTGGCGCAGCGCGCCGAGCCGCGCCGGGCGTCGGCCAGGGCGCCGCGCTCCCGGCCGCCGCGCACCAGCCCCGCCTACAGCCTGCTGCCCGGCTCGCCCGACCTGTCGACGTTCCCGCGCGCCGAGTGGCTCAAGGCGGCCCGGCGCGCCCTCGCCGCGGCACCCAACGAGGCCCTCGGGTACGGCGATCCGCGCGGCCGCATCGAACTGCGCACCGTGCTCGCCGGCTATCTGTCACGGGCCCGCGGCGTGTACGCGGACCCCGAACGCATCGTCATCTGCTCCGGCTTCGTCCACGGACTGATGCTGATGGGGAAGGTGCTGCGGGAGCGCCGGGTGCGGGGGGTGGCCGTCGAGTCGTACGGACTCCATGTGCACACCCGCCTCCTCACCGAGGCCGGGCTGCGCATCCCCTGCCTGCCGCTCGACGAACTCGGCTCCAGGACCGGCGAACTGGCCGGGATACGGGGCGCGGGTGCGGTGCTGCTGACACCCGCGCACCAGTTCCCGACCGGGGTGCCGCTCCACCCCGACCGGCGGGCCGCCGCCGTCGACTGGGCCCGGAGCACCGGCGGCCTGATCCTGGAGGACGACTACGACGGGGAGTTCCGCTACGACCGCCAGCCGGTCGGCGCCCTCCAGGGACTGGACCCCGAACACGTCGTGTACCTCGGCACGGCCAGCAAGTCCCTGGCGCCGGGGCTGCGGCTGGGCTGGATGGTCGTCCCGCAGGAGCTGGTGGGCGAGGTGACGGCGGCCAAGGGGCTGAGCGACTGGGCGTCCAGCGCGCTGGACCAGCTGACGCTCGCGGAGTTCATAGCCTCCGGCGCGTACGACCGCCATGTGCGCTCGATGCGGCTGCGCTACCGCAACCGTCGCGACCAGCTCGTCGCGGCGCTGGCGGAACGGGCCCCGTCCATCAAGGTCAGCGGGATCGCCGCAGGGATGCACGCCGTACTCGAACTCCCGGAGGGAAGCGAGGCGGACGTGGTCCGGTCGGCGGCCTGGCAGGGGCTGGTGGTGGAAGGGCTGTCCTTCTTCCGCCACCCGGACGCCGAGGTGCGCCGGGAGGCGCTGGTCATCGGCTACGGAACCCCGACCGACAGCGCCTGGGCCGGCACGCTGGACGCGCTCGTACGGGTGCTGCCGTGAGGTGCGGTGCGCGGGTGCGCCGCCCGGCGCCGCCGGTGCCCGCCCCACGGCTGGAGCCCGGCCCGACCGGACGCGCCGCACGGCGAGTGTCACCAGCAGTCCGGCGGCGGGGTCGACCACGGTGAACGCGTCGGGGCACCCCGATTCCAGCCGCGCCATCGCCTCGTCCTGCTGTGCTTGCTCCTCGGCCCAGGCCCGAAGCCCGTTCAGCACGGTGCGGCTCCGCAGGATGGCCGACCGTACGCCCGCCCCTCCGGAACGCCGCGAGCCGGACCGAGCACCCGGCCCCTCCGCGAGCCGAACCGCCCGCCGCCGCAGCCAGCGCAGCGCGAGCCGGCGATTGCGCACCACGACCTCGCCCAGCGAAACGGCACGCTGCCCGTCGGTCACGGTGATCTCCGCCGCGTAGCCCGCACCGGTCATGCGATCCCACGCCGGGGGTGGCTCGCCGGCGTGATCAGGGGCGCGCTTCACGACGGCTCCTCGCGTTCTCCGTGCTCGGCGGCGAGGTGCCGCCTGCGCAGCACCCGGCAGTCGGTCGCCCGGCTCTCGTCCCTCTCGCCCCGGGCCACGGCTTCGGCCAGATCGAGTTTCTGGCACTGTCGGCACTCGGTAGTCCCGGGCGGCTCGGCGGTGCTGTGGTCGGTCATGCCACTTCCCCCCGGCTCCTGGCGTTCTCGTACGCGGTACGGGCGCCGAGGCGTTCGGCGGGGGTCGCGAGCCGGACGTGCTCGGGGAGGGATTCCCACTCGGGACCCCCGCCGATGGGCCGCAGCGACCAGTACGGGCCGGAGGCTCCTCGGAACTCCCCGACGCGGTCGTTACGGCTGCTGTCCACCATGAGCGTGTCGGCGGGCGGGAGTTGGGCGTGCTTCTGCTCAGACATCGCCGCTCCTCTCTGTAGTCGTTTCACTACCAAGGGCGTTCAGCGTGGCTTAGAGTCAGGAGCTGTTCAACGTGTCAGTCATGAACGAAAGACTGGTGATGTCCCCTTGAACCGCAAGGATTTGGACCCGGACAGCAGTCCCCAAGCCGCCTTCGGGGCGCGTATCCGCCGTGCACGTGAGGCTCGCGGGTGGAAACAGGAAGAACTCGGCGAGCGGATGGGGTACTCCGGTACGCACATCTCGGCCGTGGAAGTTGGTCGCAAGATGCCGACTCTCCGCTTTTCGCGCAGTGCGGACCAAGTGTTCGGCACCGGAGAAACCGCTGACACGTTCGAACGCCAGTGGCGCGAGATCCGGCACGGATCGCTCCTGGAGGGCTTCCCGCAGTACGTCGGCCACGAGGGCCGGGCCGTGGAGATCCGGCTGTACAACATTGGCATCATTCCGGGGTTGTTGCAGACGCCGGAGTACGCACGGGTGTTGGCGGACAGCGCTGTGCGGAGAGGTGCCATCACGCCCGAACAGGCCGAGGAACGCGTCTCGTTTCTGGCGGAGCGACAGGCGGCGCTTGTGCGGCCCCGGCCCCCCATGGTGTTCGTCACCCTGGACGAAAGCTGCATCCGTCGGCCCATTGGCGGGGCCGCCGTGATGGACGCCCAGTTGGCGCACCTCATCGAGTTCGCCGGACTGCCGAACACCCTTCTCCAGGTGGCACCGTACGAGATTGGCGAGCGCCGCACGTTCGACCTGCCCGTCAACCTGCTGACCCTGTCGGATCGGTCCGTGCTCTGCTACGCCGAGTCTCAGGCGCAGGGACACCTGGACCGGGAAACTGCGTCCGTGGTCCCCATGTTGACGGCCTACCATCAACTACAGGGCGAAGCGATGTCACAAGCGGCGTCCGTGGCCATGATCAGTGAGTTGCGAAAGGGCATCCCGTGACGACCGAATCCCCGCGTTGGTTCAAGTCCTCGTACAGCAACAACGGCGGCGACTGCATCGAGGTCGCCGCCAATCTCGTCGCCGCGCATGGCGTCGTGCCGGTCCGTGATTCGAAGAACGTGAGCGGCCCGGTCCTGAACGTCGCCCCCGCCTCGTTCGCCACGTTTGTGGCTGGCGTCAAGGGCGGAGAGTTCGGCAGCGTCTGAGGGTCCAGCCCGGCACGTACCGATTCGGAGTGGCCCCGTAGCGCGCTGCGCGGCGGGGCTTCTCGCTGTCCGCAGCGCGTCGGGTGAACTGGCTGAGACCACCCATCTTGCGGTTGAAGCAGTTGAGATCCCCTTCACGGTCAGCGGGATCTCCTCCAGCGCGTGCTCGCCCCGGCCCTCGGCGCTGAACTCGGGCCCGGTGCGGTCTTCGAAGGGCCAGGCCGCGATGCGGGTGAGGTAGAAGTCAGCGACCTCCTTGACCGGGCCGGTCTCGAACCACCAGCGGCCCATTGACGGCCGCCCAGTGCCGGTCGTAGTGGCCGAGGGGACCGGCCGAGGTGCGGCGGAGCCCATGCGGCGGGCGAGGATTCCGGTCTGTTTCAACGCCAACCCACGCCACCGTGACGTCCTGACCGCCGAATGCTGCCTACTTCTGGGGGCATGGGCGTCGCGAGTCCACGGCGAGCCCCGGCACGAGACCTGAACCGCAGCACCGTGCAAGCAGAAACAAGGAACCTTGCACGCATGACCAACGACGTAGCCGCATGGCAGCCGGAAGACTGGTGGCAGTGCGAACCGGCGAGCAGTAGTTGGGGGCGAAGGCACGGTCGAGACAGGCAGGGCACTCATTGATACGGCGCACCGGATGCCGACGGCTGTGTAACGGCGAAACTACGGCCCGCAACCAACCCGGCCGCGCCGATGTGTCCGGAGTAACCACCCGCCCTTGGCGCAGCCCATGTCATTCGGCGCGCTGCGCTGGAAAGCGCCGACAGCACCATCGTGCACATCCCGGATGAAATGACAGAGAGGCAACACCGTGGTGAAGCAAACACCTTTCAGATCAACGAGGTTAGGCAGAGTCCTCATCGCACTGGCGATGGCGTTCTTCGTGTCTGTGACAACAATGAGCGCGGCTAGCGCCTCCGTCGGCCCCGTCAGTGCTCGCCCGGACTTCGCAGCACAGGCAAGAGGCCTCGGCCTGACCAGCTCTCAGGCCGCGAGCCTTCAGTCCAGGGCCGACACATACCTCACCAAAATGGGAGGAACCCAGGTAGCCGTCAACAAGATTCACATCAAGGCCGGAGCTGATCTGTTCCTCGCCCTGCCCGGAGAGAAATACGCCCGAAATCTGGATGGAAAGGCCAGCACGCAGCTTACCCAGGGCTACGTCTGCCCGTACGGCAGCCTGTGCGCGTACAGCAAGACTTACTACGAGGGCGACGCCTTTGACCTTCGCTGCGTCTACATCAATATGCCCTGGTTCGGTAACGGGTCATGGCACAACAATCAGAGAACCGGCGCACGGGCGTTTTTCTACGACAGTAACTACAACCTCGGCTGGACCTCACCCGGCGCCAGTAGCTGGGACGCGGACGCACCCTGGGGTTGGGTCTACAGGCTCGCCGCCGCCGCCTGCTAGCGGCTCGAACCGGCTCAGCGGCCGGGCAATCGGCATGCTGCCCAAACACGGCTACTCGAGCCAAGGCGCTGGTGCCGGCTGTGGCCGCCGGCCGTTGAACCCACCGTGAAGGGCAGTGCACCGCGAACTCCCAGACCGTCACGGACCGGGAGTTCGTGCTGCCGGCCGCCGAGAGTCAGCCGTGCCTCGACCGGGTTGATCGAAGACCAACCAGGCGTGCTCGCCCACGCGTTGAGGCTTCGGACACCTCCTCGCCGGCCCGGGTGTCTCACGTGTCGCCCCCCGCCTCCGTCACCCCATCGGTGGCCACTTCGAACGCTCGGTGTCCCAGAACGTGGCGGGTGGCGACATTGCGCGACATGACGTGGCCCTGTCATTCTGACGTTCGCACCGATCTGTCTGAGAGGCGGCGTGGTGGGGGAGCGACACCATCGTGAAGTTGTCGGGCCTGGTGGATTGCACCGGCCCTGCCCGGCCTGTGTCGCAAGGCCGGAGCGTCACGATCGGCCGGGTCGGCACCTTCCCGGCCGGCCCCCTCATTCCATCCGGTCGGGCCACACGCCCGGCGCGGGGCGCGAGGCCCTGCCCGTATCGCCCGGAAGGAATACGACTGGGCCGCGCGGCCGAAGGCGGCGAAGGGGAGCCCCATGAGCGTGAGCGCGGCCCTGGACACCACGTCCGTGGCACCACGGGATCGGGAGGAAACGGTCCGGCAGGCCGTCTGGGAATCCGTCGTGCGGATCGACATCGACCACCATCTTCCACCCAAGGACATGTCGGTCCATATCGAGCTGAATACCATCGGGTACATCAGCGTGTGCACGGCGCGGGCGAGCGCACTGACGATACGCCGGACGCAACGGCTGGCACGGGAGGAATCCGAGCCGGCCGTCTTCCTCGGTCTCCAGATGACAGGCACCAGCATGGTGGTACAGAACGACCGCCAGGCGGTGCTGAGACCAGGAGACTTCGCGCTCTACGACACGACCGTTCCCTACACACTTCTTTTCGACACGGGTGTCGACCAGCACTTTCTGCGCTTCCCCCGCACGGCGCTCGCGCTGCCCAGCCGGTCGCTGAACGAGATCACGGCTGTGACCCTCGGATCAGACAACCCCATCGCCGTTCTCGCCTCCACGTACTTCTCCCGCATGTCCATCAGCGAAAGGATGCGTCAGGGCCGTTACGCCGACGCGGTCGTGGAGCCCAGCATCGAACTGCTCCGTGCGGTCGTGGCGTCCCAGCTCGGCGACTCGGACCTGGCCCGCGCACCGTTGGAGGCAACGCTGAGTCTGCGGATCATGCAGTACGTCCGAGCCCACCTGGCTGATCGCGACCTGTCAGCCGCACGGATCGCCGCTGCACACGGCATCTCGATCCGCCGTCTCTACGCAGTACTTGCCCAGTCCGGTGTCAGCCTGGGGGACTGGATCCGCTCACATCGCCTGGAGGAATGCCGCCGAGAGCTGACCGGCCCGGAGGGCCGGTTCCGGACCATCGCGGCGATAGGACGGGGCTGGGGCTTCGTGGACGCGACCCACTTCAGCAAGGTGTTCAAGCGGGCTTACGGCGTCTCGCCCAAGGCGTGGCGGGACCAGAGCCGACCCACGGCAGCGCCTTGAGCCAGCATGTACGTCGGCAACTCCCACGGAAACCAGGCCTGCTCACCCGCGCCCCTACCTCGGGCTCACCACGGAACCGTCCACGTCCTCCGCCGGGGCCTCGCCGAAGCGGGCCAGGGCCAGGGCGCCCGCCACGGCCACCGCGAAGCCGGTGATCGCCAGCCAGCCGAGGCCCTCGCGGGTGCGGTCCCCGAGCCAGATGACGCCCACCAGCGCGGGGCCGATCGTCTCGCCCAGGACCATTCCGGCGGTCGCCGTCGTCACCGATCCGCGTTGCAGCGCCGAGGTGAGCAGGAGGAACGCCGAACCGCCGCCGACCAGCAGCGCGTACACGGCGGGGTTGGTCAGCAGCGCGGACGGTGCGACGTCGTCGATGAGCCGGACGGCGACCTCCACCACGCCGAAACCGCAGCCCGCGCCGAGCCCCAGGACCAGGGCGCGGGCCCGCTCGGGCAGCCGGCCCGCCGTCGTACCGATCAGCAGGATGGCGACGGCGATGCCGAGCATCGACCAGCGCAGCGCGTCCGAGCCGGTCAGGTGGCCCTCGCCGCCGGAGGCGAGCCCCAGCATGCCCAGGCCCGCGCAGACCACGGCGACGGCCGTCCACTCGGTGGAGCTCAGCCGTACCTGGAGCAGGCGGGCGGCGACGACGGCGGTGACGGCGAGACTCGCGGCCAGGGCCGCGCCGACCGCGTAGATGGGCAGGGAGCGCAGGGCGATGATCTGGAAGACGAAGCCGAGGCCGTCGAGCGCGAGCCCGGCGACGTAGCGCCACTGCCGCAGTGCCCGCAGCAGCAGCGCCGGATCGACCCCCGCGCTGCCGGCCCCGGGCTCGGCAGCGGCCCGCGCGGCGACGGCCTGTAGGACGGAGGCCGTACCGAAGCAGACCGCTGAACCGAGCGCGCAGATCATCCCCAGGAGCACACGGGGACTCTACTGGGCGGGCGGGGCCGTCCCCGCCGGGGGCGCCGGGTACCGAAGCGGACGCGGTCAGCCGCGCAGGACCTCGCGGAGCTGCTCCAGGCCCCAGTCCAGGTCCTCCTTGCTGATCACCAGGGGCGGGGCGATGCGGATCGTGGAGCCGTGGGTGTCCTTCACCAGGACCCTGCGGTCCATCAGCTTCTCGGAGATCTCCCGGCCCGTGCCGTGGCCGGGGGCGATGTCGACACCGGCCCACAGCCCGCGCCCCCGTACGGTGTCCACCGCGCCCCCGCCCACCAGCAGCCCCAGCTCCTGGTGGAGGTGGTCGCCCAGCTCCGTCGCCCGCTCCTGGAACTCACCGGTGCGCAGCATCGCGATGACCTCCAGCGCGACCGCGCACGCCAGCGGATTCCCGCCGAACGTCGAACCGTGCTCCCCGGGCCGGTACACCCCCAGCACCGCGGCCGAGGACACCACGGCCGACACCGGCACGACGCCGCCGCCCAGCGCCTTGCCGAGCACGTACATGTCCGGCACGACGCCCTCGTGCTCGCACGCGAACGTCTTCCCGGTCCGGCCGAGACCCGACTGGATCTCGTCCGCGATGAACAGCACGTTCCGCTCGCGGGTCAGCTCCCGGACCCCCGGGAGATAGCCGGGCGGCGGCACCAGCACCCCCGCCTCGCCCTGGATCGGCTCCAGCAGCACCGCGACGGTGTTCTCCGTCATCGCGGCCCGCAGCGCGGTCAGGTCCCCGTACGGCACGATCTCGAACCCCGGCGTGTACGGGCCGAAGTCCGCGCGGGCCTCGTGGTCCGTGGAGAAGCTGATGATCGTCGTCGTCCGGCCGTGGAAGTTGTCCGAGGCGACGATGATCTTCGCCATGCCGTCCGGGACGCCCTTGACCCGGTAGCCCCACTTGCGGGCGGTCTTCACCGCGGTCTCCACGGCCTCCGCGCCGGTGTTCATCGGCAGGACCATCTCCATGCCGCACAACTCGGCGAGCTGTGTACAGAAGTCGGCGAACCGGTCGTGGTGGAAGGCCCGCGAGGTGAGGGTCACCCGCTCCAGCTGTGCCTTGGCAGCGTCGATCAGGCGGCGGTTGCCGTGACCGAAGTTGAGCGCCGAGTAACCGGCGAGCATGTCGAGATAGCGCCGCCCCTCGACGTCGGTCATCCAGGCACCGTCCGCCGTCGCGACGACGACGGGCAGCGGATGGTAGTTGTGCGCGCTGTGCGCCTCGGCGGAGGCGATGGCGTTTTCCGTGGTCGACACGGGATCTCCGTTCGTCGTGCGGCTCGGGTTGGTGTGCCCACTTTGTATCGTCGGTCGGATCACCCGCGAGGAAACCTTCACCGCACGGCGTGCCCGCGTTTTCCGCTGCCGGGGCCCGCGCCGGCCGTCCCGTCCTCCCGCGCGCTCGAACGCGTGTCCCGCACCCCCGGCACCGGCGGCGCGGCCCGCCTCCCGGCCCGGCCGCAGGGCCCCCTCCGCGTCCTCACACCTTTCATACACCGGCTGCCCGAGATCCGTTCGGTACCTGAGACAATGATTTCCATGGCCTCTGAACGTCCCCGTGTGCTCTCCGGAATCCAGCCCACCGCAGGCTCGTTCCACCTCGGCAACTACCTCGGCGCGGTCCGCCAGTGGGTGGCCCTGCAGGAGTCCCACGACGCCTTTTACATGGTCGTCGACCTGCACGCGATCACCGTCCCGCAGGACCCCGCGGAACTGCGCTCCAACACCCGGCTCGCCGTCGCCCAGCTGCTCGCCGCAGGGGTCGACCCGGATCGCTGCACGCTCTTCGTCCAGAGCCACGTTCCCGAGCACGCCCAGCTCGGCTGGGTCATGAACTGCCTGGCCGGCTTCGGTGAGGCGGCCAGGATGACGCAGTTCAAGGACAAGTCCGGCAAGCAGGGTGCCGACCGCACCACGGTCGGGCTCTTCACCTATCCGATGCTGATGGTCGCGGACATCCTGCTCTACCAGGCCGACCAGGTCCCGGTGGGCGAGGACCAGCGCCAGCACCTGGAGCTGACCCGCAACCTCGCGGAGCGGTTCAACGGCACCTACGGCGACACCTTCACCGTGCCGGACCCGTACATCCTCAAGGAGACGGGGAAGATCTACGACCTTCAGGACCCGTCCGCGAAGATGAGCAAGTCGACGGCGAATCCCAAGGGTCTGATCAACCTCCTCGACGAGCCGAAGGTCACCGCCAAGAAGGTGAAGAGCGCGGTCACCGACACCGACACGGTGATCCGTTTCGACCCGGCAGAGAAGCCCGGTGTCAGCAACCTGCTGAGCATCTATTCCACCCTTACCGATACTTCTGTCCCGGATCTGGAGCAGAAGTACGAGGGCAAGGGCTACGGTGCGTTGAAGACCGACCTCGCCGAGGTCATGGTCGATTTCGTCACACCGTTCCGGACCCGCACCCAGGAATATCTCGACGACACCGAGACGCTTGACTCCATCCTGGCCAAGGGAGCGGAGAAGGCCCGCGCCGTCGCCGCCGAGACCCTGGCGCGGACCTATGACCGTCTGGGTCTTCTGCCCGCCAAGCACTGAGTCCAAGGACCCTGGCGGTACCCCCTCCACAGGCGGCACACTGGCGGCGTGACGCTTGCGGCCGACAATGGCTGAAAACAGACCATCGAGGATTGAGGAGAACGACGTGGGGACCGTAACGCTCGGCGTTTCGATCGCGGTCCCGGAGCCCTACGGCAGCCTGCTCCAGCAGCGGCGCGCGAGCTTCGGGGACCCTGCCGCACATGGCATTCCCACCCACGTCACCCTTCTTCCGCCGACCGAGGCGGAGGCGGCCGACCTGCCCGCGGTCGAGGCGCACCTCGCCTCGATCGCGACCGGTGGCCGCCCCTTCCCGATGCGGCTGTCCGGCACGGGCACCTTCCGCCCGCTCTCGCCGGTCGTCTTCGTCCAGGTCGTCGAGGGCGCCTCGGCGTGCTCCTGGCTGCAGAAGCGCGTCCGGGACGCGTCAGGGCCGCTGGTGCGCGAGCTCCAGTTCCCGTACCACCCGCACGTGACCGTGGCGCACGACATCTCCGAAGAGGCGATGGACCGGGCGTACGCGGAGCTCGGCGACTACGAGGCCGCCTGGACCTGCGGTTCCTTCGCGCTGTACGAGCAGGGCCCGGACAGCGTCTGGCGCAAGATCAACGAGTTCCCGTTCGAGGCGGGCGGCGGCGCCCCCGCGCTCCCCGCGCAGGGCGGCAGCTCCGTGGACGCGCCCTCGCTCCACCCCTGACCCGATCCGGGGCCCGGCCCGGCATCAGACCGGCGTCAGACCGGCAGGCGCCGGAACAGCGGCCGCGGCACATGCCGCAGCGCCGACATCACGGCCCGCAGTGCCCCGGGCACCCACACCGTCTCCGAGCGCCGGCGCAGACCTGTCACGATCGCGGCTGCGACCGCGTCCGGCGTGGTCACCAGGGGCCTCCGGGTGAACGGAATCGTCGCGAGCGGGGCCTCGGCCGCCGTACCGGCCGGGCGTACGGGACCGGGGCGCACGACCATCACGTGCACGCCCGTACCGTGCAGCGCGTCCCCGAGCCCCTGGGCGAACGCGTCCAGGCCCGCCTTGCTCGACCCGTAGATGAAGTCCGCACGCCGGGCGCGCTCCCCTGCCACCGATGACAGCACCACCAGCGAGCCGTGCCCCTGCGCCTGAAGTGCGCCCGCGCACACCAGCCCGGCGGAGACGGCCCCCGTGTAGTTCGTCTGGGCGACCCGGACCGCGGCGAGCGGTTCCTCCTCGTCGCGTTCCTGGTCGCCGGGGATGCCGAAGGCGAGGAGCACCATGTCGATGTCGCCCTCGGTGAAGATCTTGCCGAGGACGGTCTCGTGGGACTCGGTGTCCAGGGCGTCGAAGTCGACGGTACGGACATAGGCCCCGCGCCCGCGCAGCTCGGCCGCGGCGGACTCCAGGGCGGGGGAGGGGCGCCCGGCCAGCCAGACCGTGCGGGTACGGCAGGCGATCAGGCGGCGTGCGGTGGCGAGCCCGATCTCCGATGTACCGCCGAGGACGAGCAGGGACTGCGGGGCACCGAAGGCATCCTTCACGGAAACGCTCCTTAGGGAAGGCGGAGGGCGGGGAGCTGGAGGGAGAGCTGCGGCCGGCAGTCGCAGCCAGGGTGTCGGTCAGAGCGACAGTCGGCGCGAGAGGTCCGACCTGAACGCCCCTTCCGGGTCCGACCCGGCGCGCAGCGACCGGAATTCACCCAGCCGCGGGTACATCGCGGCCAGCATGTCCGGGCGCAGCCGGGAGTCGTTCGTCAGGGAGACCCGGCCGCCCGCGGCCGCCACCTCCTCGTCCAGGCCGTCGAGGAAGCGGGCCAGCCCCGGGAGGGCGGCCGGCAGGTCGAGGGAGAGGGTCCAGCCGGGCGCCGGGAACGACAGCGGGCCGGGACCGCTCTCGCCGCACCGTCCGAGCGCGGCGAGGAACGACGGGCAGCGGCGCCGCGAGATCTGCCGGACGATCCGGTGCAGCGTCTCCTCCTGCCCGTGGCCGACGGCGAACTCGTAGTTCACGAAGCCGCCGCGCCCATGGATCCGGTTCCAGCGCGGCACGGCGTCCAGCGGGTGGAAGAAGGCGGAGACCCGCTGGAGCTCGCCGGTGCGGGACCTGGGCGCCCGGCGGTGGCGGAGTTCGGCCAGGACGGCCGCGGAGGTACGGCCGAGCAGCCGTCCGGGGACGAGGTCGACGAGGTCCGGTACGAGCGAGTGGGCGGCGGGGAGTTGGGCGGGGCGGAACGAGAGCGGTGCGCGCTGGGCGTGCGCCGGGAGCGCGTCCAGGGGTGCGTGCTCCCCCCGGGTCAGGACGCCCCGGCCCGTCGCCCGGCCGCGGGCCGTCAGGTCGATCCAGGCGGACTCGTAGCGGTGGTGGTGGCCGCCCGCGGCGAGACGGGCCATCAGGTCGTCCAGATCGGCGGCCCGTTCGGTGTCGACCGACATCAGGGACGTCGCGACGGGGTGGAGCCGGAGCGTGGCCGAGAGGATCACCCCGGTCAGGCCCATGCCGCCCGCGGTCGCGTCGAAGAGCGGGGTGCCGGGGCGGACCGTGCGGATCTCGCCCTCGGCGGTGAGCAGTTCGAACTCCGTGACGTGGCGGGAGAACGAGCCCGCGGTGCGGTGGTTGCCGCCGTGGACGTCGGCGCCGATCGCGCCGCCCACCGTGACGTACCGGCTGCCGGGCGTCACCGGCGGGAACCAGCCGAGCGGAAGCAGCACCTCCAACAGCTGGTGCAGGCTCACGCCCGCCTCGCACACCACCACACCGGTCCCGGCGTCGAAGGCGCGGATCCGGTTCAGCGCCGTCATGTCGAGGACGCAACCCCCCGCGTTCTGCGCCGCGTCGCCGTGTGCCCGGCCCAGGCCGCGGGCGATCGAGCCACGGGGCCCGCAGCCGCGTACCGTCGCCGCCGCCTCCTCGTGACTACGGGGGCGAAAGCGCAGCGCGGTCGTCGGGGCGGTACGGCCCCAGCCGGTCAGGGACACGGTGTCGACAGACATAGGAGTGACCGTATCGCCCGAGAAAACACCTTTGAGGGATTTGTTACAACACTCACCGAAATGGGTGATTGAGCAGGTGTCATCTCCTACGCTCCACAACAGGCATCGGTTTTCGGTGCCGGGGAGGGTAGTCGTACGTCATGGACTGGCTGAAAAAACTCCCTGTCATCGGGCCGCTCGTCTCCCGGCTGATGGAGACGCACGCCTGGCGCAGTTACGAAACGCTGGTACGGGTCCACTGGGCGAGGCTCGCCGCGGCGATCACCTTCATCAGCTTCCTGGCGCTCTTCCCGCTGATCGCGGTCGGCGCGGCGATCGGTGCGGCGCTGCTCTCCACCAAGCAGCTGGACAAGATCGAGAACAAGGTCGCCGAGCAGGTGCCCGGCATCTCCGATCAGCTGGGCATCGACAATCTGGTGGCCCACGCGGGCACGGTCGGGCTGGTGGCGGGCGCGCTGCTGCTCTTCACCGGTATCGGCTGGGTCGGCTCGATGCGGGACTGCCTGCGCGCGGTGTGGGAGATGGACGATCTGGATCAGGGCAACCCGGTCATCCGCAAACTCAAGGACGCCGGGGTGCTGTTCGGCCTGGGTGGTGCGGCCCTGGTGACGCTGGCGATCTCCTCGGTCGGCTCCGTCGCCGTCGGCCGGATCGCCGATCTGCTCAACATTCCGGAGAACGGCGCGGGCGGTGTGCTGCTGCGGATCGCGGCCCTGGTGGTGGCGGTGTGCGCCGATTTCCTGCTGCTGCTCTACCTGCTGACCCTGCTGCCCGGTGTGGAGCCGCCGCGGCACCGGCTGGTGGCCGCCGCCCTGCTCGGCGCGGTCGGCTTCGAGCTGCTGAAACTGGCGCTCGGCAGCTACATCCAGGGCGTCGCGTCGAAGAGCATGTACGGCGCGTTCGGCGTGCCGATCGCCCTGCTGCTGTGGATCAACTTCACCGCGAAGCTGCTGCTGTTCTGCGCCGCCTGGACGGCGACACCGAGCAAGGACGCCGAGGAGCCCCTGCCCGTCGAGGACGACGGGGCCGGGGACGACAGGGCCGACGACAGCGGGGCCGAGGGCGGCGGAGCCCGGGGCGGGAGTACCCGGAGCGACCTCGCCCGGGGCGGGAGTGTCCCGGGCGGCCGGGTCAGGGGCGAGGGCGGCGGCGCACCAGGTCCGGCAGCGGCCAGCGCCGGTTGACCAGGAACGCGGCTCCGGCCAGCAGCACCAGCACCCCGCCGACGATGCCCAGCGCGACCCCGACCCCGCCGGAACCGCCCGCGGCGGCGGCCTTCGTGGTCTTCGCCGGGCCGTTCTCGCCCTTGGCCGCGGCGGATCCGTCGGCCTGGGCGCCCTTGCCCGTGCCGTTGCCGGTCTCCGCGGACTTCGGGGGGACCAGCTCGCCGACCGGAGTGACCTTGCCGCCGGCGCTGAAGCCCCAGTCGAGCAGGCTCGCCGCCTCGTTGTAGACGGCGTGCGTCTCGTTGGACGACGGGTTCATGACGGTGACGAGCAGCACCTTGCCGTTGCGCTCGGCGACACCGGTGAAGGTGTTGCCCGCGTGCGTCGTGTAGCCGTTCTTGACGCCCGCGATGCCCTTGTACGGGGTGACGCCGTCGGCCCCGGTGAGCAGCCGGTTGGTGTTCTGGATGCCGAAGCTCTCGCGCTTCTTGCCCTTCTTCTGCTCTCCGGGGAACTGCGCCTCGGCGGTCGAGCAGTACTCGCGGAAGTCCGAGTTCTGCAGCCCGCTGCGGGCGAACAGCGTCAGGTCGTACGCGCTGGAAACCTGTTCGGGCGCGTCGTAGCCGTCGGGCGACACGACCGTGGTGTCGAGGGCCTGCAGCTCCTCGGCGTGTGTCTGCATGTCACGGACGGTCTTGGGCACGCCCCCGTACATCGCGGCCAGCACGTGTACCGCGTCGTTGCCCGAACGCAGGAAGACGCCGAGCCACAGATCGTGCACCGTGTAGCTGAGGTCCTCCTTGACGCCCACCAGGCTGCTGCCCTCGCCCATGTCGGCGAGATCCTCGTCCTTCACCGTGTACTTCCGGGTCTTCGGCTGGAGGGCCGGCGACGGCAGCACGGTGTCCGCGAAGAGCATCTTCAGGGTGGAGGCCGGGGGCAGCCGCCAGTGCGGATTGTGCGAGGCGAGCACCTCACCGCTCTCGGCGTCCGCGACCATCCAGGATCTGCCGGTCAGGTCCTTGGGGAGGACCGGGGCGTCGGGGCCGAGATTGACCTGGGTGCCGGAACGGCCCAGCTGTTCGCCACCGATCCTCGACATACCGGCGGGCGGCTTCGGCCCGTCGTCGGAGGTGTCCTTGGCGACCGCCGAGGCAGGACTGACGACAAAAGCGGACAGCAGGGCGGCAGAGGTGACCGCCAACACGGTCTTCTTGAGAGCTGGCACGGTCAAAAACGTACATGCAGTTGATGTGAAAATGGACACCGGCGGTATGACCCGCCGTGCGTACCGCCAGGACAGCCCACCCCGGGCGAGCCGGCCCGAGCGAGGCGGAGATACTGAGTCCATGAAGCTCAGCCGCCCCGTCTCCTGGTTCCTGCTCGCGTTCGGGGTGTGGAGCTGGTTCATCTGGATCACTTTCGTCAAGAACCTGTGGAAGGACGGCAGCGGTCTCGCCTTCGACGACGCGGGTGACCCTACTGCGTACTTCTGGGTGCATCTGCTGCTCGCCATCACGTCCTTTCTCCTGGGGACGGCGGTTGGCGTGATCGGGTTCCGTGGCGTCAGGGCATTGCGCGACCGGACCGCGTAGCCACTCGGCACCTCGTACGGACCGGATACGGACAAACAGGGCGGGACAGTACACGTGGCAGTCATGGGATTCGCTCTGGTGGCGATCGTGGTCCTCCCGCTGTTCGTCCTCGTGCACCGCTATGTGTGGCGCCGCTTCGTCGGTGACACGACGGCCGCGGGCAGCCCGCTGCGCCGGGCGGGCACGGTCGCGGCGTACGTCCTGCCGCTGCTGAGCGTCGGCGCGCTGGTCTCCGGCCGTACGGGTGCGCCCTTCTGGCTCCAGCGGGTACTGGCCTGGCCGGGCTATCTGTGGCTGGCGGCCCTGCTCTACCTGACGCTGGCTCTGCTGGTCGGTGAGGCGGTACGGCCACTGCTCCGCGGGCTGCTCGCGCGCCGGGCGGCGGGGACGGAGACGGCGACGACGGTGGGGCCTACCGAAGCGACGGCCGGCGCATCCACCGCATCCACCGCATCCGCCACCCCCGTCACATCCGGCGCGAACACCAGGACGGCCGCCCCGCCCACCGCCCCGCCCGCTCCCGCCGCGGCCCCTTCGCGCCGGCTCTTCGTCGCGCGGGCCGTCGGGGGCGCCGCGGCCGTCGCCGGACTGGGCACGGTCGGGTACGGCACCTACGGGGTGCTGCGCGGCCCGGGGGTCAAGCGCGTCACCATCCCGCTGGCCCGGCTGCCCCGCTCCGCGCACGGTTTCCGGATCGCCGTCGTCAGCGATATCCATCTCGGCCCGATCCTGGGCCGCGCGCACACCCAGCGGATCGTCGACACGGTCAACCGGACCCAGCCCGATCTGATCGCGGTCGTCGGGGACCTGGTCGACGGATCGGTCGCCGATCTCGGTCCGGCCGCCGAACCGCTCGCGGGACTCCGCTCCCGGCACGGTGCGTTCTTTGTCACCGGCAACCACGAGTACTACTCCGGCGCGGCCCAATGGGTGGATCATGTAAGGGAATTGGGGCTGCACCCGCTGGAGAATGCCCGGGTGGAGATCAACGGCTTCGATCTGGCCGGGGTCAATGACATCGGGGGCGAGAGCGAGGGGCAGGGCCCGGACTTCGACCGTGCGCTCGGCGACCGGGACCGGTCACGGGCCGCCGTCCTCATGGCCCATCAGCCCGTCGTCATCGACGAGGCCGTCGCGCACGGCGTGGACCTGCAGCTCTCCGGGCACACCCACGGCGGACAGCTCTGGCCGGGCAACTACATCGCGGAGCTGTCCAACCCCACGGTCGCCGGGCTCGAACGCTACGGCGACACCCAGCTGTACGTCACGCGCGGCGCGGGTGCCTGGGGTCCGCCGGTGCGGGTCGGGGCCCCCTCGGACATCACTGTCGTCGAACTCGCCTCCAAGCGGGCGTAGCCCTTCCGGCCGGGCTCCCGGGGCCGTGTCGGGTGAATTCGGTGACCGGTTACCAACCCTCTGTATTCGGCCTATCCGCCCAAGGTTTCAAGTAACGAACAAAAGGCTATGTGTCTCCGATTTCCTCTTCCAGATGTGAAAATCGTGTGATTGGCTGAGCCCGAACGTGCGGTGATCTGCGTATCTGAGCGCGACGCCGAGGTGGGGCTGTTAAGGGAGAGCACGGCAATGCGGTCGATCCGACTACGGATTCTCGCGATTCTCGCGGTTTTGGTCATCGCAGGCGTCGGCGCCTGGCAGTTGCTTCCGTCGAACGGAGCGAAAGAGGACCCCGTCACCGTCGGTACGAGCGACGTGGTGACCTCGCTCGACCCGGCCGGAGCGTACGACGCCGGCTCCTGGGCGATGTACAGCAACATCTACCAGTCGCTGATGACGTTCAAGTCCGGGGCGATCGTCCCCGAGCCGGACGCGGCCGAGAGCTGCGGCTTCATCGGCGGGAAGCTCCAGACGTACCAGTGCAAGCTCCGTGACGACGTGTCGTTCTCCAACGGTCGGAAGATGACCGCCAAGGACGTCAAGTACTCCTTCGAGCGCATGATCAACATCAAGACGGACGTCGGTCCGGCGGTGCTGTTCCCGAGCCTCAAGAACGTGGTGACCGAGGGCCGGACGATCACGTTCAACCTCTCCTCGCGCGATGCGACCTTCCCGCAGAAGCTCGCCACCGGGGCCGGGTCGATCGTCGACAGCGAGGCGTACTCGGAGCGCAAGCTGCGGGACGACGGTCAGGTCAGCGGCTCGGGGCCGTACGTGCTCAAGTCGTACAAGCCGGGCGTCAGCGCCGAACTGGTGCCGAACACCAGGTACAAGGGTGCGCTGAACAAGACCGGCGGGCCGGTCACCGTGCGCTACTACAAGCAGTCGGAAGACCTGCTGGCGGCCTGGAAGTCGGGGAAGACCGACGTCACGCACCGGCAGCTCCCGCCGTCCACGCTCGCCGAGCTGAACCCCGGTGACGCCGACCAGCGGATCACCGAGGCGGACAGTGCCGAGATCCGCAACCTAGTCTTCAACGTCCGCAGCGGGTCCCCGCTCGCCGACAAGCGGGTCCGGCAGGCCATCGCGTCGATCATCGACCGCGCGCCGCTGGTGACCGACGTCTACAAGGGCACCGTCGAACCGCTCTACTCGCTGATCCCGCAGGGCTACATCGGGCACAGCACCCCGTTCTTCGACGAGTACCCCGCGCCCGATCCCAAGCGCGCCAAGAAGCTGTTGCAGGAAGCGGGCGTCCAGTTGCCGCTGCCCATCAACTTCGCCTACCGGTCCGGCGACTCGTACACGCCGGAGAGCAAGGAGATCCAGCGTCAGCTGAACGCGGACGGGCTGTTCAAGGTCACGATCAAGTCCGTGGAGTGGACGGCGTTCCAGAAGGGGTACGCGGCCGGTGACTACGACATGTACACCGTTGGCTGGCTCCCCGACTACCCGGACCCCGACACCTTCAGCCAGCCGCTCGTCGGCCGCGACACCAGCCTCCACAACGGCTACAGCAGCAAGAAGATGGACCAGCTGATCAGCGACACGCTGCAGTTCAGCGACCGCAGCCGCACCTCGGCCGACTTCAAGGAGCTCCAGAAGCTGGTGGGCGAGGACGTGCCGCTGGTGCCGCTGTGGCAGAAGAAGGACTACGTCGTCGCCAAGCCCGACGTGGCCGGTTCGCAGTACCTCTCGGACGGCACCGGCATCTGGCGGCTGTGGGAACTCGGCTGGATCTGACCGGCCGCCACTGACCAGTGGCGCGGAACACCACGGAGCGGCCGTCCCGGCGTCAACGGGGCGGCCGCTCCTCGGTGTACGCCGTCACCCGGCCGTGTACGCCGTCACTCGGTGGGGCGGGGGCCGACCGGCCGGTCCGCCGCCCGCCCCGCCGCTCCGGGCAGGAACTCCTCCAGCACCTCGTGGACCTGGCGCACGAGCGGCCGCAGCACCCGGAACCGGGACAGGGCGATGGCCCGCGCGACGATCGGGGCGGTGCGCTCGACGAGGCGGCGGCTGCGTTCGGCATCGTCCGTCCGGTCGTACACCCAGTACAGCACCAGGCCCATCTGGTTCAGCCACATCAACTGCGGCAGCAACTCGGCCAGTTCGGGGTCGACCTTGGTGCCCGCGCCCGCCAGGCAGCGTTCGTGGATGGAGATCGCCGCGTCGCGGGCCGCGACGGAGTCCTTCGAGAAGGGGCTGAGCGGGCTCTCCGGATCGGCGGCGTTCTTGAAGAACTGGGCGGCGAAGCGGTGGTACGGCTCCGCCACGTCCAGCCAGCAGAGCAGGACCCCGCGGATGCGTACCGCGAGGTCCTTGTCGCCGGCCAGAACCGGCTGGACCGCCGCCTCGTGCTCGGCGGCGATCCGGTCGTAGAAGCCCTGGACGAGGTGTTCCTTGGAAGAGAAGTAGTAGTACGCGTTCCCTACGGAGACCCCGGCCTCCTGGGCGATGGCCCGCATCGTCGTCTTGTCGTAACCGCGTTCCTGGAAGAGCCGGAGCGCGGTTTCGAGGATGAGTGTGCGGGTCTGCTCGCTCTTGGGAGCCCTGACTTCCTTCACGTCCTTCTCTTCCTTCACCACGTTCCCGAGGGTATCCGGGATCACTACGTGCCGGGCTCCGGCCCCCGCACCGCACATGCCCCGTCCCCGTCCGCCCGGCAGGGTGCTGCCGTCAGCGAGCGGTACTTCGCGGCGGCGAGGACGGTCGCCCTGGCGAACGGGCGGCCGGCCGGAGTCGTCAGCCAGTGGGACCTGGGCCGGTGCTCCGCCAGCGCCCAGAGGCAGACGATCCACGCGGACGTGCCGCGGTAGACCTGGCCCCCGTCACCGATCACCGTGATCTCCTCCAGGGTGCCGGAGTGGTCGAGGCCGGGGAAGCGGCGGTGCGCCTCCGCGGAGTCCGCCGGGACGAGGTCGAGCGGGACCAGCTGACGTTGCCTCATCAGCCACTGCCGCAGATGGACGCAGAGCGGGCACTGCGCGTCGTAGAGCACGGTGAGCCGTTCCACGGCCGGCCGCCGCCCACCGGTCCGGGGTGCCATGGCCGGCCCTCACGCCTTGGTGGCGGGCGGGGCCCACGGCCCGGTGCCCGGAGCCGTCCAGCCCTGCGGCGGTACGGGCGGGGTCTGCTCGCGCTCCATCAGGCCCCGGCGGCGGATCTTGTTGAGCACGTAGACGTTGCCCAGGTGCATGACCCCGAGGACGACCAGCACGACACCGATCTTCACCGAGAGTGCGTCGAAGAGCCCGCGGGCGTCGGCGACCTCGTCGGAGTTCTTCAGATAGAGCGTCACGAACCCCAGGTTGACCAGGTAGAAGCCGACCACCAGCAGGTGGTTGACGGCATCGGCGAGCTTCTCGTTCCCGTGCAGCACATCGGCGATGAACACCCTGCCGTTGCGGCTGAGCGTGCGGGCCACCCAGATGGTGAGCGCCACGCTGATGAGCAGGTAGATGACGTACGCGACAACAGTGAGGTCCATGCCCCACCCTCCCTTGAACGCGTTCAAATGCTGTTGTCATGGACTGTAGACCTGACTTTGAACATGTTCAAGTGAGGGTCTCGGCGTAGTCTGTGGGCCATGGAACAACGGGACTGGACCGACGGACATGTCGAGCGGTGGAAGCCGGTGCTTCCGGAACTCGACCCGGACGTCGAGGGTGCGGTGACCCGGATGAAGAAGCTCTCCGTCCATCTGCGCCGGGTGCGTGAACAGTCCCTGCACGACTTCGACCTGGACCGCCAGGAGTTCGACACCCTGCACAAGCTCGCCGGCCGCGGCGGCGAGGCGGCCCCGTCCGATCTCGCCGCCGACCTCGACCTCGCGCCCGCCTCCGTCACCGGCCGGCTGGACGCGCTGGAGCGGCGCGGATTCGTCCGCCGTACGCCCTCCACCACCGACCGACGGCGCGTGGACGTGGAGTTGACCGACCAGGGGCGCTCGACGTGGCTCGGCGCGATGGACTTCCTCGGCAACGAGGAGGAGCGGCTGCTCGGCGTCCTGGGCCAGGACGAGCGCAGGCTGCTCAACTCCATGCTGCGGCGCATCATGGTGGTCGCGGAGGACCGGGGCGGCGCGGCCTGGGACTGACGGACCGGCGGACCGGCTTACGGGCTGGCTGACCGGGGCGTACGGCAAGGGGCCCCGGTCCGCGCGGTGTTCGCGCGGGCCGGGGCCCCTGATGCCTGCGTCCGACGGGTCAGAAGCGACGCGTGATCAGCGCGCGCTTGACCTCCTGGATCGCCTTGGTGACCTCGATGCCACGCGGGCAGGCGTCCGTGCAGTTGAAGGTGGTGCGGCAACGCCACACCCCGTCACGGTCGTTGAGGATCTCCAGCCGCTGCTCGCCGCCCTCGTCGCGCGAGTCGAAGATGAAGCGGTGCGCGTTGACGATCGCCGCCGGGCCGAAGTACTGCCCGTCGTTCCAGAACACCGGGCACGAGGACGTGCACGCGGCGCACAGGATGCACTTGGTGGTGTCGTCGAAGCGCTCGCGGTCCTCGGCGGACTGAAGGCGCTCGCGGGTCGGCTCGTTCCCCTTGGTGATGAGGAAGGGCATGACGTCGCGGTAGGCCTGGAAGAACGGGTCCATGTCGACCACGAGGTCCTTGAGGACCGTGAGGCCCTTTATGGCCTCGACCGTGATCGGCTTCTCCGGACTCAGGTCCTTGATCAGCGTCTTGCAGGCGAGCCTGTTCTTGCCGTTGATCCGCATCGCGTCCGAGCCGCAGATGCCGTGCGCGCAGGAGCGGCGGAAGGTGAGCGTTCCGTCGGTCTCCCACTTGATCTTGTGAAGGGCGTCGAGAACACGCTCCTTCGGGTCGATCTCGATCTGGAAGTCCTGCCACTGGGCCTCCTCGGAGACCTCCGGGTTGAACCGGCGGATCCGGAACGTGGCAGTGATGTACGGGGAGTCGGCGAAGCCGGCCTCGGGCTCAGGGACCTGGTCGGCCTTTTCCATCGTGGGGGTAGCCATCAGTACTTACGCTCCATCGGCTGGTAGCGGGTCTGGACGACCGGCTTGTAGTCCAGCCGGATCGACTCGGTGCCGTCGTCGGCGACCTCGCGGTACGCCATGGTGTGGCGCATGAAGTTGACGTCGTCGCGGTTCGGGTAGTCCTCGCGGTAGTGACCGCCGCGGGATTCCTTGCGGGCCAGCGCGGAGGTCGCCATGACCTCGGCGAGGTCGAGCAGGTTGCCCAGCTCGACCGCTTCGAGCAGATCCGTGTTGAACCGCTTGCCCTTGTCCTGGATGGACACGTCGAGGTAGCGCCTGCGCAGCTCCGCGATCTTGTCGACCGCCGTCTTGATGGTCTGCTCGGTGCGGAACACCATCACGTTGGCGTCCATGCACTCCTGCAGCTCCAGGCGGATCGTCGAGACCCGCTCGGTGCCGGTGGAGTTGCGCAGCCGCTCGACCTGGTCGACGACCAGCTGCGCCGGGTTCTCGGGAAGCTCGACGTAGTCGTTCTTCGCGGAGTACTCGGCGGCGGCGATGCCCGACCGCTTGCCGAAGACGTTGATGTCGAGCAGCGAGTTGGTGCCGAGGCGGTTGGCGCCGTGCACGGAGACGCAGGCGACCTCGCCCGCGGCGTACAGGCCCGGGACGACGGTGGTGTTGTCGGCCAGCACCTCGCCCTGGACGTTGGTCGGGATGCCGCCCATGGCGTAGTGCGCGGTCGGCTGGATCGGGATCGGGTCCGTGTAGGGCTCGATGCCGAGGTACGTACGCGCGAACTCGGTGATGTCCGGGAGCTTGGCGTCCAGCTGCTCCGGCGGCAGGTGCGTCAGGTCCAGGTAGACGTGGTCGCCCTCGGGACCGCAGCCGCGGCCCTCGCGGATCTCCGTGTAGATGGAGCGGGAGACGACGTCACGGGACGCGAGGTCCTTCATGACGGGCGCGTACTTCTCCATGAAGCGCTCGCCGTCCTTGTTGCGGAGGATGCCGCCCTCACCGCGGGCGCCCTCCGTCAGCAGGATGCCCATGCGCCAGATGCCCGTCGGGTGGAACTGGAAGAACTCCATGTCCTCCAGCGGCAGACCGCGGCGGTACGCGGCGGCCTGGCCGTCACCGGTCAGGGTGTGCGCGTTCGACGTCACCTTGAAGAACTTGCCGGTGCCGCCGGAGGCGAAGATGATCGCCTTCGCCTGGAAGACGTGGATCTCGCCGGTCGCCAGCTCGTACGCGACGACGCCCGCGGACTTCTTGACCCCGGTCTCGGGGTCCTCCTGGAGCAGCAGGTCCAGGACGTAGAACTCGTTGAAGAACTCCACACCCTCCTTGACGCAGTTCTGGTACAGCGTCTGGAGGATCATGTGGCCGGTGCGGTCCGAGGCGTAGCAGGACCGGCGGACCGGGGCCTCGCCGTGGTTACGGCTGTGGCCGCCGAAGCGGCGCTGGTCGATCTTGCCCTCGGGCGTGCGGTTGAACGGCAGGCCCATCTTCTCCAGGTCGAGAACGGAGTCGATGGCCTCCTTCGCCAGGATCTCGGCGGCGTCCTGGTCGACCAGGTAGTCGCCGCCCTTGATCGTGTCGAAGGTGTGCCACTCCCAGTTGTCCTCCTCCACGTTGGCGAGCGCGGCGGCCATACCGCCCTGCGCGGCGCCCGTGTGGGAGCGGGTGGGGTAGAGCTTGGTCAGCACGGCGGTGCGGCTGCGCTTGGTCGACTCGATGGCCGCGCGCATGCCGGCGCCGCCGGCGCCGACGATGACGGTGTCGTACTTGTGGATCTGCATGGTTTACCTCTGGTCCTTCGGGCCCGGCGCCTAGCGGATGTTCGGGTCGAAGGTGAAGATCACCAGCGTGCCCAGCAGGACGGTGAACACCGTGGCGGTGTACAGCAGCATCTTCAGCCAGAAGCGGGTGTTGTCCCGTTCGGCGTAGTCGTTGATGACCGTACGGAGACCGTTGGCGCCGTGCAGCATGGCGAGCCACAGCATCGCCAGGTCCCACATCTGCCAGAACGGCGAGGCCCAGCGGCCGGCCACGAAGGCGAAGCCGATCTTGGACACACCGCCGTCCAGCACCAGCTGGATCAGCAGGTGGCCGATGACCAGGACGACCAGGACGACGCCCGACAGGCGCATGAAGAGCCAGGCGTACATCTCGAAGTTGGTGCGCGAACCCTTGGGTGTCTTGCCGGTCCGCGTACGCGGGGGCTCGATCACGGGGGCCGGGTTGTCGGAATCGAATCGGCTCACAGGCTGAACGCCTTCGACTGCGCCGATCGCGGAAGTCTCGGTGGACATGGGCCTCAGCTCCCGAAGATGGAACGGACGGCGTGGCCGAGGACGGGGTACAGGGCCCCGACCATGAGCACGATCCAGATGCCCAGCACGGTCCAGAGCATCTGCTTCTGGAGGCGTGGGCCCTTGGCCCAGAAGTCCACAGCGATGATGCGGAGACCGTTCAGCGCGTGAAAGAGAACCGCGGCCACGAGGCCGTATTCAAGGAGCGCGACAGGCCATGTCTTGTACGTGGCCACGACCTCGTCGTAGGCCTCGGGGGAGACACGGACGAGAGCGGTGTCCAGGACGTGTACGAACAGGAAGAAGAAAATGAGGACACCGGTGACTCGATGAGCCACCCAGGACCACATGCCTTCCCGGCCGCGGTACAGCGTTCCAGCCGGCACGGAAGAACCCTCCGGGAGCGGGGATTGGGGGTCGGCCGGCTTGACTGTCGGTCTGACCCGGCCAGGTACGGTCCACCGGCCCCGGCCATCGTAGCGACGGTTTGTCGGTTCGTTCGCGCCGGGGCCTCCGGTGTGATCAAAGCGGCAATCAATCAGGCACGGACGGGCTAGGGACTGCCGTGGCGCAGGCCTGTCCGCCGGGCCGGAACCTTCCGGACCAGGCGGCAACCCGTTACTGACTCGATACCAGGCCGATGATGCGGCCCCGGGCGAGTCGCCGCATCTCGTCGGCCGTCACCACCCGCTCCTGGTCGGAGTCGTGGCCCAGCCTCGCCCGGATGGCGGCCAGCACCTGGTCGGGGTGCTCGGCGGGCCGGACGCCGTCGAGGCAGATGACGAAGACGTGCCCGAACTTGCACTCGTACGCGGCGTGCGCGGCGGCCAGCGCGAGGTGGGCGGAGGGTGCCGCGTCGGGCGGCAGCGCCGGGGAGACCTCGGCGGCGAGCGCCTCGGCGCGGTCGGTGAGGGAGAGGTCGTAGCCCGCCTCCTCGGCGGCGGCGAGCAGCGCGTCCAGGTCCGGGTAGGGGCGGTGGGCGGTCAGCCGCTGGGCCCAGCGGTGGCTGCCGAAGCAGTCCAGCAGCGCGGCCTCGACGTCGGCGGCGGCCGCGGTGTTGAAGCGGCGCAGGCCGAAGTCGTGCGGACCGGTCCGGTCGGGTACGGTTCCGCAGTTCTGCAGGGGCACGGCGGCCCGCCGGTCGGGCCGGTGCGGTTGCCCGGGGAGGCCGGCGTGGGACTCGCTGGACCTGGACAGCGTTGGCTCCTCGAATCAGCGGCATCTGTGAACCTGGAGGGGAGGGATCGGAGAGACCAGGTGGATGCAGAGTGAAGGGAGAGACGAATGTGCCTCAAAGCTAGCGAGGCCCGGCAACGGCCGTCCGACGGATGCGCGAATTTCACCCGGACGGGAGGGTTTCAGGATGACTGATGGACGAAATAGCGAGGAGAATGCCCGGCTATCTCCTTACTTCTGCTCTCTTTCCCGCTGAAAACCGGAGGTTTCTGACCGATGTCGCTCTCACGCGGCGCCCTCGCGGCCGGAGCGGCCGTCACCGCGGCGGCCGCGGTGACGCTCACCGTCGTCCTGTGGCCCGACAGCTCCGACTCCGCACGCCGGTCCGGGGCCGAGACCTCGCCCGGGGCCTCGTCCGCCGCCCCCACGCCGTCACCGACCCGGAGCTATCCGTTGTCGAGCACGCCCCGCACGATCCCCGCCGTACGCGAACACACCGCCGCCCACGGTCCCGGCTGGCGGCCGGGCAAGGGCAGTGCGGTGGTGATCGCCGACGGCAGCAAGGGACTCGCCGACGAGGGGCGGCTGCTCGCGGGCGAGCTGAAGATCGGCTACCGGGGCGAGGTGCCGGCCCGCGCCGGTGACGTCGAACTGGCCCTGACCCCGACGGCCCAGGGCGGGCCCGAGTCGTACACCCTCAAGTCCCGCGACGGCCGCGTCACGATCAGCGGACCCGGCGAGGCGGGGGTCTTCTATGGGACCCGCACCCTCAAGCAGTCGGTGCGGGCCGACGGCGTCATGCCCGAGGGCGAGGTGCGCGACCGCCCCGACCGCCCGCAGCGCGGGTTCAACCTCGACATCGCACGCAAGTTCTACAGCGTCGCCTGGATCGAGGACCGGCTGCGCGACATGGCCGACCTCAAGCTCAACCAGCTCGGCCTGCACTTCTCCGACGACCAGGCCTTCCGCATCCAGTCCGACACCCACCCCGAGGTGGTGTCGCCCGAGCACCTGACCAAGGCGCAGGTGCGGCAGACCGTCGCCCTGGCCGACCGGCTGCACATCCAGGTCGTGCCGGAGATCGACTCCCCGGGCCACCTCGGCGCAGTCCTGCGCGCCCACCCCGACCTCCAGCTGCACAATGTGTCGGGCGTGGCCTCGGCCGGATCGATCGACATCTCCAAGCCCGGCGCGGCGAAACTCATCGACGAGCTCCTCGGCGAGTACACGGAGCTCTTCCACGGCGCGTACTGGCATCTGGGCGCCGACGAGTACCTCGCGCTGATGGCCCGGGACCCGGCCGCCTCCTATCCCCAGCTCCAGCGCGCCGCCGTACAGAAGTACGGGCCGCAGGCCGGGATCGCCGACCTCGCCACCGGCTGGCTCAACGACCGCGTGGCGGTGGTCCGCCCGCACGGCAAACAGCCCAAGGCGTGGAACGACGGCCTCTTCCGTGACGGCGTCGTCAAGGCGGACAAGGACATCGAGGTCGAGTACTGGACGGGCAAGGAGTACGGGGCCCGGCAGCCGGAGGAGTACCTCAACGAGGGCCGCAAGGTGATGAACCTCAACGACGAGTTCCTCTACTACGTGCTCGGCCAGCCCAACGACTTCGTCTACCCCACAGGCAAGCGCATCTACGAGCAGTGGACCCCCCTCGTCCTGCGCGGCACCACCCCCGTACCGGCGCGCTACTCCGACCAGATCCTCGGCGGCCGGTTCGCCGTCTGGGGCGACCTGCCGCAGGCCCAGACCACGGCACAGGTGGCGCAGGGCATCCGGATGCCGCTGCGGGCGACGTCCCAGAAGCTGTGGGACCCGGGGAAGCCGAAGCTGAGCTGGGACGGTTTCCGGAAGCTGGCGGGAGAGATCGACAAGGGCTGAGCACCGCACCGCGGCCCGCGCGCCGGGGAGACCCCGATTTGTCGTGGACACGACGGTGACCTGGGGCTGTGTTCCGGATGCCGCGCGCCCATGGGGAGGAGCGCGCGGCTTCTCTCATTCCCGCGCCCGGAATGCCTTCGCGCCCACAGCCCTGGAGGTAAACAACTTTTCCTATTTTTTCAGTAGTTGTACGGTGTTTTCTGAAAATATGCTGATGTGGTGAAGCTGCGGGCTGTCCCGCAATTTCTGGCGGGCGCGCGGCGATAGCAAGCGGTTTCGGCCGCAGGTAGTGACGATTTTCGGCCATTCGGCGCTGTATGCGGTACAGGAAGCGCTGCGTCCCCATGCGTCCTGGCACGGGGAGGGCCGACGGGAGAAGCCGATGAGCCTGCTGGAACTGATCGCCGCCGCTGATGAGCGGGGACTGACCGCGAGCGGGGCCGCCTGCCTCGACCGCTGCCTGCCGCAGCCCGCCGAGGGGGCCGGCCCCGACCCGCTGCGCCCGCTCTGGGCCGGCTGCGCGGTCGGGGCGGCCTGGCCGGACCGGCTGGCCGAGACACGTACGGCGCTGGACGCCCTGCCCGGTGCGGACGCGACCGTCCGGCGGATCCGGAAGCTGCTCGGCGAGGCGCCCGCGGACCGGGCGGGCGCGGAGCTGCGCGGCTGGGCGGACGCCTGCTCGGTGCTGGCCCTGGACGTCCACCTCGGGCACGACGCAGAACGCGCCGACCGGGCGGAACTGGTGGAGCGCTGCCGGGCGGGCGACCCACGGGGGGCGGGACCGCTGCTGGCCGGGGAGACCGCGCGCCAGATCCGCATCCTGGAGATGCTGGCCGAGATCGCGGACGAGGCCCCCGCCGGAGCCGGGCTGCGCCAGGTGATGGACGTGTCCACCGAGGGCCAGCGCGTGCTGCGTGCGGCGATCTCGCGACGCGCACGCGTCCGGGGCTGACGGGGGGCGGGCCGGCCCGGCGGATGGCGTCGGTGATGGTCATGCCGACCGGGTACGACAGCCACCGGCCCCGCTTCGGGAGTCAGGCGACGAACTCCTGGGTCCCGCCTGAGGAGCCGGTGCGAATCAAGGTCTGGCGTCCACGCCGGTACTTCTTCGGCCTTTGAGCCAGGGCGAGTCGGGCTGTGGCGATGTGGTCGGCGGGCCGTGCCGCTGCCCGCGCTCCCGGGCCTGAGCAGGCCGGCCACCGGCTCCCCGCTCCCGCCACTTCCGTGGTCGACGAAGGCCATCCGGAGCCGTGGTTCCGGCCATGTTCCAGCCGTGCTCGCGCACTTGGGCCCGCGCGGCCCGTACTGCGGAGAGGGCCTTCGGCCCGGTGGCGAGGGTGTCGATGAGGCGGGAGGCGATCGGGTCGGCGGCCTTTGAGATCGGGTGCGGGTGGTGACGTCCCGTCGGCCACGGCGTCCGGCCGCTGAGTCGGGTCCCCTGGGGGCTGTCGCGCCGGCGGTGGCCAGTGCTGTGACCGAAATGGTTCGCCGCGGTCGGGCGACGGCTCTCGGGGCGAGCGTGTTCCGCGGGGCGACTGGTATGACTGATACATGCAGGAAGAGACCGCGCGATCGGCGATTGACACGTTCATCTCCGCGTTCAACGCCTCGGACGACAGTTATGTGACTGTGCTGCTCTCCCAGGCCCTGACCTCGGACGTGGTCTTCTGGGGGCCGTTGGGCCGCTGTGAGGGGATTGAGGCGGTCGAGCGGTTCGTGCTGGACATCCGGCGCCACCCGGCAGGGGCCGGCACGATGGTGCGCTGCTCGGCGGTGGACATGCCGGACGAGTGGGCCAGGTACCAGTGGGTGTTCACGACGCCGGACGGGGGCCCCCGCCTGGCGGGTACGGACGTCGTCCATCTGCGGCGGAGCCTCATCGACCAGATCATCGTCTTCGCGGGAGAGATCGAGCCGTCCGTCTCCTGAGTCGTCCTTCTCCGACACGGTCCTTCCCCTGAACCGGTCCGTTCGGCGCTCAGTCTGTCCTGGCCGAACCGAGCCCGTGGCCAGGTTTGAGCCCACCGCCGAGGCCCGCCGGTCATTCTGCAGACGCCGGCGCGAGACATCGTCCGAAGTCACTTCGGGGCGGCTCACGCGTCCGCTGCATCCTGGACGAGAACCTCAGGAGTGGCCGGTCATCCGATCAATGGAGCGGCCCTACGCAGCCGGGAACAAACCCGACAGCAGACCTCGCCCGTTCGGGGACAGCGACCAGCGCGCTGTCCGCCATGGAGTCGTTGTCCTGACCTCCACCCGGCACCGGCTCGACGGCCGGATCGCGTGCCGTCCTGACAGGCAGAACCGCCCAGCAGCGCTTGCCGCCGGGAGTTGTCTCGGCCCCCTGAATCAGACAGAGGTCCTCGATCAAGGCGAGTCCACGCCCGCACTCGTCGTCGATCTGCGTCGGTCGAGACTGCGGAAGCTCCGGACAACTGTCAAGGACCGCGACGACAACGAGGTCACGCACCAGTGTTACCTCGGCGGTCATGGGTCCGTGCGCATGACGCAGACCGTTGGTGAGTAGTTCCGATACCACCAGTTCCAGATGGAAACACAGCTCTTCGTCGACGAGCCCTCCCCATCGCCTCACCGCAGTGGATATGCGGTGGCGGGCGAAGTGAACCGCTGCTTCGGTTGCCTCGACGGTGAAGGTGATGCGAGTGTGAGGCATGATGTCGCTCCTCAATGGCGGGGTGCTTCAGGTTCCGCAGTCGCATCTGCGGAATTGCACTGAGTTCGAGACTTGCACGATGGTCATTCCCAAACAACAGACCGGGTCATACCGTCGCATGGGACTCATCCATAACCCTCGTCGTGCGAGATGGCCGGCGGCACGGGATGGGCGCCTTCGCAGGGCGCCCATACCCTTCTTCCTGGCGCATAATGGAACTCTGTTCACCCGGAGCGAGGTGTTCCCATGGAGCTTGAGCTGCGCCACTTGCGCGTGCTGTGCGCGATAGCCGACTCGGGGGGCGTCGGCCGGGCGGCAGCTGCGCTCGGATTCACCCAACCCGCGATGAGCACACAATTGCGCCGTATCGAGGGACTGCTCGGTGAGGGAGTGTTCGTTCGCAGCAGTACAGGTATGGAGCTCACCCCCTACGGCGCGCAGATCGTGGGCCGGGCCCGGGAGGTTCTGTCGCTCGCGGACAATCTCACCCGCCTGCGGCACGCCTGCCCACCCGCAGCGGCACGTCGACTTCGTCTGGGTGTCATCAACACGCCTGTGGTGCCCGCGCTGCTGGACGCCCTCCGCGACGCCTGCCCCGATCTCGTCGTTTCTGTCAGCAGCGTGTACGCCACCGGAGAGCTCCTCAGTCTCCTGGAAGCCGGTGAACTGGACGTCGGCCTGGGGTGCGACTACCCCGGGCTGCCGATTCGCCACTCTCCGGATCTGGATCATCGTGCGATCAGAACTGTTCCGGTCTTCGTGGCCACCCATGCCGGCCACCCGCTGGCGCACCGCCTGGAGATTCCCCTGGAGGGGCTGTCCGAGGACACGTGGTTCGTCTCTTCCGATGACGGGGTGGGGTGGCCTGGCGCCTTCTACGACGCCTGCCGGGCTGCGGGTTTCACACCTGCGGTCACGCACGAGTTTCATGTGCTTGATCAATTGCAGTCGATGATCGCCAAGGGTCTTGGGGTGGCTGCGGTTCAGCCCACCGTGTGCCCCATAGGCGGGGTGCTGATCAAACCCCTGGCGGGGGATCCTCTGTGGCAGCGGCACCTGCTGCTCTGGCGCCGCAACCTGGTTGACGCGTCGGTTGTCGAGGCCGTGCACCATCATGCCGTCCGCGCGCACTGTCATCTGCTCGCTCAGGCCCCGCACTTTCAGAAGTGGGTAGCGCGCACGTACGCACCCCCTCGTCCCATGGACGGACCCAGAAAGGCGCTTCCCGGTCCGGTTCGATGAGTGACGGCGTCTCGCGGATGCCGGTGTGCTCGCCGCCCGGTGCGGCGGAGGTGAACCCCCCTACCGCCGCCCCGGACGTCGCCCGGGGCGGGGGGAGCCACCCCGGGCGACAGTGGAGCTGTGGTTCTCGGCAGTACCCTTCTGTCAGTAGCTGGTACTGACGGTGACGCCGCTGAAGCTGTTCACGGCGTGCAGGCTGATGTAGTGGGCGCCGGTCGTCGGGTTGTTGATGGTCAGGGTGTGGCTGTTGCCGGCCCCCGTGGCACGCTGCGTGTGGCTGGTGGTGCCGGGCCAGCCGCCGGCGCTGTAGTACAGGTCCGCGTCACCCGTGCCGCCGGCGGTGGTGATCTTCAGCTGGGTGGTGCCGGCCGGGACGTAGAGGTAGAGGTAGGTGTAGTTCCCGGTGGTGGCGGACTGGTTGCTGCGCTGACAGTTCTGGCCGAGCTCTCTGGTGTCGGTGCCGGTGCACTCGGTACCGGTGCCTCCGCCGCTGCTGACGGTGACCGTCCTCGTGGCAGTGGCGGTCGCTCCCTTGTCGTCGGTGACGGTCAGCTTCACCGTGTAGGCCCCTGCGGAGCTGTAGGTCTTGCTGGGGCTGGTGGCGGTGGAGGTGGTGCCGTCACCGAAGTTCCAGGACCTGGAGGCGATGGTGCCGTCGGAGTCCGCGGACTGGTCGGTGAAGGTGACGTTCAGCCCCTGGACGGCGGTGGTGAACGCGGCGGTGGGTGCCTGGTTGCCGGGCGGGTTGGTGCCCCCGCCGCAGCTGCCGGCCGCGCAGTCCGCCAGCCAGGTGTACCAGTCGTTGTCGTAGCGGGTACCGATGGTGCTGGTCAGGTAGGTACGGGCGGCGTTCCAGTTGCCGGAACGGTAGTAGCCGAGGACGGTGTCCATGTCCGTGCGGTGGTTCTCGAGCAGGTACCGGGTGGCGAGGTAGCCCCAGCGGTAGATGCGCGTGGTGTCGTTGCTGTACGTGGTGTCGAACAGGGTGCTCAGGGCGTAGGTGCGACGGCCTGCCTCCGTCATCGCCTCGGTGTAGGGAACACCGCGGTAGGAGTAGGAGACGTACTCCGCGAAGCCCTCGATCCACCAGATGGTCGGTGTCGTGATGCCGGCGTTGAAGTCGCCGGCCATGTCGAACCGGCCGTCGAGGTAGTGCGTGTACTCGTGGTTGAGGTTCCAGATCTGGAAGTCCGGGCGCACCCACTCGGCCTCGTAGGCGATGAACCGGGGCTGATTGCCGGCCGCCGCCGGGTTTCCTTCGAGGTACATGCCGCCGTTGTTGGTGTCGATCCCGTACATGGCACCGGCGTACGTCTGGTAGTCGGTGCTGGAGTCGAAGACCACGACCTCGATGGTGCTGTTGTTGTCGTTGGCGACAGGGCCGTTGTCCCGGACGATGTTGTGGAAGTACGCGTCCTGGCTGCGCAGACTGGAGCAGCTTGACGACAGCTCGCTCGAGGTCATCTGCTGGGCCTTGATGGTGATGCTGGAGCTGCACGGGTAGGTCACCGTCAGGACCGAGTTCGCCAGCTGCGACTGCAGGTCGCAGGTGCCGTAGGCGGAGCAGTTGGCCTTGTCGTAGTAGTCGGTCATCTCCGCCACGCCGACCCAGAGCGGTGCGGTGGTGCCCTTGATCGAGCTGGCGTTCAGCAGGCCGCTGACCAGGGGCCGGAGCTTGGACCGCAGTGCGGAGTGCTGCAGGAACCTGCCCAGTTCACGCCCGGCGTTGGACGTCAGGTAGGACTGGTCCGTCCCCAGCAGTGACAGGTGGCTGGAGGCGAAGTTGTACAGAGCATCGACCAGGCTGGGGTCGGACTGGACCGCGGTCACGAACGCCGGCACCTGGTGGCCGCGGAAGGTCACGGTGTAGACGTTGTTGACCGCGTTGAGCATCCACCAGGAGGTGTCCCAGGAGGAGTTGTAGTCCGCCAGCATCTGCTTGACGATGTAGATGTAGCGGGCGTTCTCCTCGGCGCTGTCGATGAGCGTGACGGCCTCGGCGAGTGTCTCACCGTTGGCGTCGTTGACGTCGCGCGAGTGCGAGCCGGCGAAGAAGGCGTCGAGGCCCGAGCGGATGGCCGTCTGCAGTGTGCTGCCGTAGGCGCCCACCGCAGTGGTGTTGTAGTAGTGGACGTAGTAGCCGGCACGCAGGTAGAGCACGAGCTGCGGCATACCGGTGCTGGAGTTGCCGGGGTAAGACGCTGAACCGTCGCGCAGGGCATAGGCGACACTGGCCATCTGCGCCTCGCGGAAGGCGTAGTAGGCGTCGTTCCCGCTCAGGTTGAACAGCGTGTTGACGCAGTCGGTCGTCGACGCCTTGATCTGCTGCACCAGCGCGCTGCCGGTGCGGCTCGTGAAGTCGGAGATGCTGCACGCGGCGACGCTCTTCTTCCCGGCCGCCCCCTTGACCGCCTTCTCCGCCGACTTGGGGGGCTGCGCGGGCGGTTTCGCGGCCTTGCCGTAGTCCTCCTTGAGCGCATCCTTGCTTGCGGCCAGGGGCGGAAGCTGAGACGCCTTCAGGCGTCCCTTCGCGACATGCTCCGTCTCGGCGGCGGCGTGTCGTGCGACGGGCGGGGGCCCAGCACGGTTCGGACCTCCCGCCTCCATGTGTGCGGCGGACTGAGTGTTCTCCGTTGCGCCGGCCGGCTGAGCCAGCAGGCCTATGCCCAGGGCCAGGGCCAGGGTCAGCGGCAGCGCCGCGCCCAGACTTCGCCGGACAAGTGACGTTCTCACTACGCCTCCCAGAGGGGGGATCCGGCCGCGCGGGACGCGGCCGAGGGAATGGGGGAGAGGGCGTGGCCGGCGGGAAGACCGAGCCGACGACGTGACGGGAGAGAGAACGGTCGCCCGACTTGGCATGACCACGCCCTGCGAGGTGGACCATTGCACAGGTGACATGTCACAGGGAAGTCACCCGAGAGAACGCAGGGTTGTCAATTTGTGCACGAGAGCCCCTGCTTCGACCCGGCATAGAGCAAGAACGCCTGGTTGGAGGGCGGCGAGTTCTGTCGAACCGATCCAGCCCCCCTTGCAGACCGGGGCATAACAGTTCCGTCGGGTCAGGCATAAGACTTCGGGTGAGGAGCACCATCGAGCCCCGGGAGGGGCGACGCATGCGCATAATTGGGCGACTCTTCGGCCATGCGGCGAGGTGTGGCGATGGCTCTGGTGCTGTGCCACAGGTGTGTGCCGTGTGCGATCGGCTTTCGGCAGCGTGGGGCGTTCAGTGGCCAAGAGCGGCATCGTTCAGCCTATGGAGGGGACGCGATTGCACCGCGCCGCGCATGCTCGATGCGGAACTCTTCGCGTGACGCGGCACGAGCGCGGAGTCGACCGATGCGAGTAGCGTGACCGGGCTCGCCGCTTTCCCCTTCGTGGCGGTACTCCAGGGCGACGTCGCGCGGTCAATGCGACATCGTTGAGTGTTGTGTTCTGACCCTCGACGCGACAGGCCAGTGGTGATGACCTGGTATGGCTTCCTCGAAGCTGACGCCTCGTTTCCCTGCCGGTTTCCCCGCTGCACTTGACACGTCATATTGGAAAACGGTCGGGGTCGGCCTCGTTCATTCGAAGCGTGTTGGGTTTGTGAATTTCGGTCCTGCTTGCGCGCACGGTTGCCGTGCAATCGACCAGGCGCAGCCGATGGCCGCCATGACTGCATGAAAGGCAGCTGTCCAGTTCGCGGTGAATCCGACGCCGTGATTCCAGTCCAGTCACTTTGTCGAACCGCTCGTGTTCGCTGACATTCCTTTCCCGAAACCCTGGCCTGAAGTAGTGGGGGATCCAATGAACTTGCCTATTCGCCTCGATCTTGCGAGGAGAAGGCTGATGGGATCGGTCCGTATCCGCACCCGTGCGATCCTGATGGTGCTCGCGGTAGTCGCGGTGGCGGCAGCAGCTTGTGTGGTGCTGCTGCCATCGGACGCGCAGGGCAGGACCATAAAGGTCGGAACAACGGAACCCGCAACGTCACTCGACCCGGCCGGCAGCTACGACTCCGGCTCCTTGGCTCTGTACAGCAATGTTTTTCAGACGCTGTTGACCCTCAAGGCCGGAGCGGTCGAGCCCGTGCCGGACGCGGCCGAGAGCTGCTCCTTCGTCACCCGTGACCTGCGCACCTATCGCTGCCGGCTCCGGAGTGACATCACCTTTCCCAGCGGACGCAGGATGACGGCCGCAGATGTGAAGTTCTCTTTCGAGCGCGTCAAGAAAATAGATTCCGAAGTGGGACCTGCATCTCTGCTGGAAACGATCGATTCGATAGAGGCCCGTGACCGGATTGTCAATTTCAGGCTGACAAGGCCGGACGCCACGTTCCCGTTCAAGGTGGCTACCGGAGCGGGCTCGATCGTCGACTCGACCAAGTACCCGAACGACGCCTTGCGCCCCGGTGATCAGATCGACGGCACAGGGCCGTACGCTCTCGCTTCGTACGTGAAAGGCGAAAAGGTGGTTCTTTCGCCCAACTCTCACTACAAGGGTGCAGTCAAAGAGACTGGCCGTCCCATCGAGCTTCGCTATTACGCTGATCCCGCCGCCCTTGCTCAGGCATGGAAGGCTCGCCGTATCGACGTCGCCACCCGGCGACTTCCACCTGAAGTGCTCGCCGATCTGAACCCGAGTGACCCCGGGCTGCACGTGTCGGAAGCGAGCAGTTCCGAAACTCGGAACCTCTACCTCAACACCCGTCGGGGCAGGCCGTTTCACGACCCTCGAATTCGGCAGGCAATGGCCTGGCTGATCGACCGTGAGCGGCTCGCGTACAACGTCTACGAGGGCACCATCGTCCCGCTCTACTCGCTGATCCCCACGGGCATTTCCGGCCACACCACCTCGTTCTTCGACAACTATCCCAATCGGGACGTCGGCAGCGCCCGCCAGTTGCTCACCGAAGCCGGTGAGGACCTGCCGTTGCATTTTACCTACAGTTATGCCGAGGGGCGCGGCTCCGCCGCCGAGGAGGCCGCGGAGATAAAAAGGCAAATCGAGGCCAGCGGGCTGTTCAAGGTGCGCCTCAAAGGCTATGAGTGGCATGATTTCCAGAAGCGCTGGGCAAGCGGAAAGCTGGACGCGTACGCCGTTGGCTGGGTCGCCGACTATCCGGATCCGGACACTTTTGGCGCACCCATCGTCGGCACGGACAGCGCCATGAAAACGGGTTACAGCAGCAAGGCCGTCGATCGGATGATCGCCGCAAGCCAGCGCTTCGCCGACCGCAGCCAAGCCGAAGGCGACCTGAAAGACCTTCAGGCGGCCATTGCTCGCGATGTTCCAGTCGTCCCCCTGTGGCAAGCCAAAGACTTCGTGGTATCCAGCGAGGATGTCGGCGGCGGCCAGTACGTGTCGGACGGTACGGGTGTTTTCCGTCTGTGGCGCCTGATCTGGATCTGACCGCACAAGGAGGCGCGAGAGTCTCTTTGAACGGCTGGTGAGACCGCGTCAACAGCCACCAGCTCTTGGGCGTCGCATCGTTCGAAGTGACGCGGTCACTACCGGGGCGGAGCGGGGAGGCCGGAACGACGACCGGGGCCGCCACCCCCGGCCGTAACCAATCGAAGAACCCATCTGAACTGCAAGTTCGTCGTCTAAGGGCTGTCCCGCAATTGCTGGTGGAACAGCGCGCGGCGTCAGATGCGGTGCATCGCAAGGCGGAGGGACGCCCGAATACTGGATGTATTCGGGCGTTCCGACAACGCAGCGAGGTGCCGTAGCTGTCGTCGTGCGCCCGCCAGGAATTGCGGGACAGCCCTTAGGCGGGGGTTCCTGGCCTCCGACTGCCTCGGCCTGCTTCCAGGCGTTTCTGTCTGTGCTCGGGCGCTGTTGGTCACGCGTTGGTCATGCGATCTGCCCAGCTTGTCCGGTGTCCGAGGAGGCTGTTCAGGCTTGGCCGTCAGCCGCTGGTGCGCGTACGAGCGCAGATCGCGAACGGCAGTTTCGCTGCTGTGGGGTTCGAGCGACCCCTGCAGGGTGCTCCGCACCAGGTCGAGGCGCCGTGAAGCACCTGTCCCCAGGGTGGTGTGCCAGTGGCTCTGCGCCGAGGCATGGCGGCCTTGGCCGAATTGGAGCAAGGTGGTGCTCTGGGCCGCCTGAGCCAGGACGGTACACAGGCGGTGGCCGGCAGGTTCGTCGTACCGGGCCGAGTCGAGCAGCTTGATGGTGACACTCATGGCTGCCCAGAGGAGGTCGGCACGCTCCTGAGACTATGGATCCGGCGGCGAGGACGAGGAAGGTGCGGCGGTCAGGCCGGTCGAGATCCACCAGTAACTCCGTGCGGCGCGTGAACAACGACTCCTGCACCAAGTCGGCGCACTTCAGCGGCCACGGAATGGCGGAGCGTGCGCGTGTGGGTCACCTGTCGAGGACCTCGAATGCAGCGTCGAGGTCCTCAACGAAAGCACGCCACGATGGAAGGCAGGTGACGGGGCCCTCAGGGTCCAGGAGTTCCAGCATGCGCAGCCGGTGCTGAGAGAAGCGCTTCTGGAACTGGGCGAGGCGGCGCCCCTTGTACTCGCTCGCCCGAGCGAGCGACTCCTTGAGGAGCTGCTTCGGGTCGGCGATATTCTCCGCCGCACCACCCTTGGGGAGATCAAGACCGACGCGGCCGCGAGGGTTCTCGGCGACTTGACGCAGACACCCTTCGTCGAGGAGGAGCCAGGCTTCCAGCATGCGGACGGGCACAACGGCGACGTGCCGAAGGCCGGGCCACTCGGCGTCCACCGCTTTTTCGATCTCGTCTTTGCGGTGCTGGGCAGGACCTCGGTCAGCATCCCGTTGCACCACTGCCAAGTCGTAGCTCCCTCCGAGTGCGCGGGCGGCCCGGAGCTTGTCTGGTACGGAGTGCCCGGTCGGCAGACGGAGCAGACCGAAGTCGGGGACTGTGACCGAGACGTCGAGTCCCTTACGAACGGCAATCGATTCGATATGTGGGACGAGGCCGTTGTCGCTGCTGCCTTCACCGATGAACAGGACGCGAGCGGTCACGCGGCGTCCCCGCTCAGCGTGAGCTGCGCTCCGACGGGCGTAGTGAGATAGGGAAGGATGTCAGCCTTCGTCACGAAACTGCCGCTCGTCACCTTATTGGCCCGCCAGGTACCGACGAGTGGACGCAGGCGCAGTGCGCGGTTCAGAGTGCCGTTCTCGCCTCTGTGCATTGCGGTGTCGGCGAACAGAAGATCCTCGTTGCCGACGAGTTGTACGACACCGGGTGAATGCGTATTGATCAGCACCTGCCGGAATGGGTTGTCCGTGCCGGGTTCTTCCGACGGATCCACGGCAAGATCCTGTACCAAGTCGACCATGGCGTTGAGGTTCGCTGGGTGGATGCCGTTTTCGGGTTCTTCCATGCAGATGAGTCCACGCACGGAGGAGTCTTCGAGCAGAACGCAAAGTGCCAGGAAGCGCAGGGTGCCTTCGGAGAGGCTGCGCGCAGGCAGTGTCATGCCAGCCACCTCGTGCACGTTGACCGTGAGGAGTTGTCGAACCTCGTCTTGATCGACTTCCAGATCGCGGACATGGATGCCGGTCAGATCCGAGAGGCGTCCCGCAACCCGGGCGTATACCTGACTGGGATCCGCACCGGGAGTGTCGTGGGCCACGCGGAAGAGGGTCGCTGGCAGATGGGAGCCGTCGGCGCCCATCACGTGCGGGTCCACGTATCGGTCGGACCGGCGTAGAGCGGATGGTTCCAGGGCAAGCCGTCGCCAGGACTGCATCTCACGGCGAGCCGAGAGAATGGTCGGGTCATCGCTGCTAGTGATCGTGGAGACCACTGTCGCTGGCGCCCGGGATGCCGCAGCCGGCTTGGGCTGGCCTCGGCTGCCACCGTCTTGGTGAATTTTGACGATCGACTCGTCGGCTTCGGTGGTCGTCGAGATGAAAGGCGCGCCGCTACGGTGGCCCTGGATGACGGTGTCGCGGAACTGCTTCGCACTGTGAGGGAAGCGAAGGTGCTGCGCAGCCTTGCCCTTGGTGATGTGTGCCAGCGTCTCGTGGAGGAGCGTGAGGCGCCCGAAGCGGTCGAGTCCGGACGGCTCCTGGTAGCCGACCTCCAGTTCGTACCGCAAGAAGGTGCTGCTGGCCTTCGCGGCCCGGCCGAAGTCGTCCTGCACGTGCAGCGGAACGATCATCTCGGCAGCGAACCGCATCCGGTGGTTGCCAGGCTCAAAGCCCTTCCAGAAGAGGTCGCGCGGGTCGCCTTGACGCTCGCCATGCACGCCCCGAACCTCCTGGGCCGCCTCCATCATCGACTGGTCGGCGAGGAGCGAGAGGAACTGGATGGCGTCGAAAACGTTCGACTTGCCGGTGCCGTTCTCCCCTGCGATGCAGGTGAAGGGTCCGAAGTCGATGGACAGGTCCAGGAGGTTCTTGAACCCGTGGACTTCGATGCGAGTCAGCATGCGGCCTCCGGAAGCTCGTCGAGCAGATCCAACAAGCCTACTGGCGGGGAGGGCTGTCATCCCCGTTAATGCGTCGGCAGCCTCTCGTGCTTGGTCGCTATCTGACAACCTCGCGTGCGGGCATGCCTGGTTCCACGGCTTGCGATGGCCCAGTAGGCAAAGCGTCTAAGGGCGGGGGCCCGGAACACGCATCCAGGGGCGGTGCGGCGCGTTGACCTGGGGCCGATCGGGTGAACGCCTGGATGCGTTGGTCACGCGTTGGTCATGGAGCGGACCCGTGACCCGCATATTGCCTGGTCAGACCGATGAAATGGAACGACGACCGGGGCCGCCACCCCCCACAGGAGAGGCCCCGGTCGTCTTCCGCGGGGCCGCAGGACGACCCCGTACTCATCTCAGCGTCGTGACTGCGTTTTCTGTCACACCGCGGCCAGGCCGCGGAATGTTGTGGGTTGTACAAGTCATGGACGTGATGCCCGCGAAGGACGTAGCGTGCTGAGTCGCGCAGGGTGGCGCGGCAGTGGTGACCAGCTGCGATTCAGGACAGCAGGGCAGGTTGAGGGAGTGCTGGGGGACGACGCGGGGCTTACTGCCGCGGTGCTCGCGGCGCAGGACGGGGACGAGGACGCCTTCCGTACTGTGTACCGCGCTGTGCAGCCGCGGTTGCTGGGCTACATAAGGACGCTGGTGGGGGAGCCGGACGCCGAGGACGTGGCGTCCGAGTCCTGGCTCCAGATAGCGCGTGACCTGGACCGGTTCAGCGGTGACGCGGACCGTTTCCGGGGCTGGGCGGCGCGGATAGCGCGTAACCGTGCCCTGGACCATCTGCGGATGCGCGGCAGACGGCCCTCGGCCGGCGGTGACGAGACGGAACTGTCCGAGAAGCCCGCCGAGTCCGACACCGCCGCCGAGGCGATCGAGGCCCTGGCCACCGGCCGCACCATGTCGCTCATCGCCCAGCTGCCGCAGGACCAGGCCGAGGCCGTGGTGCTGCGCGTGGTGGTCGGTCTCGACGCGAAGAGCGCGGCGCTGACGCTGGGCAAGCGGCCGGGCGCGGTACGCACAGCCGCCCACCGCGGGCTGAAGCGGCTCGCCGAACTGCTGCGGGCGGACAGCGCGGACAGCGCGGGCAGTCCCGACGGCGTGGGCAGTCCCGGCAGTCCCGGTGGCCCCGGCGACACGGAGCATCCGGTCGACGCGTCGCCCCCCGCACAGTCCCCGCACGGCAGCGCGGCGGGCCGGACGGCGGAACTCGGCGCCGTGCCCGCACAGCGCCCCTCCCACACCGGGCTGGTGGCGCCCGCCGGTGTGACGCATTCGCGTCCGTGGACGCAGAAGGACATGTGATGGCCGACGAGCAGTACGAATGGCTTGACAAGGAAGCGGCGGAGAGATTGCTCCGCCGCGAACCGGTCGATCCTGCCGACGGCCAGCCGGAACAGGAGGCCGAGAGGCTCGCGGCCGCGCTGGACGCCGCGGCCCGGTCCGCCCGTCCGGCCACCGGTGAACTCCCGGGCGAGGCCGCCGCGCTGGCCGCCTTCCGCGCCGTCCCCCGCGCCGCGGCCGGTACCCGCTCCGCGTCCGCGCGGGCCGGCCGGGGGACCGCCGCCGGGCTGGACGGGACCGGCGAGACCGGGATGCTCGCACCCGTGCACATAGGCCGGGCCGCCTCCGGCAGCGGGTCCGGTTCCGCGGGTTTCCGCGGCGCCCGCCCGTCGCACTGGAGCCGGCCCATCCGCTTCGGTCTGGTCGCCTCCCTCGCGTGCTGCGCGATCGGCGGGGTGGCGGTGGCCGCCGGGACCGGGGTGCTGCCCGGACCCTTCGGCCGGCACGCCCCCTCGCCGGCGACCTCGGTGTCGGCCGCCGCCTCGCCCGAGGAGCTCGGCTCCGGCCTCACCACCGACGACGGGACGCCCGAGCCGCCGTCCGGCTCGGCGAGCACGGAGAGCGTGCCGCCGAAAACCCCGGAATCGGCCCGCCCCGGCGGGAAGAGCACCGCCGGCCCCGGCAGCAGCGGCCCCACCGCCCCCGCCACCGACGGTGCGACCGGAACCGGACCGCACGACGGGACGGCCAACGGTTCCTCGGACAGCGCCGGGGGCACGGACGGTGACGGTGACGGCGCCGGGAAGCCCGACACCTCCCAGGACGGGACATCGGGCGCCTGGTACGCCAAGACCCTGAAGGCCTGCCGCGACTACCGCGACGGCAAGCTCGACGACGACCGCAGAAGCCGCCTCGAAGCGCTGGCCAAGGGCGCCCGGAACCTGGACCGGTTCTGCGACCGGATGCTCGACGAGGCCGGCGACAACCAGGGCAACGGCCAGGGCAACGGCCAGAACGGTGACGGCGGCGACTCGGACGGCGACGGCGACTCGCCGCCCGGCGGTTCCGGCTCCCTCCCGTCGATCGGGTTCACCCCGGTGTCCCCGCAGCCGTCGACCGCCTTCGCCGGAACCGACCCGGCAACAGGGCCGGTATCCGACCCCGGAAGCGGACCGGAACACGAGCCCGCGGCGGACGCCACCGCCTCGCAGCCGGCGGCGCCGGGCATCCCCGTCGCGGCCCGCTGACCCCGCCCGCCACCCGGTGTGACGTTTTTCGGGGCACGGACGCAGTACAGAGTGAGCCGACTGGTCATCGGCAGCGCCCTGAGCCGGGGTTCCCCCCGTACCTACGGCTCGGCGCGAATGGCGCGGGCGGGACACGTTCCCCCGGTCCCGCCCGCGCCCCTCACCCCCCCGGTCCTCCGGCTCCGCGGCGCTCAGCTGTAGACGACGACCTTGTCGCCGTCGTGGACCTGGGCGAACAGTGAGGCGATCCTGCCCTCGTCCCGGACGTTGACGCAGCCGTGCGAGGCGCCGTTGTACCCGCGGGCCGCGAAGTCCGACGAGTAGTGCACCGCCTGGCCGCCGCTGAAGAACATCGCGTACGGCATCGGGGAGTCGTAGATCGTCGACACATGGTGCCGGGACTTCCAGTAGACGGAGAAGGTGCCCTCGCGGGTCGGCGTGTACTGCGAGCCGAACCGCACGTCCATCGACGAGAGGACCTTGCCGTCGATCATCCAGGACAGCGACCGGCTGTTCTTGCTGATGCAGATCACCCGGCCCGTCATACAGCGCTTGTCCGGCTTCGCGACCGGACGGGTCGTCGGCGGGTTCAGCTCCGCCGCCGTCGGCTCGTGCGTCATGCCGAGCAGCTTCTGCCAGGTGAGCGTGTCCGCCTTCCCCGTACGGGACAGCCCGCGCTTGCCCTGGAACGACTGCACGGAGGCGACCGTGACGGTGCCGTAGTAGCCCGTGGGGCTGCGGTCGAAGTGGCCGATCTGGCGCAGCCGGGCCTGGAGCTCGCGCACCTGCTTGCCCTGCGCGCCGCTCGCCATCAGCACCTCGCCCTGCGGGTCGGGCGCGGGCGCGGACTCCGGCGGTGCGCTCGGTTTCGCGCTCTTCGACGGTGTCGCCGTCGCCGTCCCCGGCTTGTCCGCGACGGGCTTGGCGTCGTCGGTGGGCGTGCCGCTCGTCGGCGCGGGCGCCGGGGCGGACGGGGTGCTGCCCGCGGCCTGCGGCTCGCACCCGGCGGTCACCGCGGTCAGCGCGAGTACGGCGACGGCCGCGGTCGCCGCCGCGGCTCCCCTGCCGCCCCTGGGCGCATGGCCGCGCCCGGTCCTTCTCGTGCGTATCATCTCGGCCCCCTCGGGTCTCCGGTATCCCATGGGACGGATTCCCGCTTCGCCCGGTTGCCGAATCCTGCGGATGATGGGGAAATCGTTAGCGGGCACCGCGGGGCAGTCCGACGACAGGCCCTACGGCCTCAGGTTCCGCATCGGTGACCAGCGGGAGGCGGAGCGGATGACGCGAGAGTCGGAGTCGGGACTGCCCATCGAGCCGGTCTACGGGCCGGACGCGCTCGACGGCTGGGACCCCGCGGAGAAACTGGGGGAGCCGGGCGGCTACCCGTTCACACGCGGCGTGTACCCGTCGATGTACACCGGCCGCCCGTGGACGATGCGCCAGTACGCGGGCTTCGGTACGGCCGCCGAGTCCAACGCCCGGTACAAGCAGCTCATCGCCAACGGCACCACCGGCCTGTCCGTCGCCTTCGACCTGCCCACCCAGATGGGCCACGACTCCGACGCCTCCCTCGCGTCCGGCGAGGTCGGCAAGGTCGGCGTGGCGGTCGACTCGGTCGACGACATGCGGGTGCTGTTCGACGGGATCCCGCTGGACCGGGTCTCCACCTCGATGACGATCAACTCGCCGGCCGCGCTGCTCCTGCTGATGTACCAGCTGGTGGCCGAGGAGCAGGGGGTGTCCGCGCGGCAGCTGACCGGCACCGTGCAGAACGACGTGCTCAAGGAGTACATCGCCCGCGGCACGTACATCTTTCCGCCGGGCCCCTCGCTGCGGCTGACCGCCGACATCTTCGGCTACTGCCGGGCCGAGATGCCGAAGTGGAACACCATCTCGATCTCCGGCTACCACATGGCGGAGGCCGGGGCCTCGCCCGCGCAGGAGATCGCCTTCACGCTCGCGGACGGCATCGAGTACGTCCGTACCGCCGTCGCGGCCGGCATGGACGTCGACGACTTCGGGCCGCGGCTCTCCTTCTTCTTCGTCGCCCGTACGACGTTGCTGGAGGAGGTCGCCAAGTTCCGCGCCGCCCGCCGGATCTGGGCGAAGGTGATGAGGGAGGAGTTCGGCGCCACGGACCCCAAGTCGCTGATGCTGCGCTTCCACACCCAGACCGCGGGCGTCCAGCTCACCGCCCAGCAGCCCGAGGTCAACCTGGTGCGCGTCGCCGTGCAGGGCCTGGCCGCGGTCCTGGGCGGTACCCAGTCCCTGCACACCAACTCCTTCGACGAGGCCATCGCGCTGCCCACCGACAAGTCCGCCCGGCTCGCGCTGCGCACCCAGCAGGTCCTGGCGTACGAGACGGACGTGACGGCCACCGTCGACCCGTTCGCGGGCTCCTACGCCGTCGAACGGATGACGGACGACGTCGAGGCCGCGGCCCTGGAACTGATGCTCAGGGTCGAGGACATGGGCGGCGCCGTCAGCGCGATCGAGCGCGGCTTCCAGAAGAACGAGATCGAGCGCAGCGCCTACCGCATCGCCCTGGAGACGGACAGCGCCGAGCGGGTCGTCGTCGGCGTCAACCGCTTCCGGCTCGACGAGGAGGAGCCGTACGAGCCGCTCCGCGTCGACCCGGCGATCGAGGCCCGGCAGGCGACACGGCTGGCGGCGCTCCGTGCCGGACGGGACCGGGGCGCGGTGGACACGGCCCTGGCCGCGCTGCGGGAAGCGGCCCGGGGCACGGACAACGTGCTGTACCCGATGAAGGAGGCGCTGAGGGCGCGCGCCACCGTGGGCGAGGTCTGCGACGCGCTCCGTGAGGTGTGGGGGGCGTACGAGCCGTCGGACGCCTTCTGAGGCGGGGACGGGCCTTTGCCGCCGCGATCTCCGGGGGCGAAGAGGCGGATCGGGGTGGCTCTGTCACCGGGCCGTTACAGGGAGTGGACGACTCCGCCGCGTGGGCTGCCTACATTCGTAGAAGCAGCCCGCCCCACCTCGCGGCCCCACCCACAGAGGAAGCGGCATGCGACTCCCCCACGCCATCCGGCCCACAAGGCCCTTTCTCCACGGAGTCGTTCATGTCATTCCGCACCGCACACCACCGCACCGCACTACGGTCCGCCATCGTCACGGCAGCCCTCGCCGGCGTCGTCGTGCTCCTGCCGGCCGCCGGCGCTTTCGCCGACACGGTGCCGAGCAGCCCGGCACCGGAAACCTCGGCACCGACGAGCCCGGCGCCGACCACCTCGGCGCCCGAGGGGGACGACTACGCCGACGGGGGCACCCTGGTCCACAAGGACGTGCTCAAGGGCGGGCTGACCGCCAGGGTGTACAAGCACGGCGACGCGCACGTCTACTACACCGCCGTCATCCTTGAGCACAGCGGTCCGCTCGGTGCCCTCACCGCGGGTCCGGGCTATGTCTCCAGGGACATCAGGACCTTCCGCGGGGTATCCGTCACGCTCTACGCGGACGGCCGCGTCACCTCGGTGAACGGCGGCGGCGGCGAGGCACCGGTGTACTCCGGGAAGTGCACCGTCTCCGTGACGAAGAGCGTCGGAGCCGGCACCGGGGCCGTGCTCACCATCAGTCCTTCGGGGCCGTCCGTCTTCTTCAAGGACGCGGGGTACGGCACCGTCCTCGACGTCGGCCCGCTCGACCGCCTGCACCCGAAGCTGCCCGCGAGCGCCGGCTTCGTCGGCGAGATCATCAACCCGGACAGCAGCGCCCCGCGCTTGAAGTTCAACATGCAGGGCGGCGGAAACCCGGCGGGCTTCACCGACTTCCCGAAGCTCCCCAAGGGATGCACCTTCCTGTACGACACGGGGTCGGGCACGGGCAAGGGCAAGCACGCGCACTCCTCCCAGACCTCGGTCGTCCCGAAGGGCAGCGTCGCGGCCGGTGCGGAGCTGGAGCAGGGTGGCGGCCACCCCGCTCTGATCGCGGCCGGCGGGGCGGCGGCAGCGGTGGGCGCGGCGGGCGTCGGCTTCGTCGCCCTGCGCCGCCGCACGGCAGCGGCCGGCCGCTGAACCGGTCGGACACGCTCGTCACACGTCGGGGGAGGGGCAGTCGCGCACTGCGGCTGCCCCTCCCGGTTCTGCCTGCCGGGAGTCCCGTATGAACACACCGCCCGCGCGCCGCCCCGTGGCGGCGTCGCTCGTCGCCCTCACCCTCGCCGCCATGGCCTTACTGACGGGCTGCGCCTCGGACGACGACGCCCCCGCCACCGCGCCCGCTCACATCGCCACCTCACCGGCCCCGTCGGCTCCGCCCGTTGAGTCCGACGCCGCCACCCCGATGCCGGCGTCCGAGCCGGTCCGGGTCCGCATCCCCTCGGCCGGCGTCGACACGGGGCCGGTCCTGAGCCTGGGGCTGGCCGCCGACGGCACCGTCGAGGTCCCGACCGTGGCCCAGGCGGACCGGATCGGCTGGTACACCAAGGGCGTCACTCCGGGTGAGAGGGGCCCCGCCGTACTCATCGGCCACTTCGACACCGCCGAGGGCCCGGCCGTACTGAAGAACGTCTCGAAGATCCGGGTCGGCGACCGGATCACCGTCACGAGGGCCGACGGATCCGACGCGGTGTTCGCCGTACGCAGACTCCAGCAGGTCGGCAAGGGCGCCTTCCCGACCGACGACGTCTACGGCGACACGGCCGGCCCCGAGCTTCGGCTGATCACCTGCGGCGGGGAGCTGCGCGGCGGTCACCGGCCGGACAACATCATCGCGTTCGCGGATCTGGTGAGCTGAGAGCACATGGCGCGTGCTGAGGGCTGCTGCGACGAGGACTGACGGAGAACGTCGTCCCATGACCTGAAATCCGCGCCCGGAGTGTCGTATCCGCGTGCGACACTCCGTTTCATGCTGGGTGTCACCGACCTTCCGACCTATCTCGCCGGCCTCGTGCTGATCGTTCTGCTGCCGGGGCCGAATTCGCTGTACGTGCTGTCCGTCGCCGCCCGGCGCGGGGTGCGCACCGGTTATGTGGCCGCCGCCGGGGTGTGGACCGGGGACACCGTGCTGATGACGCTGGCCGCGCTGGGGGCCTCGTCGCTGCTGCAGACGACGCCCGTGCTCTTCGCCGTGGTGAAGTTCGCCGGTGCGGGCTATCTGACCTGGCTGGCCTTCGGGATGCTGCGGGCCGCGGTGTCCATGTGGCGCGAGCGGCACCGGCGGGTGGCCGAGCTGACGGGCGAGTCGGCGGACGGGGGCGAGGCCGCGGGCACCATGGAGCGGCCGTACCGCCGGGCGCTGGTGGTCAGCCTGTTCAACCCGAAGGCGATCCTGTTCCTGATCTCGTTCTTCGTGCAGTTCGTCGATCCGGGGTACGCCTACCCGGCGCTCTCCTTCCTGCTGCTGGGCACCCTGCTCCAGGCCGCCAGCTTCGTGTACCTGTCGATGCTGATCTTCGGCGGCACCCGGCTGTCCGCCGCGTTCCGCCGCCGTAAGCGGCTCTCGGCGGGAGCCACTTCGGCGGCGGGCGTGCTGTTCCTCGGCTTCGCCGTGAAGCTCTCGCTCAGCAGCGTCTGACCGGGCGGGCCGGCCGCGCCACGTCAGTGGTGCCAGGCGTTGCCGAACGGAGGAACTCAACCGCGCTTGAGGTCAAGGCCCAGCGGCGCGAGGTACTCGGCGAGGCCGCCGGTGTCCTCGCCCGCCCAGCCGATGTAGCCGTCCGGCCGGACCAGGAACAGCCCCTTGCCGTACGCCTCGTACGCGTCCATGCGGTGCACCAGGACCGCCGGCCCCGCGGACTCCGGCAGTTCCGCGTCGGTGCCGACCGCCAGCAGCGTGAAGTGCGGGCCCCGGAAGACGTCGAACAGCCGCCGGTCGCCGGTGGGCCCGTCGGGGGCGCGGTCGCCGGCCTCCAGGACGCCCGCCCGGCCCGCCGACAGCGGGCCGCCGCGGTAGCCGAGGCCCAGCTGCTGGGTGGCCGCGCCGCGCTCCTGCTCGCCGCGGTGGATACGGGTGGACAGGCCGAGCACCTCGGCGGCGACCGGGCGGCGCTCCTGTTCGTAGGTGTCGAGCAGGGCGGCGGGCGCTCCGTGGTTCAGCACCTGGCCGAGCTTCCAGCCGAGGTTGTACGCGTCCTGGACGCTGGTGTTGAGACCTTGCCCGCCCGCGGGGGAGTGGACGTGGGCGGCGTCCCCGGCCAGGAAGACCCGCCCCTCGCGGAAGCGGTCGGCCAGTGCGGCGCGCGGCCGGAAGTCGGAGGTCCAGAGCACCTCGGTGACGTCCCCCGCGTCCAGGTGGGTGCGTTCGGCGACGACCGCGCGCACCCCGTCCGCCGAGGTGTCGGGCTCGCCGTCCTTGTACTGGGCGACGAGCTGGAAGTCCGCGGTGCCGGGCAGCGGGCAGAGGGCGATGAACCCGGAGTCGGTGTTCAGCATGTGCCAGTTGAGCCGGTCGAGCGCGTCCTCGGCGACCCGTACGTCGGCCACCAGCATCGGTGCCGGGTCCACCGTCTCCCCGGTCATCGCGATGCCCAGCGCCCGCCGCACCGTGGAGCGCCCGCCGTCCGCCGCGACCAGGTAGGAGGCGCGGACCGGTCCGGTGGACAGCTGGGCGGTCACCCCGTCGGCGTCCTGGCCGAGGCCGGTCAGCGCGGTCGAGAAGGCGACGTCGCCGCCCAGTTCGCGCAGCCGGGCCAGCAGGATCTCCTGGGTCCGCCACTGCGGCATCATCCACGGTTCCCCGTACGGCTCGGCGTCCGTCGCGGCCGCCACCCGGAACATGCGGTGCTCGCCCGTCCGCTCGCCGTTCTGCCAGGCCATCCCGACCGGTGCCGGACCGCCGTGCTCGCGGACCGCGTCGCCGACCCCGAGATCGTCCAGGACCTCCCGTGTGCGGGGCTGGATGCCCTTGCCGCGCGAGCCGGGGAAGAGCGCGGGTGCCTGCTCCACGAGGAGGGCGGGCACGCCCCGGCGGGCCAGGTCGCAGGCGAGGGCGAGACCGGAGGGGCCGGCGCCGACGATCAGGACCCCAGCTTCCTTAACGCTGTTAAGTTTCATGGCGCGAGTGTGAGCTTAACGCTGTTAAGTTGTCAAGGAGGGGGCTGTTAACTTGACGAGGTGGGTACGACGAAGATCGACCGGTCCCGGGTGGCCGACACGGCACTGCGGCTGCTGAACGAACTGGGCCTGGACGGGCTCAGCCTGCGCGCCATCGCCAGGGAGCTGGACGTCAAGGCGCCCGCGCTCTACTGGCACTTCAAGGACAAGCAGGCGCTGCTGGACGAGATGGCCACGGTGATGTACCGCCGGATGCTCGACGAGGACCTGCCGGCACCGGCTCCGCAGGACTGGCAGGACCAGCTCGTCGCGTACAACACCGGGCTGCGCCGCGCGCTGCTGCGCTACCGCGACGGGGCGAAGGTCTACGGGGGCGCGAAGTTCACCGGCACCGACCACGCCGACGGGCTCGAAGGGCATCTGCGGACCATGGTCGACGCGGGCTTCGAGCTGTGGCAGGCGGTCCGGGCGGGCACCACCGCGTACGCGTACACGATGGGCTTCGTCAGCGAGGAGCAGGGCGTCCGCCCGATGCCGGACCAGCGGCGCGAGGGTTTCGACGTCGGTGAACGTGCGGAGCGGCTGGCCCGCTACCCGCTCGCCGCGGCGGCCGGCTCCGAGATCTTCGCCAACTACGACGAACGCTTCGAGGACGGCCTGCGGCTGATCATCGCGGGTGTCGAGGCGCGGTACGGGGTGCGCTGAGGTCTCCCGGCCGGCAGGCCCTACGGGCGGGCGCGCCGCCGCCGTGTCCGGGTCAGGACCGCCGGTGCGAACGCCGTCGCGAGCAGGCCCGCCAGCGCGGCGGCCCCGGCGAGCGTCCCGGCCCGCAGCCCCGGTGGCCGGAACGAACAGTCCACCGTCGTCCGGCCGTCGACCGGCACCGCCACGAGCCCGAGGTACGAGCCGGCCGGGCGCCCGTCGCAGCTCCAGCCCGCGATCCTGGGCGCGGCCAGCACGGCGACCCCCTCGGTGTGCGGCGGGAGTTCGGCGCGCACCCCGCTGCCGGAGACGGTGACCCGCGTCGCGCCCGTCCGCTTCAGCCCCGCCACCGCCGAGGCCAGGCGCCCCGGATCCAGGCAGCCGACGGCCTCGTGCGGAACGGTCCCGTCCCGCTCCGCCCGCAGCGTCACGGCGACCCGGCCCGCGCCCGGACCCAGCGGCAGCATCGCGGCCCGGCGCGTGGGCAGGTCGCCCCGCAGATCGGCCGGTTCACCGGCGGCCCCCAGCCGGGCGGTGCCGAACAGGTCGGGCGCCCACAGGAACACCCGGCTGCCGGCCGGACAGCTCGCACTCAGGGTGTACGTGCCGGGCCGCACCCCGTACGCGTACGGATCGCGGTCCGCGACGGCCACGCCGTCCGCCGACCGCAGCACGGTCGCCGGCAGCGTGTACACCGAGGCGCCGAGCAGCCTCTCCTGGTTGCGGAACGGCGAACGCCCCCAGGGAGCCGCGCCCCCGGACCCGGGCGGCCGGACGGTCACCAGCGGCGGGACGTCCTGCCGGGTCACGGTCACCGGCCGGTCGTCGGGGCGGTTCCAGACCTGATGCGGATCGCGCGGCACCCGGACCCGGGCGCCGACCGAGAACACCGCGTCGGTCACCGGGTTGTCCAGGCTCTGCAGGGCGCGGCCGCGCGAGGTCCAGCCGCCGCCCAGCGCGAGGAGGGTGCGGGTCGTCACGTCGGGCGTATGGCTGCTGTAGTAGGCCCCGCCCTGGCCGCCGACGACCAGCGGGTCGTTGGCGGTGGTCTGTTCCTGCCCCGGATCGGTGCGGTAGCGCGGCCAGCCGTCGGCGCGGGCCACCGCGTCGGCCTGGAGACGCTGGCGCTCGCCCCAGGGCGCGTAGTCGTCGAGCAGCGTCAGCCGCTGCCGGTCGGCGTACGCGGTGGTCGCCGCGGCCTGCCCGGCCTGCGCCCCCACCAGCAGCAGTGCCGCGAGCGCCAGGAACCTGCCGCCGCGCACCAGCGCGAGAGCGCAGAGCGCCGCCACCAGACCCGCGGCGAACAGCGGATACGTCCACCGGGTGACCAGCGCGCTGGGCGCGGCCGCGGCCGCGGTCAGCAGCAGCACCCCGCCGCCGCCCAGCAGCGCCCGCCGGTCCGGCCAGGCGCGGGCGACCGAGGTCCAGGCGGCGATCACCAGGAGACCGCAGAGCACGAACGTCTGCCGGAACGGGCTGCCGTTCGGCGTCGCGAAGGCGTGCCAGAGCAGATGGGTGGGCCCCCACTGCATCGACAGCGCGACCACCGCCACCAGCCCCGGCCACACCCACCGCTCGGCGCGCGGCACCGCCCGGTGGAAGGCCAGCGCGCAGGCCGGCAGCAGGGCGGCCGTGCCGAGGAAGACCGCCGGACTGAAGAAGCCGTACGTGGCCGGCAGCAGCCGGGCCGCGACATCCGGCCAGGCGGCCGGGGCGAACTCCCGCGTCCAGCCCGGGTAGGCGTGCTCGGTGCCGAGGAACACCGGCAGCAGGACCGGCGCGGCCAGCCCGATGCCGAGCAGCACCGTCCGCAGCGCGCGCACCAGCCCCCGCACCCGCTCCCGCGACGTCCCGTCCTCCAGCAACAGCCGTACCACCAGCACCAGCGCGGCCCCGAGCGTGGCCATGTACGCGGTGTAGAAGTTGGAGACCCAGGCGAGCGTCACCAGGAGCGTGCCCAGGACCGGCCGCCGCGCGGTCCGCGCCCACTCGCCGGCCAGGCAGAGCAGCGGGAAGGCGATCAGCCCGTCCAGCCACATCGGGTTGTACGCGGCCTCGGCGACCGACCAGCCGCACAGCGCGTACGAGGCGCCGAGCACAGCCGCCGCCCACTCCCGGCCGCGCCCCCGGCGCAACGAGGTGAGCAGCCAGGTCATCGCCGCCGCCGCCACGCCCGTCTTCACCAGCGTGACCACGTAGACGGCCAGGTCGATCCGGTCCCTCGGGAACACCCCGACGAGCAGGGCGAACGGGCTGGTCAGATACGTACCGAGGTCGGGCAGGAAGCTGGTGCCGAAGCCGGACTGCCAGTTCAGCAGCAGCCCGCCGTCCGCCCTGCCGTGCAGCAGGTCCCAGAGGTGGGCGTGGAACGGTACGAACTGGTTGCCCAGGTCGTTCACGCTGCGGGTGCGCGGGCCGAAGGGGTAGCCGCGGGCCATCGCGTCGCCGGCGCACAGGGTGACGACGGTGAGCACGGCGGCCAGGGCGGCGCCCCGGCCGCGCGGCGATCGGAGAATCGGCGGAGTCCTCATGATGGGTCGAATATGTCATCGAACATCGTGAAATCCCTTGCGGGGAAGGGCGGTTCACCTGATGGTCCGCCGCCCTTCACGCGACGGTCCCCGCCAGGTCATCCGGCCCGCCGCACGCTCCGGGAACGGGCGGGAGGCAGCAGTTTCCCCCGCCGACAGGGCGAGTTCATCCTGCGGCCGTTCAGGTTTCCTAGCGTGCCGTGGAACGCCGAACGGTTGACGAACATCCGTCCCCCTCCCTACGCCCCTTCCCCCACGGGCATCAGACGCTTTGGAGCGCCATGACGAAAGCCCGCACCCGCTGGCCGCGGCAGCGTGACGCGCAGGACCCGGGTCCGTCCGAGGGCGGCACCGGGTCCCTCGCCGCCGTCCGTCCGACGGAGCTGGAGACCTGCCTGCGCGCCTGCGCCGCCCACAGCGGGAAGCTGGTCGCCGGGCTCGACCGGCGGCGCACGGCGCTCGCGGAGGCCCTGCGCCACCTGCTGGCCACCCACGCCGCCATGGAGCAGACGCCCGCTGCCTCCCCGGCGCCCCTGCTGCGGCGCACCGCCAAGAGCGGCCCCGGCACCGCCCTGGTCCTCGGCGACCCGCTGCTCGACCCGCTGCTCGCGGTCGGCAACAAGGCGCTGGACTGCGGTTACGAGGACGAGCTGAAGCTCGCGGTCCTCGTCACGGACACCGTGCTGACCCAGCGCGCACGCTCCCGCGCGGCCTGGCGGCTGCGGGCCCGCGTCCTGGAGGCGATGGGCGCGGAGACCGACGCCGTCGAGGCGTACGAGCGCTACCTCGCCCTCACCGACGACGACGGCTTCGGGGTCGCGGCGAGGACGGCCGGGCTGCGGGCCGGGGCGGAGCGCCAGGGCGAACTGCTGCGGATGCTGGAGCGGGACTGCCCCGAGGCCGCGGGCTTCGCCGGGGAGCCGGTCACCGACACCTGGGCCGAGGGCCTGGCGCTGCACGCCCGAGGGGACCGGAACCGGGCGCGGTCCCGGCTGATCGGCGCACTCCTGGCCCAGGAGCGGTCCGGAGCGCCGGTGCCGGAGATCCAGGAGGCCCTCGCCCAGTACCTCGGCCTCGCCCTGGAGGCGGCCGGCGCGCCCGGCAGCGGCGGCGCCCCCCGCACCACTGCGGGCAGCGGCGGCACCGCCCGCCTGACGGAGCTGATCGCGCTCTACGCCGGACAGCGCCGGAGCCGGATGCGCGGCCCGGTCGCCGACCCCACCTTCGGCGGGGTCGAATGGGTCACGCTCGGGGAGTTCCGCAACCACATCGCGGGCAGGTCGATCTGCCTGATCGCCAACTCCCAGCGGGTCGGCACCGGTTCGATGGGCGCCGAGATCGACGCGTACGACCTGGTCGTCCGCTTCAACTCGTACCGGATCGACCCGGCCGCCACCGGCAGCCGCACCGACATCCACGCCACCATCCACAAGCACGGCTTCAACTGGGACCGGAAGGTCCACACCCGGCTGGTGTTCGGCGGGCTCTCCGGCGACTGGAAGTACTCGCTGCGCAACCGGCTGGTGCCGGGCGCCCAGCAGTACCTCGGGGACGAGTCGCTGCGCTGGCCGCTGCGCGACATCGGCAAGGTCGGCACGGACGTCTGGCCGGCCATCCCCACCAGCGGGTTCAACATGCTGTGGCTGCTGGACCACCTGGACGTCAGTCCGCGACTCGACCTGATCGGCTTCGACTTCTACGAGAGCGGCGCCTACCGGCTGCCCGCCGCGATGAAGATGCCGATCACCTCCGTGCACGAGTACACCAGCGAGAAGGCGTGGGTCATGGAACGCGCCCAGAGCGTCACCGATACGAGGATCCGACTGCGATGACGACGACGCCCCCCGCCGAGATGCCCGCCCCCGTACCGGAAGCCCCCGTGCAGACAGCCCCCGCACAGCCCGCCAACGCGCTCACCGGCAAGCGCCGGGTCGCCTTCGCGAGCTTCGTGGACGAGAACTACCTGCCCGGCTTCCTCGCCCTGCTGCGCAGCCTCGCCCTGTCCAACCCGGCGGTCTGCGAGGACTTCATCGTCCTGCACGACGGGCTGCGCCCCGCGTCCGTCGCCCGCATCCGGGAACTGCACCCGCGCGTCGACTTCCGCCGGGTCGACGCCGCGCACTACGACACGTACGCCAAGGGCGACCAGGACAACTACCTGGTGCGCAAGGCCTACTTCATCCTGGACGTCTTCCGGGTGCGCGACTACGACACCGTGATCACGCTGGACACCGACATGGTGGTCCTCGGTGAGCTGGACGAACTGCTGCGGCTGCGCGAGGGACTCGCCGCCGTTCCGCAGTTCTTCTACGGGCAGCACAAGCTCAACAGCGGGCTGCTGGTCATCCAGCGCGAGTACCTGAGCGACGCGTTCTGCGCACGGCTCGACGAGACCGGCCGCAGCGGCGACTACGAGCTGGACAAGCACGACCAGGGCATCCTGAACGCCGTGCTCGACGGCGACTTCGTGCAGCTCGACTCCCGCTTCAACTACGTCAAGCGGCGGCTCTCCGGTGACCTCCCGGTGCCCGAGACCACCGCGATCCTGCACTTCACCGGCCGGCACAAGCCCTGGCAGGGCGGCGAGGCCGGGTACGGTCTCGCGGAGGACCGCTGGCGCGAGTCCGAGCTGTCCGACGCCGAGTTCCACGCCGCCTACCTGGCGCTTCCCGGCGCCAAGCACCACGACCTGCTGGTGCACTACGGCACCCCGCACGTCCGCCGCACCGCCGACCCCGACAGCGCCCGCCGGGTCGCCGCCGCGCACATCGTCGCCGGTGAGTACCAGGAGGCGGCCGAGCTTCTCGGCTCGGTCCGGATCCCCGTCGACGAGGCCTGGCCGCACGAGGTGCTCGGCCACGCCCTGATGAGCGTCTCGCGCTACGAGGAGGCCCGCGCCCAGCTCCTGCTGGCCGCCGCCGCCCCCAACCGGGCCGCCACCGCCTTCTCGCGCCTCGCCCAGATCGCCTGGATCCACGGCGACGACACCGGCGCCGCGCGGTACGCCCTCGAAGGGCTCGGCGTCGACCCCACCCACCGGGCGAACCGGCTGATGTACAAGCGCACCAGGGACGTGGAGACCCCCGACGGGGGACCGGCCGCCGACCAGCTCGCACACGTCGCCTTCTACATGGACCGGCAGGGCAACGCCGGGGACAAGCTGCTCCCTTCGAGCGTCCGCCTCGCCTTCGGCCGCGACACCGGCCCGGCCCGCTGGCACTCCGTCCACGCCCACCGGCTGTTCGACGAGGCCGCGCTGGAGCGGGTCAACGCCCGCCGCGGACTGGTCATCGGCGGCGGCGGCCTCTTCATCCCGGACACCGCCCCGAACGGCAACAGCGGCTGGCAGTGGAACGTCCCCGACGAACTGCTGGAGCGGATCGACGTACCCGTCATGGTGTACGCGGTCGGCTTCAACGCCTTCGACGGCCAGGCGTACGGCCACGGCCGGGAACGGTTCCTCTCCTCGCTGCGCAAGCTGGTCGAGCGCTCCGCGTTCTTCGGGCTGCGCAACCACGGCTCGATTCGCAAGGTCCGCGAGCTGCTGCCGGCCTCGCTGCACGACAAGGTCCGCTTCCAGCCCTGTCCGACCACGGTCACCCGGCACCTGGTGGACGGCTGGACCGATCCCGAGCGGCGCGAGGAGACCGTGCTGATCAACGCCGCGTACGACCGCTCCGGGCTCCGCTTCGGCCACGACTACGGGCACTTCCTCGCGGAGATGGCCACCGCCGTGAAGGGGCTCGGCGAGCACGCCGAGGTGAAGTGCGTGGCCCACTCGCTGGACGACGAGCGGATCGCGTTCGACCTGCGGCGCGAGCACGGCATCGCGCTGCCGGTGATCCCGATGTACGACTTCGGCAACGACGAGATCCGGGACACCTACGCACGGACCAAGCTGGTCATCGGGATGCGCGGGCACGCGGGCATGATCCCGTTCGGCTGCGGCACCCCCGTCATCAGCCTGATCTCGCACCCGAAGATGGCGTACTTCCTGGCCGACATCGAGCGGCCCGAGTGGGGCATCTCCGTCCACGACCGGCACCTCGGGGCACGGCTGGTGGAGCGGGCGGCCGGGCTGCTGGACGACCACGCGGCGGCGGTGGCCGATGTGCACGGGCGCCAGCGGGAACTGTGGAAGGTCACCGAGGCGAACGCCGCCGACCTCCAGCTGATCCAGGCCGGCGTGCGCGTCTGACGGCAGGACGACAGAACGGCAGAGCGACTGAGGGGGCGGGACGCTGTTCGGCGCCCCGCCCCCTCAGCCGCTGTCACCGTTCGCCGGACCGGCTCACCGCCGCGCGCCCGGCCGCAGCGCCTTCGCCCGCCGCGCCACCCGGCGCACCGCCGCGCTCCGCGGCAGGAACGCGAGCTGCTCGGGCACCCCGCCCGGCAGCGCGAGCGCGGTCAGCCGCCGGCGCTTGAAGTACCGCCGGGTCGCGGTGGCGGGACTGCCGGCGAGATACCGCTCCGCGACCGGGCGGAGCCCCGGATAGATCTTCGGCTGCATGGCGAAGCCGACCGCGCTCACCAGGTCGTTCAGCCCGTCCGGTGCCACCGCGGGCACCGCGGCGGCCGTGTCCCGGTCCTCCAGGTCCGGCACCAGCGCGTCCACCAGCGTGACCGGAACCCGGTTGCTGTTCTCGAACGGGGTCAGCCGGTCGAGCAGCATCTCCGTACCGACCCGCGCCACCGGCAGCCCGTAGAACGCGGACGCCGTGAGCAGCGCCGTCGAGAAGCAGCCGACGACCAGGGCGGGCCGCATCCGCTGGTACAGCACCTCGGCGAGGACCGGGGCGGTGAGCACCCCCGCGTCCAGCACGGTCAGCTCCGCACCGAGCCGCTCCGCCTCCGCCTCCATCCCCCGCGACCACTGGGCCGGGGCCGTCGGATGCGGTTTGAACACCAGCCGGGTGTGGCCCAGGCGGACCGCGCCGCGCATCATCCGCAGATGCAGCTCCTCCTCCTCCGCCGCGCTGATCAGGCCGAGCGCGGACAGGTACTGGCCGAGCAGCAGCGCGGGCGCCTCCGCCGACGGCACGCCCGCCGCGACGTCGGGCGCCTCGCCCAGCTCACCGAGCACCTTGAGGAAGGCCTCGGCCGGCACGATCCGCGGCGCCACGCCGAACTCCGTGAGCAGCAGCGGACGCAGCCCCGGCACCAGGTCGAGATGGAGCAGCCGCCGCACCCGGGTGCCGATCAGCGGGTCGATCTTGTTCCGGGTCGGGCCGTAGCTCATCAGCCCGTCCGCGTACACGTCGATCGGGACGCCGGTGAAGATCTGGGCGATCGCCATGGCCGGGTCGACCTGGATCGACTCCACGGCGATCTCGATGTCGTCGTCGCCGAGTCCCCAGGCGAGCCGCAGATGCCGTTCCCACAGCGGTACGTCGTCCGGGCGCGGGGACCAGCCGCCCGGGTGGTGCGGGGCGATCGTCGCGTTCCACGACACGACGTCGTCGAACCGGCCGCGCAGCACGTCGAACCCGGGCATCGCGTCGACGGCGGACGCCGTCTCCGGGATCGCCGCGTTGTTCGAGACGAGCAGGACGCGCCGGCCCGCGTCCTCGAAGAGACCCGCGTCCAGGGCGGCGGCGAGCGTGGCCGTGCCGTAGAGGGTGGAGGCGAAGAAGATCTGCGTCGTACGGGCCCGGCTGCTGCTCACGCGGCCGCCACCACCTTCGCGGCGGACCGGCGGCGCAGCCGGCGCAGCAGGGTCGCACGCTTGACGTCCATCGAATCGAGGGCCTCGTCCAGCACATCCTGCGGCATTCGCCCGAGAGCGCCGGCGCTCATCGATTTCAGCGCACGCGCCACAGCGGGTTCGAACCTCTCGATCGAACCCATGTGATGGGAAATGATCGCGCAATAGTTGCGGACCGCTTTCGGGAGGAGTTCCCGCGCATCGCGGTCCGCCGCTGTTTCCCGGACGACCTGGTCGAACGAGCGAATGAAATCGAGCTGGCGCATGTCACCGATCTGGGTGAGCGACGAGGCGACGCCACGTCGGTAGAAGATTCCGAGAAGTCCCAGCACCGCGAAGGAATCCGCCTCGCGGTGCAGCCGCCAGATCCACGGCCGGTCCTCGGCCGTGCGCAGCCCGTCCGTGAAGTGCAGCAGCCCGCGGTCCAGCAGCCGGCGGTGGTAGAGGCCCGCCCAGGCGTACGCGTAGTCGACCGAGGTGCTGCGCCCGGCGGGCAGGATCGCGTCCCGGGGCACGGTCACCTCGCCCCTGGGGCCGTGCGGGACGCGCTGGACGGTACGGGTCCTGCCGTCGGCCTGCACATGGTCGGTACGGACGAAGTCGCAGCCCAGCGCCTCGGTCCTGGCCAGGAGCTCGGCGTAGAAACCGGGGGCGAGCCAGTCGTCGCCGTCCAGGAAGGCGAGGTACTCGCCACGGGCCGCGTCCAGACCGGTGTTCCGGGCGGTGGCCAGTCCGCCGTTCTGTTCGTGTCTGCGGACGACCACCCCCGGAATCTCGTCCTGCGCGCGGCGCAGCATGTCCGCGGTCCCGTCGGTCGAGCAGTCATCGACGAGAATGAACTCGAAGTCCTCGCGGGCGTTCGCCCGCAGGCTTCTCAGGGTGTCGGGGGCGTATGTCTGCACGTTGTAGAACGGCACGATGACGGAGAGCTTAACCACCCGCATCACGCTAGTTCCGGGCCGGGCATTCGCCCTTGCGGCCGTACGGACGCGGGGTGAACGGCACCCGTCGAAATGATGAACCGGTAAGCACCCGGGGGTGCTATTCCCGCCCGTTCAAGCAGCGCGGCGGCAGGTTGGGCAATCGTCGGTGGGCTGTTAACCCTTTGTTGCTGTCACGTTGGGCTGCGCACCCCCGGGCCTTCCTACCTTCTTGGACGTGCCCCCCAGTAACAGCAATTCGGCCTCGCCGGCAGAACCGGAATCCACGGACGCGCCGTCCCCGGCGCTCCGGGTGGCCGTGCTCGCCGACTCCGACACCCGATGGAAGTGGGGCGCGCTCACCGCGCGCCGGCTGACCTCGGGCGACGGCCGCTCGGGCGCGCCCCGGGCGCAGATCAGCGGACTGCTGCTGCGCGGCCGGGCGACCCCGACCCCGCGCCAGCTCGCCGAGGTCGGGGACGTCGGCATCGCCACCGACCGGGTGCGCGAGGTCACGGCGGTCGAGTTCCTGCACACCGTGCGCGACGAGGGATACGACCTGGTGGTCCTCGCGTTGGTCGGCGGCGCCGTCCAGGCGATGCTGCACGGACTCGCCGCACTCCGGCTGCCCGCCAGGCCCGTCGTCGTCACCGGCTATGTCGGCGTCGTCTACGAGAAGCTCGCGGACGGGCTGCTGCTGCGGCACGGCGCCGACGTCGTCCTCGCCAACTCCCGCCACGACGCGGAGCGTTTCCGCGCGGTGTACGAGGGAGTGGGCGCCGACTCCTCGGCCGTCACGGAGGCCGCCCTGCCCTTCCTCGGCGGCGAGCCGTACCGCCCCGAACCGGGGCGCGACACCGTCGTGTTCGCCGCCCAGCCCTCCGTGCCGGCCTCCCGCGCCGACCGTACGTACCTGCTGCGCAGGCTCGTCGAGCACGCCAGGCTGCACCCGGGGCGCGAGGTGCTGCTGAAGCTGCGCTCCAAGCCGGGCGAGCACACCACACACATCGAGGAACTCCCCTACCAGCGGCTCGCCGAGCGGCTGCCCGGCGGGCTCCCGCCCAACTTCCGCCTGGTGTACGGGCACATGGGCGAGGTTCTGGACCGCACCGACCTTCTGGTCACCGTCTCCTCGACCGCCGCCCTGGAATCCCTGCACCGCCGCATTCCCACCGCCGTCCTCACCGACCTCGGGGTGCGCGAGATCCTCGGCAACCACCACTTCATCGGCTCCGGCCTGCTCACCTCCTGGGACCACCTGGACGGCGGCGCCCACCCGGAGCCGGACCGGCGCTGGTTGGCCGGCCAGGGAGTCGCCGCCGACGGCGGCTACGACGCCGCCTACGACACCGCGCGGGCCCAGGTCACAGCACTGCTCGCGCGGGACCGGCTGCCCGCCCCCACGCCCTACTACACGCCCGCCACCGCCCCCGGCTACCTCCCGGGCATCCTCGCCCGCCACCACCTCGCCCCCGACGGCCACCCGCTGCCGGGCGCCCCCGCGACCGGGGAGACCGGCCGGGTCAGGGGAGCGGTGCGCGAGGCGGTCCGGGACGCGGCGCGGGGCGCGTACCGCCACGGCGTCCAGCGGGTCGCCCCGGTCATCCGGCGGATGGGCGAGCTGTGAACACCCCTGCCACTCCTCCGCGAGCTGTGCAACCCCTACCGAGACACCTCAGGGAGCAGCGATGACGCAGCCCACCACACCGCCCACCGTGCTCGCCGTGATCCCCGCCCGCGGCGGATCCAAGGGCGTGCCGGCCAAGAACCTCGCCCAGGTCGGCGGCGTACCGCTGGTCGTCCGCGCGGTCCGCGCCTGCCTGGCGTCGGCCGAGGTGACGGACGTCGTCGTGACGACCGACGCCCCGGCCGTCGCCGAAGCCGTCCGCGCCGCCGGCGAAGCGCTCGGAGAGAGCGCCCGGGTGCACTGCGTGCAGCGCCCCGAGGCCATCGCGGGGGACACCGCGACCAGCGAGGACGCCGTGCTGCACGCGATGGGCAGCTACGAGGCAGAGCACGGCCGGCGCGTGGACGTCGTCCTCCTCGTCCAGTGCACCAGCCCCTTCGTCGCCCGCGAGGACATCGACGGCGTCGCCGCGGCGGTCTCCCGGGACGGCGCCGACACGGCCGTCACCGTCGCCCCGTTCCACGGCTTCCTGTGGCGCGACGGCGGCGCGGTCGAGGACCACAACTACGGCGTCAACCACGACAAGTCGGTGCGCCCCCGCCGCCAGGACCGCCCCGAGGACCTCCTCGAAACCGGCGCCGCCTACGCCATGGACGCGGCCGGCTTCCGTACCCACCGCCACCGCTTCTTCGGCCACACCGCACTGGTGCGCACCGACCCGGCGCGGGTGCTGGAGATCGACGACCCGCACGACCTGGCCCGCGCCCGCGCCCTCGCCCCGCTCCTGGACCCCGAGAGCACGCACCAGACGCCGCAGGCCACGCCCTCCGGGCGTACGACGGGACTTCGCGGACACGGTCCAGACCCGGCGCCGCTGCCCACCCGCGAGGACATCGACGCGGTCGTCCTGGACTTCGACGGCACCCAGACCGACGACCGGGTCCTCATCGACGCCGACGGCCGCGAAACGGTCGCCGTCCACCGCGGCGACGGACTCGGCATCGCCGCGCTGCGCAGGGCGGGCCTGCCCCTCCTGATCCTCTCCACGGAACAGAACCCGGTCGTCGCCGCCCGCGCCCACAAGCTCCGCGTCCCCGTCCTGCACGGCATCGACCGCAAGGACCTCGCGCTCAAGCAGTGGTGCGACGAGCAGTCCATTGCCCCCGAACGCGTCATGTACGTCGGCAACGACGTCAACGACCTCCCCTGCTTCGCACTCGCCGGCTGGCCCGTCGCCGTCGCGAGCGCCCACGACTCGGTACGCGCCGCGGCGCGCGCCGTGACGGTCACACCCGGCGGCTTCGGCGCCATCCGCGAGATCGCGGCCTGGCTGCTCGGCCCCACCCTCACCGACCACCTCTCCACCCCCACCCCCACCAAGTAAGGACCACCCTCATGAACACCTCCCGACTGCGCACCCTCGGCGACCGCACCGCGGGCCCCGGCCACCCCGTCTACGTCACGGGCGAGATCGGCATCAACCACAACGGCGACCTCGACAACGCCATCGCGCTGATCGACGTGGCCGCCGAGGCCGGCTGCGACGCCGTCAAGTTCCAGAAGCGCACCCCGGAGATCTGCACCCCGCGCGACCAGTGGGACATCGAGCGCGACACCCCCTGGGGCCGGATGACGTACATCGACTACCGCCACCGCGTGGAGTTCGGCGAGACCGAGTACCGGGCCATCTCCGAGCACTGCGCCGAGCGCGGCATCGACTGGTTCGCCTCCCCGTGGGACACCGAGGCCGTCACGTTCCTGGAGAAGTTCGACGTCCCCGCCCACAAGGTGGCCTCCGCATCCCTCACCGACGACGAGCTGCTGCGCTCGCTGCGCGCCACCGGCCGCACGGTGATCCTCTCCACCGGCATGTCGACCCCGCGCCAGATCCGCCACGCGGTCGAGGTGCTCGGCTCCGACAACATCCTTCTCTGCCACGCCACTTCGACGTACCCGGCGAAGGCCGAGGAGCTGAACCTCCGGGTCATCAACACCCTTCAGCAGGAGTACCCCAACGTCCCGATCGGCTACAGCGGCCACGAGACGGGCCTCCAGACCACCCTCGCCGCCGTCGCACTCGGCGCAGCCTTTGTCGAGCGCCACATCACCCTCGACCGCGCCATGTGGGGCTCCGACCAGGCCGCGTCCGTCGAGCCGCAGGGCCTCACCCGCCTCGTCCGCGACATCCGCACCATCGAGGCGTCCCTCGGTGACGGCGTCAAGAAGGTGTACGAGTCGGAGCTCGGCCCGATGAAGAAGCTCCGCCGGGTCCCGGGTGTCGTGGCGGAGAGCGGTGAGACGGCCCAGGCCGCCGAGCCGCTCGCGGTCTGACGGGCAGACCGGTGAACCTCGCCTTCGTCGAGAGCCCGGTCCAGCTCCTGAACGTCCTGGAGTGGGCCTACACAGAGGGAGGCGGCGGCCGCGTCCTCGCGGACGTCACCGTCGTCGTCCTCCCTCCGGTCGACCCGATGTCGCGCGGTCAGCTGCGCCGGATGGCGGAGCTGGCCCGCGACGAGGGCGTCACCGTGCGCTGGCAGGAGGCGCGCGGCGACTCGGGCACCCCCCTGAAGTCGCTGCGCGCCCTGACCCGGCTCGTCCGCAACGCCGACCACATCGTCATCGGGGACCCGTTCTCCCGCTACGTACAGCTGCTGCTCACCCTGGTCCGGCCCCGCCGCCTCACCGTGGTCGACGACGGCACCGCCACCATGGAGTTCGTCGCCCAGCTCACCCGCGGCGAACGCCTCACCCGCTGGCACCGCCGCGGCGGATCGAGCCCCCGCGACCTGGCCCTGGCCCCGGTCACCGCCACCGCGCGCCGCCGCTTCACCCCGTCCGCGGCCCGCGAGGTCGAACTCTTCACCGCGATGCCGGTGATCCCGCCGCCCGGCATCACCCTCATCCCCAACACCTTCTCCTGGACCCGCTCCCGCTTCGGCCCGCCCCTGCTCACCAAGGGCGCGGACCTGGTCGGCACCTCCCTGGTGGAGACGGGCGTGGTCGACCGCGCCCCGTACCTGGAGGCGGTCGCCGAACTGGCCCGCACCCACGGCGCCACCCGCTACTTCGCCCACCGCCGCGAATCCACCGAGAAGCTCCACGCCCTGGAAGCGGCCACCGGCCTGGAGATCGTCCGCCCCGACCTCCCGCTGGAACTCATCGCCCGTCGCGGCCCGATCGGCCGCACGGTCCTGAGCTTCCCCTCCACGGTGGTCCACACCCTGCCCCTGGCCCTGGTCGGCACCGAGGTGAAGGTCGCGGTCTGCGACATCGCCCCGGAGTGGCTCCGCGAAACGGCGTCCCCACGGGCGCAGGGCTTCCTCGCGGGAGTCACGGAGACGGCCCGCGACGTCCAGCGGCTGGCGCCGTGGCGGGCGACGGCGGTGACCAGGGAGGCGTGAGCCGGCCCGCACGTGTACCGGGAAGTCACCCCGCGCGGCCGCCGACCCCGAGACCACCCTCAGGTGCCGCGGGCATCCGGGCCAGGGTCGGCCCGGGGTCATCCCCGATAGCGGGCGGGGGCGCGCAGAGTCGATCATCGAAGCATGCAGACCACGAACATGACGCGACGTCAGGGCAGCTCCGCCGCAAGGAAGTTCCTCTTGGGCCCGGCCCTGATGGCCGGTTACGGGCTGGTGCGGTCGGCCGGGCTGGCGGTGGGTGACTACGGGCCCGGGGTGTGGTGGTCGGTGGCGCACGTGCTGTTCCTGGCCGGGGTGCTCGCGTTCGTTCCGGTCTTCCGGGGCCTGCGGATGCCGGACGGGGTACGTGGCGGCAGACGGGCCGGAGTCCGGGTGGCGGCGGGGGCCGGGCTGCTGGGGGTGGCCGCGGTGGCGGTGCAGGCGGTGATCGACCTGGCGGTCGGGTTCGTCGCGGCGGACGACCGGGCCATGAGTGACATGTTCGAGAAGGTGCAGGACGTGCCCGGTGTGATGCCGGTGGTCTACACGGCGGTGCCGATGCTGTTCTGGCTCGGGCTGCTGGCGCTCGTCACCCTGCTCGCGTTCTTCCGCCGGGACGAGGTCCCGGCCTGGTCCCCGCTTCTGGTGCTGGCCGGGATCGTCATGATGGCCATGAGCCTGGACCTGCTGGCAGCGGGAGCCGTGTGCATCGGACTGGCCCTCTTTCCGATGCGCCGCGGGCTGCCGGGCTGACGGCGGTCCCGGCCTCCTGCGACGACGGCAACGACCGCCCGCCGCCGTCCCGGCCGGGGCGCCGCACCGGACCCGGCCTTCGCCCCTCCGCGGCGTCGGGCTGAGCGCCTGACTCCTTGCCGTTCTGGAACGGAACAGCCGCAACCGCGTACCTCAAGGGCACCGCCACACGGATCTGTGGCGGTGCCCTCTTCTGGTTACTGCGCGTGAGTGGAAGCGGCTCGCTCTCACGCGCTTCACAGCGACTCCAAGCCTTTCATGCCCGTATATCCCGGATGCCGCACATGGGGTAATCGTCAAACCCGCCTAAGGGGGCCATAAGGAATGATTGTGTGCGTCAATTACTTTTGGGAAAATATTCACTGAGTAAAGACATGGGCTTGATCCGGTGATAATCTCGTTTTCAACGAGTGGGGGAGGATCGACGGCGGAGCCCTTGGGGTGGGCGAAATCCGGCGACGACTTCTTTTCGATTCATTTACCATTTCTAATTTATTTGATTGGGTGGGGAAATGAAGTTTCGCAAGGCTTTGATGATTTCTCTGAGTGCGCTGGCGTTTTCTGCAGCAGCAGTAACTCCTGCAGCGGCAGCCCCCACGGACGGAACTCAGGTTACGTGCGGGCGCAGCGGAGTTTCCTGGCCGGGCTTCGGCCTCTACTACAACTCGAACGTCGCAGGCTCCAAGCGCTGCATCTTCGGGGACGTCCACAATTATGATGCCAACCCGACCGTGTGCTCCTCGCAGGGATGTGCCCGCTACTCGTTCGAACTGGATGGCAAGAACGGTCAGGGCACCTGGCTGAAGAACAATGCGGCGTCGGCATACAACTACTCCGGCTACGTGGTGCGTGTGTACTACAACAGCGGCTGGGGCGGTACCTGGGACTCGTTCCCGGCGTACGGCTACCAGGGTTCTGCCGTGTGGTACGGAAACCTGAACGGTACGTACAACAACAATGCCTCGCAGGACATGTTCTACGAGAGCGCGTGACCTTCCAGGTCTCGGCCGGTGGGAGTTTTCCTGTGAAACGGATGCTCCCGCCGTTTTGACCGGTGTCCAGCCGTTGCCGTTTTGAACGACTGTTCGGTGCAGCGTCGAGGTTGCTTCCGTCGTCACCGTCTGAAGGGCGCGACGGAAGCAACCTCCGCTTTGTCGACATGCGCGCCCGCTCCGTATCGGGGACGAACGGTGTGGGAGAGGTGTGACGTGCCGCCTCACCTGGCCTTCCTTGCGAACCGTCACGGTCGGATCGCGTGTGCGCTCTGAAGGAAGCAATGGAAATGACCAGGATGCTCAAAGCCGTCCGCCCCACCGTGCTCCGTGGAGTGGCCGTGGGTGCTTGTCTGATCTCTCTGGCCGGCTGTGGTACGTCGGGGGACGGCGAGGGTGCGGCAGGCAGTTCCGACGAGGCCGCTCTCGCCCTGTCCGCCCAACCGACGGTGAACCACGTTCCGAAGGTCGGGATTCAGGAGATGCCGGCGTTCCCCATCGAGAAATATCTACCCGCAGTGGGCGAAGACGCCAGGATTGCGGCAGCCTCGGGTGAGTTCATCCGGGTGTGTATGGCGCGGTTCGGTTACGCGTACAAGGTGCCGGAAATAAGCCAGAGCACCCTTGAATCGAAAGAGAACGGCGCCAATCGGGTACGTCGCTACGGTGTGTCCAGTGCGACGAATGCGAAAATCAACGGCTATCACTTGCCGGGTGCCGGTGCCCCGGCGGCTCCAGGCGCCGAGGCGCAGCCCATGTCCGAAACCGAGAACAAGGTATTCATCGGCGACCAGGACCCGGTCAACGGCGCCAAGCCCGGGGCCAAGGTGGACGGCAAGGTGATTCCTGCCGGCGGTTGCTCGGGAGAGGCTCAGCGTAAACTCGGCATCAAACAGCGTCAGCGGATGGCCGAGAAGATCAACAATGTGAGCTTCGCGCGCTCGCAAGAGAATCCCCAGGTAAAGAAGGCGCTCAAGGCGTGGTCGGAATGCATGGCGCGCAGCGGTCACTCGTACAGGACTCCGCTCGAACCGCTCGATGACATTCAGGGGCAGTCGGCGAAGCCCACCGAGATTTCCGCAGCGAGCGCCGATGTCGTCTGCAAGGACTCGGTGAATCTGGCCGGAACATGGTTCGCCATTGAATCCAGTATCCAGGAGGAACTGATCTCCAGGAACGAAGAGGTTCTGGTCGCGGACGCGAAGATGTTTGATTCCCTGGTGCGTCGAGCGTCGGCCAAGATCGCGCAGGCCGGCTAAGGGCTGTCCCGCAATTCCTGGCGGGCGCACGACGACAGCTACGGCACCTCGCTGCGTTGTCGGAACGCCCGAATACATCCAGTATTCGGGCGTCCCTCCGCCTTGCGATGCACCGCATCTGACGCCGCGCGCTGTTCCACCAGCAATTACGGGCCAGCCCTTGGTCGGCTCTGCCCGACAGTTCAGTTCATATGCATGCACCATGCCGTCCGCCCTGTGTGACAGCCCCTTCCGGCGCACCGAGGGGCGGGCGGTGACGAGCGATCGAGGAGGGCGGCCATGGAAGAAGCCGACGGGCAAGAGGCTTCCCTTCGCCTTACCCGCAGGCGAAGGTGGGTGGCCGGGGTGGCCGGGGCGGCTGTTCTGCTGTCCGTCGCCGGAGTGCTCGCGACCCAGGTGATCAAGTCGCCTGCCCAGGCGGTCGCGGACACCGCGCCGCCGCCGCCCAGCGTGATCACCGCCCCGGTGGAGTACCGGGTGCTCAAGGACTCCGTGATCATTCGAGGCACGGTGTCCTCCGAGCAGTCGGTCGACGTCACGCCGAGCGCGAGCGGTCCGGACGCGGGCGCGGCCATCGTGACCAGGGTGCCGGTCCGGGCCAGGCAGTCGGTGAAGGCCGGGCAACTCCTGCTGGAGGTGTCAGGGCGGCCGGTCATCGCCCTGCAGGGAACTCTCCCGATGTACCGGGACCTCAAGCCCGGCGCCCAGGGCGATGACATCGCCCAACTCCAGAGCTCACTGGCGAAGTTGGGGCATCCGGCGACCGGCGACAGCAAGGGTTACTTCGGATCGCGGACGAAGGAGGCGGTCGCGGCACTGTACGAGGACCTCGGCTACACCCCGTTGCCGGCGCAGCAGGACGAGGGCCTCGTCCTGGAAGAGGCACAGGACCAGGTTGTCGCCGCACGGCGCGGTCTGGAGGATCTCCCCGGGTCCGCACCGGCGAAGCAGATCGACCGGGCCGAGGGGGACCTCCGGAAGGCCCAGGAGCGGCTCAGCCGTGCCGAGGCCAAGTCCGGCCCGACGATTCCTGTCTCCGAGCTCGTTTTCCTCACGTCGTTTCCCGCACGTGTGGACAGTGTGACCGCACGTGCCGGTACACAGTCGACGGGCAAGGTGCTGACGCTCTCCGCCGGGAAGCTGGTGATCAACGGTGCGTTGCAGGCCCACCAGAAGGGGCTGGTGCAGACGGGGGAGAAGGTCGAGATCCTGTCCGAGCTCACCGGTGCGACCTCTCAGGGGACGGTGGCGACCGTCTCCGACGTCCTCATCGATGCCCAGTCCTCCTCCGGCGGGGATTCCGTCGCCTCGCCCACGACGGGCGCCAGGGGGTATCCGGTCGTCGTGAGACCGACGAAGAGTCTGCCGCTCGACCTGGCGGGACAGGACGTCCGTCTGACCGTCGAAGCGGCATCGACCCGGAAAAAGGCACTGGTCGTTCCGGTCTCGGCGGTTTCGGCAGGCACCGACGGCAGGACGTCGGTGACGGTGCTGATGCCCGACGGTTCCCGCAGGCGCGTACAGGTGACCACCGGAACGTCGGGTGACGGCCAGGTGGAGCTGAGGCCGACGGCCGGGCAGCGACTGGCCGCAGGCGAGCGCGTCGTCATAGGGATCAGAGCCGACGGCGCCGGTGCCGGGGGGCTTGAGAAGTGACTTCCGTACCGCTGGTCCCGGACATTCCCGCCCCGCCCGTCATCGCTCTGCGGGGAGTCGGCCTCACCTATCCCGGCCCGCCGCCCGTGCACGCTCTCCGGCCCTGCGATCTGGTGGTGCGACGCGGCGAGTTCGTCACCATCATCGGCCCGTCCGGCGCCGGCAAGTCCACCTTCCTCAACATCATCGGTCTGCTGGACAGACACACCAGCGGTACCTACGAACTCGACGGGACCGATACCGGACCGCTGCGCGACGGGGACCGCACGGCACTGCGGGGCCGGCGCGTGGGTTTCGTGTTCCAGTCCTTCCACCTGCTGCCGCACAGGACCACCTGCGAGAACGTGGCACTGGCTCTCGTCTACCGCGGAGTGGGCAGGCGCGAGCGGATGGCCAGGGCCGAACAGGCGCTGCGACAAGTAGGGCTGGGGGCGCGGATACACGCCCTCCCGACGACACTGTCGGGTGGCGAGCGACAACGCGTCGCGATCGCCCGGGCGCTGGTCGGGAACCCTTCCCTGCTGCTGTGCGACGAGCCCACCGGGAATCTCGACACGGCAACGGCCGACTCGATCCTCGAACTCATCGACGAACTCCACAGGAGCGGAATGACGGTGCTCGTCATCACGCACGACCCCGCCGTGGCCCTTCGGGGCGACCGCACCCTGGAGATCAGGGACGGGCTGATGACCGACCGGGTCGCCGCATGAAGCGGCTCGAACGGCTCGTCCGGATCCTGCGGCCGACGAGGCGGGTCGAGGCGTCCCGGCTCTCCTTCCGGGACCTGGTGGCCGAATCGGTGGCCGGCATGATGCAGCGGCCCACCCGGTCCGCGCTCACGTCGATCGGCACCGTCCTGGGCGTCGGAACCTTCGTGGCGGTCCTGGGGCTCACCGCGACCGCGTCGTCTCAGATCGACGAGCGGTTCAACGCCCTGATGGCGACCGAGGTGACCGTCGAGGACGTGGCCCACGAACAGACCGAGTTCGTGGATCTGGCCTTCCCACAGGACGCGAGCGAGCGTGCCGAGCGTCTCAACGGTGTGCAGCACGCGGGGGTGTACTGGCCGGTCCAGCTGAAGGCCGGCAACTCCGTACGCTCCGCCCCCATCGACGGGCTCGCGGACAGCGGCCGGATCCAGGTGGTCGCGGCGTCCCCGGGAGTCCTGGAGGCCGCCGGGCCCCGCCTGTCACAGGGCAGGATCTTCGACGACTGGCACGACAGGACCGGGCAGCGGGTCGCCGTGATCGGTGCGGGAACCGCGGCACGGCTCGGTATCGGCACGCTGGACACCCAGCCGGCCGTCTTCGTCGGTGACGAGGCGTTCCTCGTCATCGGCATCGTCGACGACGTGCAGCGTGAAGCGGACCTTCTGCTGTCGGTCGTGGTGCCGCGGACCGCGGCGCGGGAGATCTGGGGCACGCCCACGGGCAACGCCAGGATGCTCATCTCCACCGACCTCGGAGCGGCGACCCAGATCGCCGCCGAGGCCCCGTCGGCGATCAGCCCCGCCCACCCCGGCTACTTCAGGGCGACACCCCCGCCCGACCCCAAGAGCCTGCGTACCGAGGTGACCCAGGACCTGGATCAGCTCTTCCTCCTGCTCGCGATGATCTGCCTGTTCATCGGTACCGTCGGGATAGCGAACACGACGCTCGTCTCCGTGCTCGAACGAACCGGGGAGATCGGCCTGCGCCGGGCCCTGGGCGCGAGGGCCAGACACATCACGGCCCAGTTCCTCTCCGAGTCGGGGACATTGGGGGCCCTCGGCGGGCTGGTCGGCACCTCGCTCGGTGTGCTCACCGTCGTCGTCGTCGCCCTCGCCCGCGAGTGGACTCCGGTGATTCACCCGGCGACGGTGGCGGCCGCGCCGTGCATCGGCCTCGCCACCGGTCTGCTTGCGGGGCTGTACCCGGCGTGGCGGGCGTCCCGTATCCAGCCCGTCGAGGCACTCCGACGGTAAAATCATCTACCCGTCCGAAACCCTGTCCTTTTCGTAGAGTCTCCCGGATCGGTTCGATCGGCGGCCGGCCCCGATACGTGCAGTTCTGGACGCCGAACGATTCAAGAACGTTCCAACTCACGTTTCCTGCAGGTAAATTGACGAGTATTCACAGGAGATTGATTCTGTGTAATGATCGTTCCGTCTGTCGACTCCTTTCAATTCGAACTCAGAAGACAAGAGGCAGCGCATGGCCGACGAAATGGTTCGCATTGCCCAGAGGTTCGTGAATACGACCTATGGCAACGGTGCGACGCTGGGAATACCCAAGCTGGACGAGAACGGCCTCACCGGCTGGACCACGATGTACGCCCTGACCCGGGCGTTGCAGTACGAAATGGGCATCTCCAGCCTTTCCGACTCCTTCGGTCCGGCCACACTGGCCGCGATCGGTGAGAAGTACGGGAAGCTGGATGCCTCCACCATTCCTTCCGCGAACTTCGCCCGCATCATCCAGTCGGCCCTGTACTGCAAGGGCTACGACGGCGGCGAAATCGACGGCACCTACAACTCCCGTGTCCAGGCCGCCGTCACGAAGCTGAACGCGGACATGGGCCTGAGCGTCACCTATCCGGGCAGCGCCCTGTGGCCGAAGGTCGTCAAGGGTCTGTTCAACATGGACGCCTACGTCACCGTCAGCGGCGGGTCGAGTGCCATCCGCTCCGTTCAGCAGTGGCTGAACGGCAAGTACGTCCTGCGGAAGGACTTCTACGTCATCCCCTGCGACGGCCACCACTCCCGGACCGTGTCCCAGTCCATGCTGTACGCCGTCCAGTTCGAACTGGGCATGGCCGATGGCGTGGCCAACGGCAACTTCGGTCCGGGAACCAAATCCGGCCTCGCGGACCACACGCTCGCCGAGGGCGCCAGTGGCGTCTGGGTGCAGCTCTTCAGTGCCGCGATGATCCTCAACGGCCGTTCGGCGGTGGCCTTTTCGAGCTCCTTCGGCAGCGCCCTCGCGGGGGAGACCGCCGCGTTCCAGACCTTTGTGAAGCTCGCGGTCACCGGGAAGGGTGATTTCCCCACCTGGGCATCCCTGCTTGTCTCCTACGGTGACCAGGACCGCAGGGGTGAGGCCTGTGACGGGATCACGAAGATCACGCCGGCCCGTGCGGCAACCCTGAAGTCCGAAGGCGTCAAGTACGTCGGGCGCTATCTGCTCAACCCCAGCACGACCTCCCTCCCCGAGAAGGAGATCCAGCCCGGCGAACTCCAGACCATCGCGGACAACGGGCTTCGCTGCTACCCGATTTACCAGACGTACGGGCGGGATGCTGACGGATTCAATTATCCGTCCGGGAATGCCGATGGTTTCGCCGCCGTCAACGCGGCCGAACGCCACGGATTCAAGACCGGTGCCCGTATCTTCTTCGCGGTCGACTTCGATGCGTACGACTACGAGGTCACTGACAGCATCCTGCCCTACTTCAAGGGCATCCAGGACGCACTGGCGATATCGGGGAACCCCTACCGGGTCGGTGTCTACGGCCCCCGCAACGTGTGCATCCGCGTATCCGACGCCGGCCACGCCACGGCGAGCTTCGTCTCCGACATGTCCAGCGGCTTCTCCGGCAACTACGGCTACCCGCTGCCGCCGAACTGGGCCTATGACCAGGTCGTCACCCGGACCCTCGGCACGGGCGACGGTGCCATCAACGTTGACCACAACATCGCTTCGGGCCGCGACATCGGGGAGGGGTCCTTCAACGCACCACGGACCGACGGGCCCGACGCCGCCTTCGCCATGGGCTACTACCAGACGCTGCACGACAACATCGGCTCGTACATGCAGTCGATCGGCTTCGCCAACTCGGACGTCAAGCGCATCTTCACGCACACCGAGTGCCTTGACACGATCCTCTCCCACGATGCGCTGATCACGGATCTGTCGCACCAATACAACATGCGCAAGGCGCTGATCCAGACCAGTGCGTACTGGGAGATGCGCCATTACGACGTGGTCGACCTGGGCGTGGACGCTGCAGTCGCCTACTACCACACCGGAGTCGGGGGCGGCATGACTCCCCTGCGGGACTCCTCCACCGGAATCGCCCAGATCAGCGGCGATGTCGGCATCCGCGCCTGGAACTACTGCATCGGGAAGGGTCTCGTCAGCGGTACCGTGCTCGACCCGGCCGAGGACCCCGACATCTGGACCATGTGGCACAAGATCAACCAGGACAACGCCTACTCCGTCAAGACTGTCTCCCTCATCCACCTGTGGGACGCGGGCGGCAAGCCCGGCGGCAACAACGGGCCCGGTGGGGAGACCACCCTGCGGGCCATGAACCTGAACTACACCCAGTACGAGATCTTCGAGGTCCTGCGCCGCTACCAGGGCTGGGGCAACGAGGCCGAAGAGCACGCGACGAAGCGCATGGCGCTCTATCAGATCTTCGAGAAGTACGACACCCTTTCCCGGATGTAATAGGAATAATCATGCCAAGTGACCCGTACTCCGGACACAGCGTGCTCGCCCTGGGCCTCGTCATCCTCATCGGGGTGCTCGTAGCCGGCGTGCTCGGTGTCTACGCCTGCGTATCGGTGGCCCGCAACGGAGTCAGACGTTCGGGGTCGCTGGTGCTGTTCCGCTCGGTTGCCGCCCTTGCGGCAGCGGGTGCCGCCGCCCTCTACGTCTGGGGCGCCCTGCACCTGGCGCTGCTCGACGAGACGCGACGGGACCTCGCGTGCAAAGAGGCCGTGGGCCCGGCCCACGTGATGGAGATCGACTCCTACCGGCCGGCCTACATCCCTCTGGGGCTCGGCTGCCACGTCGCGACAGGCACCACGTATCCGGCGGGTGTGCCCGGTTACGTCAATCCCGCAGCGGCGGCCCTCGCCCTCACCGCCGTTGTGCTGGGCGGCTTCAGCGCGCTGGAGTCCGAGCGCCGGGTCACCAAGGAATTCAAGAGAGAGACGAGGCATCAGTGAACATATCCCGCCGTACCTTCCTCGCCCGGACCACCGTGATCGCGGGCGCGACGGCAGCTGTATCGCTGCCCTTCTCCCAGTACCTCGCCTCGCCCGCCCACGCGGCAGGCGCATACATCGAGCCCAAGCACGTCAGAGACGCGGCCCGCCGCGCCGTCGAGCGGGGCAAGCGCACCCGCCACGGCAGACCCAGCCCCAACGGATGGGAGATGGAGCTGGCCACCGACCGGGGCGGGGCCGTCTGGACGCGCCCGGTCCCCGGTACGCCCATCAAGGGCGTCACTGTGCGGATCGGCGATGTGGAGACCGTGCTGGTGCACCTCATCCGCCGCTTCCACTACGAGGTGGACGTCCTGCGCGCGGGCGATGTGGTCGGCTGGCGGCGCCCCGGCGAGGTGCGCCGCGGACTGGCCGAGGCCAACCAGGCGTCGGGAACCGCCGTGCAGATCCGGCCGGGTCACCACCCGCTCGGTGCCAAGGGCGGCTACTTCCCGCAGCAGGAGGCCGTGGTCCGCGACATCCTTGCCGAGCTGGACGGTGTCGTGCGCTGGGGTGGGGACGACAAACGGCCCGACGAGTCGCTGTTCTACCTGGCGGTGAAGCCGGGTGACCAGCTGCTTGACACGGTGGCTCGCAAGCTCCGCGGATGGAGCGAGCTGCCCGGCAAGGGGGCGGGCGGACCGGTGGACGTGCAGTCCGCCGAGCGCCGCAGCGCTGCCAGGGCACTGACCCGCGAGCAGCGGGCCTCCGTGTAGTCGCGGCTTCGCTGATTCGGCGACGGGCCGGGCAGCTGGGGGTTTCGTGCACCGCATGGAGACCCGGGCTGCCCGGCCGCGCGCGAAGGCAGGCCTTCCGCGCCAGGACAGGCCGATGCGGCGGCGCAGTTTACCCACCTTTCATGGATATCACTCACTTTCTCGTCGTCATTAGTTCGTCTATGCGGCTGAACTTTTGTTGATCTGTGGCCAGTTGGTGTGGCAAGGGGCCTACCCTTCGACGGGTGAACCAGTTGAAGTCCCGCGAGTCCGATGTTGATCCGGCCGGGAGCCCGGTGCTGCCCGGCACGCTGCCAGAAGCGCTGCGCGCCGAGCTGATCGCCTTCCGCCGCGATCTGCACATGCACCCCGAGCTCGGCAATCAGGAGTTCCGCACCACCGCGGCCATCAAGGCCCGGCTGGAGCTGGCGGGTCTTGAGCCCAGGGTGCTCGCCTCCGGGACCGGGCTCATGTGTGACGTGGGGACACGGAGCGAGAGCACGCGGCCCATGCTGGCGCTGCGGGCCGACATCGACGCGCTGCCGATCCCGGACACCAAGGCGGGCGTCCCCTACCGCTCCACCGTGCCCGACCGGGCGCACGCCTGCGGGCACGACGTCCACACCACCACCGTGCTCGGCGCCGGCCTCGTGCTCGCCGGGCTGGACCGGCAGGGGCTGCTCCCCAACCCGGTGCGGCTGATCTTCCAGCCGGCCGAGGAGGTGCTGCCCGGCGGGGCGCCCGACGCGATCGATTCGGGGGTGCTGGAGGGCGTCGGCCGGATCATCGGGGTGCACTGCGACCCGAAGGTCGACGTGGGGCGGATCGGGCTGCGGGTCGGGGCGATCACCTCCGCCTGCGACCGGCTGGAGCTGTCCCTGGACGGGCCCGGCGGCCACACCGCCCGCCCGCACCTGACCACCGACCTGGTCACCGCCGCCGCCAGGGTGGCCACCGAGGTCCCCGCGCTGCTGGCACGCCGGGTCGACGCGCGGGCCGGCCTCGCGGTGACCTGGGGGCGGCTGGAGACCGGGCACGCCTGCAACGTGATCCCGCAGCACGCCGAGCTGTCGGGCACCGTTCGCTGCCTGGACCTGGCGGCCTGGCGGGCCGCCCCCGATCTGGTGCACGCCGCGATCGACGAGGTGGCCGGAATGCACCGGGCCAAGACGGTGATCAACTACATCAGGGGCGTCCCGCCCGTGGTCAATGACGCCGCCGCGATCGATCTGCTCACCGTGGCCATGACCGCCCGCCGCGGATCGTATGCGATCGAGGACACCGAACAGAGCCTGGGCGGAGAGGACTTCTCCTGGTACCTGGAGCACGTCCCGGGCGCGATGGCACGGCTCGGAGTGCGTACACCCGGCGATACCTGTGGTCTGGACCTGCATCGGGGCAACTTCGACGCCGACGAGGAGGCGATCACCGTTGGCGTGGAGCTCTTCACCGCCTCTGCGTTGCTGGACGGTAATCATCTGTAACCGGACAGGTCACCCCCGGTTCGCGACGATCCGATAACGGCTTCCGTACAGGGCTTTATCTGACATCTACGCGCGTTACGATCGCCGCGAAACCAGCGCCGGCAGAGGCGCTTCGGTCAGGTTTGAAGGAGCCTTCCCTTGCGCCCGGTATCCAAGATCACCGCCGCGTGTGCCATCACTGCGGCGCTCGCTCTCACCGCCACCGCGTGCGGCAGTTCGTCCGACGAGTCCACCGGCTCCGAAAAGGGCGGGATGAAGATCGGCATGGCCTACGACGTGGGCGGCCGGGGCGACAACTCGTTCAACGACTCCGCGGCCCGCGGCCTGGACAAGGCCAAGGCCGAGTTCGACGCCCAGACGAAGGAGCTCACCGCCAAGAACGGTGAGTCCAAGGCCGACCGTGAGCAGCGGCTGCAGTCGCTCGCCGAGGGCGGCTACAACCCGGTCATCGCCGTGGGCTTCGCCTACAAGGACGCGGTCGACAAGATCGCCCCCAAGTACCCGAAGATCAGCTTCGGCCTGGTCGACTCGGTCTCCGACGTGAAGAACGTCGACTCGATCGTCTTCACCGAGGAGCAGGGCTCCTACCTCGCCGGTGTCGCGGCGGCGCTGAAGTCCAAGGACGGCCAGGTCGGCTTCATCGGCGGTGTGGACCTTCCGCTGATCAAGAAGTTCGCCGCCGGCTTCCAGCAGGGCGTCACCGACACGGACCCGAAGGCCAAGGTGCAGATCCAGTACCTGTCCACCGGTTCGGACCTGTCCGGCTTCGGCAGCCCCGACAAGGGCAAGGAAGCCGCCAAGGGAATGCTCGACAAGGGCGTCGACGTCATCTTCACCGCCGCGGGCGGCTCGGGTGCCGGTTCGATCGAGGCCGTCGCGGGCAAGAAGGGCGCCTGGTCCATCGGTGTCGACTCCGACCAGGCCCTGGACCCGGCGCTGGCGAAGTACAAGGACACGATCCTGACCTCGGTCGTCAAGAACGTCGACACCGGTGTGTTCGACCTGGTCAAGTCCGTCAAGGACGGCAAGCCGCTGACCGGCACGAACACCTACTCCCTGGCCAAGGGCGGGGTCAGCCTGACCACCACGGGTGACCACCTCAAGGACATCCAGGCCCAGCTGGACGCCGCGAAGAAGAAGATCGTCGACGGCACCATCAAGGTCAAGTCCACGACCTGATCCGGCCCGTCGATCGGGGCCCGGGCGAGCGGCTTCGGCTGCTCGTCCGGGCCCCGATTCACGTACCCCCGCGACGGGGGTCACCGGCCCCGGTACGCCACCTGTGAACAGGTGGCCAACGATTCGGGGGCGCTACGCGCGTAGCGCCCGCTCGGGCGCGGTACCTTTTTCCGCCCCCGCAATCGGCACCCCACCGCCTCCGCCCTCCGCTCCTGTCAAGGAGAGTGCGCCATCAACGCGTCCAGCAGTCCTCATGCCGTGGAGCTCCGCGGCATCACCAAGCGGTTCCCCGGGGTCGTGGCCAACCACGACATCGACATCACCGTGCGCCGCGGCACCGTCCACGCCCTCATCGGCGAGAACGGTGCCGGCAAGTCCACGCTCATGAAGATCCTGTACGGCATGCAGAAGCCGGACGAGGGCACCATCGCGGTGGACGGCGAACAGGCCACGTTCTCCAACCCGGGCGATGCCATCGACCGCGGCATCGGCATGGTGCACCAGCACTTCATGCTCGCCGACTACCTCACCGTCCTGGAAAACGTCGTACTCGGCTCCGAGAAGCTGTACGGCATCGGGGACCGGGCCCGCGCCAAGATCAAGCAGATCTCCGACTCGTACGGTCTCGGCATCCGGCCGGACGCCATGGTCGAGGACCTCGGTGTCGCCGACCGCCAGCGCGTGGAGATCCTCAAGGTCCTCTACCGCGGCGCCCGCACCCTGATCCTCGACGAGCCCACCGCCGTCCTCGTACCGCAGGAGGTCGAGGCGCTCTTCGACAACCTGCGCGAGCTCAAGGCCGAGGGCCTGACCGTCATCTTCATCTCGCACAAGCTGGGCGAGGTGCTGTCGGTGGCCGACGAGATCACCGTCATCCGGCGCGGGACGACCGTGGGCACCGCCGACCCGGAGCACACCACGGCCAAGCAGCTCGCCGAGCTGATGGTCGGCAGTGAGCTGCCGTCGCCGGAGACCCGCGAGTCGACCGTCACCGACACACCGATGCTGGCCGTCGACGGGCTGCGGCTGACCGCGACCGACCCGGACGGAGTGGTGCGCGCCGTGCTCGACGGCATCACCTTCACCATCCACAAGGGCGAGGTGCTCGGCATCGCCGGCGTCGAGGGCAACGGCCAGTCCGAACTGGTCGACGCCATCATGGGCATGCGCACGCTCGACGAGGGCACCCTCGCCCTGGACGGCGCGGACATCTCCCGCACCCCGACGCGCAAGCGCCGCGAGGACGGCATGGCCGTCATCCCCGAGGACCGCCACCGGCACGGACTGCTGCTGGAGGCCCCGCTCTGGGAGAACCGCATCCTCGGCCACGTCACCGAGCGCCCCAACAGCAAGGGCGTCTTCCTCGACCCCAAGGCCGCCCGCGCCGACACCGAGCGGATCGTGCGCGAGTACGACGTGCGCACCCCCGGCACCGAGGTCACCGCGGCCTCGCTCTCCGGCGGCAACCAGCAGAAGCTGATCGTCGGCCGCGAGATGAGCCACTCGCCCAAGCTCCTGATCGCCGCGCACCCGACCCGGGGCGTGGACGTCGGCGCCCAGGCCCAGATCTGGGACCAGATCCGCGAGGCACGCCGCGAGGGACTCGCCGTGCTGCTGATCTCCGCCGACCTGGACGAGCTGATCGGGCTCTCCGACACCCTGCGCGTCATGTACCGCGGCGGGCTCGTCGCGGACGCCGACCCCGCGACCGTCACCCCGGAGGAACTCGGCTCGGCGATGACGGGCGCGGCCGAGGGTCACCTCGAAGCGCCCGAGGGCGACGGCGGATCCGCCGCCCCCACCACGGACGACACCGACCCCCGGGACGGGGGAGAGGACCGATGAAGAAGATCGACAAGGAGCGGCTGCTCCTGGGCATCGCGGCCCCCGTACTCGCGATCGTGGTCGCCTTCCTGGTGACGGCACTCGTGCTCGCCGCCACCGGCAAGGAGCCGTTCAGCGCCTTCGGCATCATGTTCGACTACGGGGTGAAGTCGGACAGCCAGGTCTACATCCTGAACAAGGCGACGACGTACTACCTCGCGGGTCTCGCGGTGGCCGTCGGCTTCCGGATGAACCTCTTCAACATCGGCGTCGACGGCCAGTACCGCCTCGCCGCGTTCTTCGCCGCGGCGGTCGGCGGCGCGCTGACCCTGCCCGGCGCCCTCCAGATCCCGCTGATCATCCTCACCGCGATGATCGTCGGCGCGATGTGGGCCGGGATCGCCGGCGTCCTCAAGGTCACCCGGGGCGTCAGCGAGGTCGTCTCGACGATCATGCTGAACTCCATCGCGACCGCGATCATCGGCTACCTGCTCCAGCAGAACCGCCTCGGCCACCTCGACGAGGCCGGCACCAAGATCTCCACCAAGCCGCTCCCGGAGTCCTCGCACTTCTTCACGTTCCCGACCACCCCGACGCCCGTCTGGGGCTTCATCGTGGTCGCGGTCGTCGCGGGCGTCGCCTACTGGTTCACGCTCTCGCGCACCCGGTTCGGCTTCGACCTGCGCACCGTCGGCCAGTCCGGCTCCGCCGCCGAGGCCAGCGGTGTGAACGTCAAGAGGATGGTCGTCACCTCGATGCTCATCTCGGGCGCCGTGGCAGGCCTGATCGGCATGCCCACGCTGCTCAACGACAGCTACGAGTACAGCGGCGACTTCCCGGTCGGCATCGGCTTCACCGGTATCGCCATCGCCCTCCTCGGCCGCAACCACCCCGTCGGCATCGCGCTCGGCGCGCTGCTCTGGGGCTTCCTGGAACGCGGCACCGGAAAGCTGGAGTTCGAGGGGTACGACAAGGAGATCGTCGGCGTGATCCAGGGCGTCATCGTCCTGTGCGTCGTCATCGCCTACGAAGTCGTCCGCCGCTACGGACTCAAGCGCCAGCAGAGCAAGGTCGGCGCGGAACTCGCCGCACAGGCCGCCCGTAACTCCGACCAGCAGGAGGTGTCGGCGTGACCGTCACGGCGACTTCCACCCCGCCCCCCGCGGCCCCCAAGGTCTCCGGCGGCAAGGGCGGCCGCACCCGCCTCTCCTTCCCCGTCATCCTCCTGATCATCGCGGGCGGGCTGCTCGCGCTGTCCGCCGTGCGCGCCATCACCGGCGCTCAGGACGTCACCTCGGCCGGACAGATCAGCGCGGCCCTCTCGATGGCCGTGCCGATCGGCCTCGCCGGTCTCGGCGGCCTCTGGGCCGAGCGGGCCGGCGTGGTCAACATCGGCCTCGAAGGCATGATGATCCTGGGCACCTTCTTCGGTGCCTGGGCCGGCTGGCAGACCAACCCCTGGCTCGGCGTGCTCGCCGGTGTCATCGGCGGAATGCTCGGCGGGCTGCTGCACGCGGTGGCGACCGTCACCTTCGGCGTCGACCACATCATCTCCGGCATCGCCATCAACATCCTGGCGCTCGGCTTCACCACCTACTTCGCCAAGCTCTGGTTCAACTCGGGCGACGCGGCGGCCAGGGGCGGCTCACCCAAGCAGTCCCCACCGGCCGACGACATCACCTCGGTGACGGTCCCGGGCCTCTCCGACTGGCTGCACACCGTCGAGAAACACCACTGGTTCTTCGTCTCCGACCTGGCCGGCGTCCTCGGCGGCCTGGTCACCAACCTGTCGCTGCTGACGATCGTCGCCGTGCTCCTCTTCGTCGTGACGTTCTTCGTCCTGTGGAAGACCGCCTTCGGCCTTCGGCTGCGCTCCTGCGGCGAGAACCCGGTGGCCGCCGAGTCGCTCGGCGTCAACGTCTACACGTACAAGTACATCGCGGTGATCATCTCCGGCGGCATGGCCGGTCTCGGCGGCGCCTTCCTCTCCCTGGTCACCTCGCACATCTACAACGAGGGACAGACCGGCGGCCGCGGATACATCGGTCTCGCCGCGATGATCTTCGGTAACTGGCGGCCCGGCGGACTCGCCATGGGCGCGGGCCTGTTCGGCTTCGCCGACGCGCTCCAGCTGCGCAACGGCGGCGAGTCCGTCCACGCGCTGCTCCTGCTGCTCGTGGTCGTGCTGGCCGTCCTCGCGGCCTGGAAGCTCTACCGCAAGAGCTTCGTGCAAGGCGCAGTCAGCGCGGTCATCGCCGCCGCCGTACTGGTCTGGTACCTCGGTACGGACACCGTGCCCACCGAGTTCGTGAGCGCGACCCCGTACGTCGTCACACTGCTCGTCCTCTCGCTCTCCGCGCAGCGGCTGCGGATGCCGAAGGCGGACGGCATGCGCTACCGCAAGGGACAGGGCAAGTGACGCCCACCGCCGGAGCGGGCGCCACCGCCGTGGCGGGAGCCGACTGGGACGCCCTGCGGACCGCGGCCCGGGACGCCATGTCCCGGGCGTACGCGCCCTACTCGGGCTACCCGGTCGGCGTCGCCGCCCTGGTCGACGACGGCCGCACGATCGTCGGCTGCAACGTCGAGAACGCCTCGTACGGCATCGGGCTCTGCGCCGAGTGCGGACTGGTCTCCCAGCTGCACGCGACCGGGGGCGGCCGGCTGACCCACTTCACCTGCGTGGACGGGGCGGGCGAGATCCTGGTGCCGTGCGGCAGGTGCAGGCAGCTGCTGTACGAGTTCGGCGGGCCGGAGCTCGTCCTGGAGACCCCGGACGGCTTCCGCACCCTCGACGAGATGCTCCCGCAGGCGTTCGGACCGTCCCACCTCGGATAGCGCCGCACGCCCCACCGCCGCCGGGCGGGCCGGGAAACCTGCCCGCCCGGCGGCGCTCATATCCTCTATGCGCGTAGAGTCAACGGGACTCATGCGTACGTACCGGCCGGAAGGACTCCAGGACATGGACGCCATCTCCGTCATCCGCACCAAGCGGGACCGAGGCGAGCTGACCCCCGAGCAGATCGACTGGGTCATCGACGCGTACACCCGCGGTGAGGTCGCCGACGAGCAGATGTCCGCGCTGGCCATGGCGATCCTGCTGAACGGCATGAACCGCACGGAGATCGCCCGCTGGACCGCCGCCATGATCGCCTCCGGCGAGCGGATGAACTTCTCCGCGCTCTCCCGCCCCACCACCGACAAGCACTCCACCGGCGGCGTCGGCGACAAGATCACCCTGCCGCTGGCCCCGCTGGTCGCCGCCTGCGGCGCCGCCGTGCCGCAGCTCAGCGGACGCGGCCTCGGCCACACCGGCGGCACCCTCGACAAGCTGGAGTCCATCCCCGGCTGGCGCGCCCACATCACCAACGCCGAGATGCTGAACGTCCTCGACACCACCGGCGCGGTCATCTGCGCGGCGGGCGACGGCCTCGCCCCCGCCGACAAGAAGCTGTACGCGCTCCGCGACGTCACCGGCACCGTCGAGGCCATCCCGCTGATCGCCAGCTCGATCATGTCCAAGAAGATCGCCGAGGGCACCGGCGCACTCGTCCTGGACGTCAAGGTCGGCTCCGGCGCCTTCATGAAGACGATCGAGGACGCCCGCGAACTGGCCTCCACCATGGTCGCCCTGGGCACCGACAGCGGAGTGCGGACGGTCGCGCTGCTCACCGACATGTCCACCCCGCTCGGCCTGACCGCGGGCAACGCCCTGGAGGTCCGCGAGTCGGTCGAGGTACTGGCCGGCGGCGGCCCCAGGGACGTCGTCGACCTCACCCTGGCCCTCGCCCGCGAGATGCTGGACGCGGCCGGGCTCAAGGACGCCGACCCGGAGAAGGCCCTCGCGGACGGCTCCGCGATGGACGTCTGGCGCCGGATGATCTCCGCCCAGGGCGGCGACCCGGACGCCACCCTCCCGGTCGCCCGCGAGCAGCACGTCGTGACGGCCCCGTCCTCCGGCGTACTGACCCGCCTGGACGCGTACGAGATCGGCGTCGCCGCCTGGCGCCTCGGCGCGGGCCGCGCCCGCAAGGAGGACCCGGTGCAGGCGGGCGCCGGCGTCGAACTGCACGCCAAGCCCGGCGACACGGTGACGGCCGGCCAGCCGCTGCTGACGCTGCACACGGACACCCCGGAGAAGTTCGACTACGCACTGAAGGCGCTGCCCGACTCGTACGACATCGCCCCGTCGGGCACGCCGTTCACCGCCACCCCGGTGGTGCGCGAGCGCATCGCGTAACCGCGGGCGCCGACGCGAACGGCCCGCCGGGACGGTGTCTCACCGTCCCGGCGGGCCGCTTTCATGCGGTCGGCGCCGGCTGTATTCCGCCGGTCACCGGCTACTTGCCGAAGTAGGCGTCATAGATCGCCACCGACGACTTGTTGCCCTTCTTGTCCGTGACATCGGCCTTGAAGGAGAGTGACTTCTTCTTGGCCGGGTTCTTCACGGAGATCTTGCCCTTCTTGACCGCCGTCTTCTTCCAGGTCTTACCGGCGTCGTAACTGACGTACACCGTCAGCGACTTGAGGTTCTTCCCGGCGGCGGCGCCCTGCACCGTCACCGGCACCGAGACGGTCTTCCCGGCCTTGGCCGTGCTGTCCAGCGCCACGTCGGGCGTGAAGCGGACCATGGACACCGGCAGCGCGGCGAGACCCTTGGTCCGGCCGGACCGGAAGGTCCAGCTCGCGTCGATCCGGGTGGAGACGGAAGCGACATCGGCGCCGCGCCGCACCGACGTGGTCAGCCGGTAGTCGGCTGCCGCGGCCGGCACGGTGATGGAGTTCTCGCCGGCCAGCGGGTCGTCGTTCCTGACGAGCACCTTGCCGTTGCGGTACAGCACGGTCTTCACCGGGCTGTAGGTCGAGTCGCCGACGTTCCGGTGGCCGTCGGCGACCAGCGGCAGCGACCCCGTGAGGTCGTTGCCCTCACGGAAGACCCCGAAGTCGGCGTTGAGGTAGGGGCCGAACACCGCGGTGTTCACGGTCCTCGCGTACGCCTTGCCCGCCTTGACGGTCTGCGGGGCGCCGAGGGAGTACGAGGCGTCGGTCTGCGGGAAGCCGTCCTCGTCGAGCGCGCCGTTCTGGTTGAAGTAGAAGCCCCACTGCACCTGGTCGGCGGTGGACACATAGGCGGTGGTGGTCGACGGGAGCTTCTGGGTGGTCATGGCCGCCCAGCCGTCGAACGAGCCGGGCAGATAGCCCGACGCGGAGACGTCGCCGGTCTTGCCCTTGACGGAGGTACCGGCGCGGATCGTGAAACTGGCCAGCTGACCGCTGCTGAACGCGCGGTGGTAGCCGGTCGCCGCCCGGCTCACCGGGCCGCCGACCGCGATGTCGTACCGGGTCGCGCCGCCCTTGGTCCAAGTGCCGTACCAGTGCTGCGAGAGCTGGACGGCGGTCGCCTTCGGGCCGATGTGTGCGGTGCGCAGCGGCTTGTACGAGTCGAGCAGCCAGCCGTAGCCGTAGGCGTCGTCCGCGGTCTCGAACTGGAGGTCGGGCGAAGCGAGCAGGGACTTCGTACCGGTGGCCGGAACGGTGATGTTCACCGGCTTGGCCAGCCGCGCGTCGAAGGTCACCGTGGTGTTCTTGGTGACGTTCAGGTACGGCTGGGTGAGCCAGTCGATGCCCTTGTCGAAATCCTCCGGGTCGATGTAGACGGCCGAGTTCAGCACGTACCCGCCCTTGGGGACGCGGAGCTTCGCCATGCCGTCGACGACCTCGGGCGAGTCCCACAGGCCGGCCGCGGCGCCGCCGATGCCGTAGACGTCGCCCGTGGTGAACGTGGCCGGCTTGCCGTCGCGCCCGATGGTCCTGAGCGTGAGGTCGTACGACTCGCGCTCGCGCTCGACGGCGGCGGCGGTGCGGACGGTCTGCCCGCCGCCGGTCGCGACGAGGGACGCGGAGTAGGCGCCGACGGCCGAGCCGCCGAGCTTGGTGTTCACGGTCAGTGGCACCTGGGCGGTGCCGCCCGCCGGGACGGTCACCTTGGTGGCGCCGAGGGTGAAGAAGCCGGCCGGGGCCGGCTTGCCCGTCGGGCCGGTGCCCTGGACGGTGAGCGCGAGCGTGACATCGGTCGTACCGAGGTTGCGGTACGACACCTGCTTGGTGACCGGCACGTCATCGGTGTGCGGCCACTGCTGGAGGCCGAAGCTCACCGAGACCGGGTCGGCGACGACGGACTGGGCGATCGCCCGGTCGACGGCGATCCGGCCCGAGCCCTGCTCGAAGGGGGTGTACTTCCCCGGCTTCGTGGACGCCGTGAGCGCACCCTTGAGCTCGGTGTACTTCCACGTGGGGTGCTGCTGCTTGAGGAGCGCCGCTGCGCCCGCGACGTGCGGGGTCGCCATCGACGTACCGGAGATCGTCAGATACCCCGGCGGGTTCTGGCCGACCTCCTTGTCGATCTCGGAGCCGGGTGAGGCCGCCGCCGTGATGTCCACGCCGGGAGCGGTGACATCGGGCTTGATCGCGCTGTCGCCGACCCGGGGTCCACGGCTGGAGAAGTCCGCCAGCAGGTCGTGGTCGTCGACCGCGCCGACGGTCAGCGCGGCGTCCGCGCTGCCGGGGGAGCCGACCGTGCCCGCCTCGTCGCCCTCGTTGCCCGCCGCGATGGCGAAGAGCACGCCGCTGGAGGCGGAGAGCTTGTTGACCGCCTCCTCCAGCGGGTCGATGCCCGGGGTGTCGGTGCCGCCGAGGCTCAGGTTGATGACGTCGGCGCCCTGCGCGACCGCCCAGTCCATGCCGGCCAGGATGCCGGAGTCGTCACCGAAGCCGTCGTCGTCGAGCACCTTGGCCTCAAGGAGCTTGGCGTCGGGGGCCACACCCTTGAACTTCCCGCCCGACTTCGCACCCGTACCGGCCGCGATCGAGGAGACATGGGTGCCGTGGCCGAAGTGGTCCAGCGCGTCGGGCGTCCCGGAGAAGTTCTTCGACTTGAGGATCTGGCCCTTGAGGTCCGGGTGGGTGGCGTCCGCACCGGTGTCCAGGACGGCGATCTTGACGCCCTTGCCCGTGTAGCCCGCCTTCCAGGCGGTCGGGGCGCCGATCTGCGGGACGCTCTTGTCGAGGCTCGCCCGGCGCACACCGTCCAGCCACACCCGGTCGATCCCGGTGGCCGTGGTCCGCTGGGCGCTGTTCGAGGGCCTGGCGGTGAGCGCCTGCCAGACGGCCGCGGCGTCTTCCCGCGGGGTGGCCACGGACTGGGCGTTCAGCGATTTCAGCACGGGCCCGACCCGGGTCGCGCCCGCGTCCTGGATCTCGGCCTTCGCGGCCGTGGCCCCGGTGCCCCGGTAGGCGACGATCAGCTTCAGGCCCGACTTCTGCGCCCTGCGGTTCTCCGCCCGGTTCAGCTCCGTGACGTCGAACAGCCGGGGGTCCAGCTTTCCGGAACCGATCAGCCGGTGTGCGTCGGCCGGGACGAGCAGGGTGTGCCCGTCGCGTATCTGACGCTGCACGGGTATGTGCTCGCGTCCCGCCGCGGGGCGGAAGCTCACGACCTGGCCCTTGGCGTCCACCGTGACGCGGTCGCCGGTGATGAGCGTCAGCTGGTGCCGGGCGCCGGACGGGCCGTCCGCCGACCTTGACGGGCTGCTGTCGCGGGCCATGGCCGGGGTGGTCAACCCGGCCGCGAGCGCCACGGCGGCTGCCGTGGCGACGGTCGAAACACACGCTTTTCTGACGTGTCTGCGCAACTCTCCCCCTGGAGAATCAGGCGGCCCCCGAGGGGGCCACTGGGCGGTCGGCTCCGGTTCCGCGAGGATCGCGTCGGCGTATTCATGGGCGTACCCCATGGCAGGCTCCTTGGTCACGGGTGACGGATCACGGGAAGGGGTGGGGGGCGAGGTTC